>JAEZDA010000039.1 GCA_023433345.1 Bacteroidota bacterium | reverse complement strand
GCGCAGATGTAAAGATCATCAGCATGAGTATGGGCCGTATTACGAGCAGCTCGCAGGTGGCAGACGCAATAAGATATGCATATGGAAAAGGAAAATTGATCTTTTGTGCAGCAGGTACTTCATTTAGCTGGACGAGCGGATGGTATGGCGTTATTTTCCCGGCAATAATGAACGAAGTAAATGCAGTTACAGGTGTGCGGGACAACAATTTCGGAACAACCTGCACAACTTGTCATGATGGCTCTCAAACCGACTTCACCATAGTTATGGAGAAAGCATCAAATGGCCGGCATCCATTAACCCTTGCTATGACGGGTGACATCCCATCAACTGTTGGCGGGTCCTCCGTAGCAACGGCAACGGCAGCGGGCATAGCTGCCCTGGTGTGGAGCAGGTTTCCATCATTTACGCGTGACCAGGTGCTGAATAAACTAGTCACTACAAGCGCAAATTATCCCACACGCAACGGTAGTTTGGGATGGGGAAACCTGAATGCAGATGCGGCAACGAATTAGGCAGGGTGCAAGGCACAAGGCACAAGCCATAAGGCACAAGCGACCGGGTAAAAGTTAAACAGTCAAAGTATAGTGGTTGGCTGATCTACAACGGTGAATATTCAAATTCGAGTATCATTTTGCGATCGGGGCGGGTGGATTCAGTTCGCACTGAGCGGGTCGGGTATCCTTCCGAATTATATTGGTAGTTTAACCATGCTTCATAAGGGGTACTTCCCACTGTCTCAATTTTGTTATAAACCTGGTTATTGGGTGAAACGAGCCAGTAGTCCGTCCAGGTGCGAATAAATACATCGCGACTTGCCAGGATGTTCGTTTTGCTGAAAGGAGTGGGATAGTTATCGTAGGTGTTAGTATAAATAGTACGTTGAAACGCGTTCTCAATCGTTTCTAACACGTTTCCGGCTGCGTCTAATGTAGCCGTGTCGTTTTGCGTACTTACCTGCGCAGGGTTGTCGAGGTTTGTGGAGGTAGTTGAACCGAATATTCGGTTACCAACATAATGATAAGTGTTTATCCGCTTCCTGTTAGTAACAGTGGGGTTTATCGTTTTCGAGATTATCGAATCAATTATTTTTCTTCCCTGGTTATCGTATAAAAAAAACCTGTTGATTGAATCGATAAAGGTGCCGTCGATAACGTCGAGGCTTGATTTATATGGGAGAGTGTCGCTACCCAGGTAGTAGAAAATTTCCTTCGCAAAGAAAGAGCTTACGCCCCCGGTGACGATCGAATCTGCAACTATAACCACTCTTTTCATGTTGTCGTATGTAAGCGATTCCATCAGGGTATCTTTCCCACTTGCAGTAGAATCTATTTGATAAATTTTCGTGAGGTAGGTTCTCCCCGGCGGAAGTTGCTGAGTTTGAGTCTCATCTTTTGTGCAGGATAAAATTGTGAGCAGGAAAATTAAAGCAGTCGTCGAAAACCGTAGCGCAAACAAATTCTTTGAAATGATATTTACCGGCATGTTTTGGCTTTGCCCTAAGATACGCTATTTGGAGTTTCCGTGGGTCGTACGCATTCCTTAGTTTGCATGCGTGATCAGGATAAAATACCCGGACAAACGGCCTGCCATAAAAAAGGAAGGAGATAAGGAATTTGTTTTCTGCATCTGCAGGAAACGCTGGGTTGTACTTACTCCCGAGGAGTGGGTGCGACAGAATTTTTTGCTCTACTTATCTGAAGTGCTCCTTTACCCCTTAAAGCTTACCGCAGTGGAGAAATTGGTGCAGGTAGGAGACCTCAGGAAGCGTTTTGATATTGTAGTTTATAACGTGAACGCACAACCGCTGATGTTGGTGGAATGTAAGGAAATGAATGTGCCGTTGACCGATAAAGCCATGATCCAGCTTTTATCTTACAACAGCACGATTCGGGCAGCGGTTTTGGTGATTACCAATGGTTCTTATTGCATTGCCTTCGGCGGAGAGGTATCGGGAGAGATGAAAGAGATTGAATCCCTTCCCTCATATGCTTGATAAATCATGCAATCGATCCTTTGCTAAATTGTTTTGTTGTCACCTCACTTTTCGCCAGGCCCGCGAGCAGGTAAACTGCCATCAAAATAAGGCAGGCCAGCCGGGTAAGGCTCAATCTTTCCCATCTCGTTGCACGGGATGTTAACTCCGGGTCGCTTACTTGTGCATAGGTTGTACTGATTATCGATAACAGTTCCGGTACAAAGTATATGGCCGTAACAGCGAGTATGATCAGGTATCCAATAAACACCACCATCAAATTCTTCCGCCTCACCATCTTCCGGTTTAATATTAACGAGGTGCCCAAAAGTATTATCGCCACAGGGTGTATTGCCATCCAAAAAGGTTCCGGCCTCAGGCCATAACTCCCCTGGAACATCTGCAAAGAATGCGGTGGAGCTGCTGCCCACTGAGGTACTACCGCAATGTGTTCATAAACTGCGCCTCCGATCGTAACGCAAAAGGCCAGGGAAGCGAGAGAGTATATAATGTTATTCACGATTCATTTTTATTTGCGCAAATGTATCAGCAACATTTTAAGGGTGGAGAATGATAATGTATGAACTGTTTCGCAGAGGGTTGAATTGTAGTTTTCATTACATGAGCCGTTTGGATCTGGTTATAACATTGCTTTCACTTATCAAATATTAGATTTAGATATTCTCCACTTCTAAATTTTTAAAACATGAAAATTTTGCTGCTTTCTGTTGTGGCAAGTATTGGCCTGCTGCAACTTGATGGTCCGTTTTCAGAGGAAATTCTTGAAGACAATGCGCCGACCGTGAATTGCAAGGTTAGTGCACCCGAAATGGTTTTACAGGATTCAGAAGGCTCCGGCCGCATGTCATCCATCGTTTTTAAGATGCAGGATTATTGCCGCGCCGAATTGAAAGATTTTGAGTTTGATGTGAGATTTGAGGTAGTAAGTGCAACCGTTTATTTCACTGGTGCGAATTTCACATCCATGAAACGCGGATTCATTAAAAGCAGCAGTCTTGAACCGATCAAAGATCTTATGAAACAGTGCCAGCCCGGTTCAATAGTTACGTTTGATGAAATTAAGGTGAAGGGCCCTGACAACTTAGTGCGTACTCTTCCGGGTGTGAGTTACATACTTTATTGAACAAATGGTTTTTCATTCGAATAGTAAAAGAAAAGGCTACCAATTGGTAGCCTTTAATATAATATTCAGCATGCTGAACTATGGGAAGATACCAAGCTGTGCATAGCTGGTTCCAACTTTGTTGATCGCACTAACGTATGCGGCTGTACGCATATCCGGAATTTCTTCATTGTTTCTCCAGATGTCCATTATCTCGCGTGTTGCGGCTATCATTGTTTCTTCAAGTCCGCTGTGTACAAGGTCTACTTCCTCGGGCCCATGAAGAATGATTTTCTTTGCCTGGTCGCTTACATTTTTACCTGTCAGGCCTTCAACCTGTTCAAGGATGGATGTGTTAAGGTTTTCTGTGAATCGCTTTTCCATCCTTCCGTAGCGAACGTGGCTAAGGTTTTTCAGCCATTCGAAGTAGCTCACCGTAACGCCTCCTGCATTCAGGTACATATCCGGTACGCACAGAATATTATTCTTGATGAATACTTCATCGGCCTCGGGAGTGCATGGACCATTAGCGGCTTCACCAATAATTTTTGCTTTAACGCGGGGAGCGTTTTCGCCATTGATCACATTCTCCAAAGCCGCAGGTATCAGTATGTCGCACTCAAGCTCAAGGGCGTCTGAATTTTTCGCAAGGTTAGTTGCGCCTTTGAAATTGAGGATCGATCCTGTTGCTTTTCTGTGTTCAAATACTTCATCTTCGTTTAACCCGTCGGGGTTCATGATCGCACCTTCATATTCAGCCAGCGCGATCACCTTGGCGCCGGCTTCACGGAAGAATTTAGCGGAGTGATAGCCAACATTTCCCAACCCTTGTACTATAACTCTTTTGTTCTTAATTCCTGTTTCGAGCCCAAGCTCTTTCATTACATCAGGCATATTACAAACCTCACGAATGCCGAAGAAAACACCGAGGCCGGTAGCTTCTTTACGTCCGCGTACGCCACCCTGCGTTACCGGCTTTCCAGTCACGCATCCGGCAGCATCAATTTCGCCGGGCTTCAAGGAAGCGTAGGTGTCCACGATCCACGCCATTTCGCGCTCACCGGTTCCATAGTCGGGTGCCGGTACATCGATGCCGGGACCAATGAAATTCTTTTTCACCAATTCGCTCGTATAACGGCGGGTGATCTTTTCCAGTTCGTAAACGCTATAGTTTTTCGGATCTATCTTAATTCCTCCCTTGCCTCCGCCAAAGGGAACATTTACGATCGCGCATTTATATGTCATCAGCGCCGCAAGAGCCATTACTTCATCCTGGTTCACCTCATCGCTGAAACGTATTCCGCCCTTGCAAGGCGTTTTATGCTGGCTGTGCTGCACGCGATAAGCCTCAATTACTTCAATAGTGCCATCGTCGCGCTTCACCGGGAAACGCATCTGAAGAATATTGTTGCAGGCCTTGATTTGCTCCAGGATCCCTTTATCCCATTTGGTGAACTTTGTAGCTTTGTCGAAACTTTTTTCAACGCTCTGAAAAAAGCTATACGGTTGATGTGCAGACATATTGTTTTGTGTTTTTCCCACCCGTGGCGGGGTTTAAATTTTTATTTTTAAAAAGCGTTTACGCGTTTCAGTTATTATTGCTTTTTTCCAATTTACTGATCTTCCTGTCAAGTTTTACCAGGTAAAGAATAAGACCAAATAATATGGTCAGGCAAACTGCAACCACTACATATATCTTCCCATTACTCCGCATTACATCGGCCATTTCTGCTTGTTCCTGTGCGAAGGCCAGCTTACCTGCAAGCAGGAGGAAGAGAAAAAAAAAGTTCCGGAAGATAATTTTCATGAAATGATTGATTTTTCTATCAAAAGCTCGAGCCTGATTTTTAGCGTTGCGATCCACACGCCCAGCAAGGTCCAACCTAAAATTGCCGGGTAAAAAACTATTCTCAACCTGGCATCAATATCATTATAATTCAAAGCCGGGTTACCGCTTTCACTCCCGGGCGAGCCAGGGTGCAAACTTCCCACCAAACGTGGAATTATCCAAATACTGGGAAATAACATTGCAAATGCAAAAACATTGTAAACTGCACTTACGCGCGCCCTCTTATCAATGTCAGTAAATGATCCGCGCAAAACGAAATATGCGCCATATATTAATAATGCGATCGCGGCACCTATGAGTTTTGGTTCTTTAAGAATGGTGGCCAGCGACTGCCCCTGATCGCTTACCCATGTAAAGTTGGCCCAGATCGTTCCCGTCAGGTATCCGAGAATTCCCATAAAAGCGCCTACTGCGGCGTAGTTGCGGGCTTTAAGATCAGAGGCGTAGCGGCCTTTTGCGAGATATTTTATACTGTGAACAAAGCTGATGATAAATAATATCATCATGGCAAACCACATGCATACGTGGAAATATAAATTTCTGATGGTTTCATTTAAAATGAAGAGGCGAGGAACCTCCATCATGAAGCCGCCAACAATGGTGTACATCAACAAAAGAACAGACAATATTTTCCACCAGTTTTTCTTCAACTGCTGCCAGCTTTTTAAGGTGGCGCAAAGTTATAGGAAAGAGGAACAAAGTTGACAAAATAAAATAATGCGCTCCGTCGATGGCACTATTTTTTCTTAACTTGTATTTGCACAGGTTAAAAACATAAAAAACTACGCATATGTTATGGAAAGGAAGAAGGGAAAGTTCAAATGTTGACGACAGGCGCGGTGTTACCGGAGGACAGGTAGCAGCCGGCGGAGGAATACTCGGCGTGCTTTTCCTACTTGCCAATTTCTTTTTGGGAGATGGTGATATATCAGACCTTACTCGTGCACTACCAACGGGCGAGCAGCAAAGCCAGCCGTTGTCGCCTGAGCAAAAAGCCCGCGAAGATGAAAGAGCTTCATTCGTAAAAGTGGTTCTTGCAGATACGGAAGATGTTTGGGAAAAATTATTTGCTGAAAACGGAGCTTCCTATCAGAAACCCACACTTGTTTTATTCAGCGGCGCTACGCAGTCTGCCTGCGGCTCCGCTAGTTCTGCTTCAGGCCCTTTTTACTGCCCAGGAGATAATGATGTGTACATCGACCTTTCTTTTGCTGACGAATTAAAGAACCGTTTCGGCGCTGCCGGCGATTTCGCTCTCGCTTATGTTGTGGCGCATGAGGTTGGCCATCATGTACAATTTCTTATGGGCACCTCCGAAAAAGTGGCCCGGTTAAGAAGCCGGTTGTCAGAAACGGAGTATAATAAGTATTCCGTTCGCCTGGAGTTGCAGGCTGATTTTTATGCCGGCGTTTGGGCACATCATAATCATAAAATGAAAAATGTTTTAGTGGCTGAAGACATTGAGGAGGCATTGAGGGCAGCGAACGCGATAGGAGACGACAACCTGCAGCGCCAGGCAACGGGAACAGTTCAGCCGGACGGATTCACACATGGAACGAGTGAGCAAAGAATGTACTGGTTCAAAAAAGGATTTGAAACTGGCGACATTCGGCAGGGAGATACTTTTAATTCGGAACTATAGCTGATTTGATAATTGGTTGATTTGAAAATTTGATAATTAATTCTCTTATCGGCAAAAGACGTCAGTTAATTTGATAAAAAGGAAATGCGGCCCTGAACAAGCCAATCACCAAATCACCGAATTATTGTATTATCAAATTGCACTAGTCTTTCCATAAAAACGGAAACAACACCACAGCCAGTGTTATAACGAGTACGTCTAAACCCACAATCATCCCCGTTAGTTGAAGCACCGCGCCTTCCCGAAAAACTTCTGCAAATGCAGCCTTGCTTAATCTCATCAGCAAAAGCAGTACAGGCAAAATAACAGGGAAACCTAGTATGGCTATCAAAGCAGCGTTTTGTTGAGCCTTAGAAGCAATTGCACTCATTATTGTAAATACAAGGCTAAGGCTAAAGCCACCTAGCAAAGAGATGCCTAAAAAAAGCACGGCATCACTTACGGGATTATCTAAAAAAATGTAGAACAACAGCAGGCTCACCCCGTTCATCATCAGCATCAGCATCACATTATAAAGAAGCTTTGCAATTATGAATTCAACCGGTGAGGCAATCGAATAGAAATAAAGCATTCGTCCACGTCCTTCCTGCAAAAAACTTTTAGCCACGGTATTCACGCAAACGAAAAGTTGAATTACCCAGAACAAACTGTTCCAGGTTTCTGCCACTGGGCTATCCGGAAGTGTGAGGTAGATAACAAAAATTGTGGAGGCGATGTAAAGAAGAATTCCATAGAAAGTATGCAGTTGACGTAACTCCAGTAAGAGGTCTTTTTTTAATAAGGCAATTGTTCTTTGAAACATAATATCACTTTAGTCGCGCATCTGCCAGCAATGCCGGCATCTCGGTTCATAGAGATCTTTCTCGCCAAGCAATAATTGAGATTCGTCAGCCACTTTACGATAACTGATACTTGCTATGTTACCACATTTAACACAGATCGCGTGGAGTTTTGTAATGTAGTCGGCCACTGCAAGTAATTGAGGAACGGGTCCGAATGGTTTACCGGTAAAGTCCATATCCAACCCGGCCACTACCACCCTGATGCCGCGGAGCGCAAGCTGCTCACACACATTTACAATACCCTCATCAAAAAACTGAACTTCGTCGATACCAACCACATCCACCTGTTGTGCCATCAGTAAAATACTCTGAGCATGATCTACGGGCGTAGATTGAATGATATTCGAATCATGACTTACCACATTGAGCTGATCATAACGTACATCAACCGAAGGTTTGAAAATTTCTGTTTTAAGGTTGGCGATTTTTGCGCGTTTCAACCTGCGTATCAATTCTTCGGTTTTACCGCTGAACATACTTCCGCAAATCACTTCAATCCAGCCTCTTCTCTCACCTCTGAAGCCCGGTTCAATAAACATTAAATCAAGTTTTTAAAAATGTGTTAGTAACTTTATCGCTGCGTGCTGCAAAGATTAAGGTTTATCAGCAACGCACAAAACAATTGCAGCAGCCATTTGGAAGAAAGAAAACCGACAGATATGGAAAGGGTGGAGACACTCAGTAATAAATTAAGGGAACAGTTAGCGGCAAATGCTTCAATAGATCACCTGTTGGTAACGGTGCAGCTTTTACAAAGTGAATTAGTGCATCTTAAGAGCATCACTCCTGCGAATAAGGGAGAGAAGGATCCTGCTCCAGCCCTTCACATTTCAAACTTGCCGGCTTCCTCAGCTAGTGTGGAAGCGGAAGATAGTGGTTCAGAGGAAAAGATCGTGGAGGTTCTACAGGTTGATGAAGCTGCATTAGAGGCCGAACTTGAAGAGATCAAAAAGAATGCTGAGGCGCTCAACCAGATGGGAACAGTAAATAAACCGGCCATAAAATTCGACCCGATGGAGGAAACGCCCACCTTACTTCAACACCAGTCGAAAAAAACAGAGGTGACGGAAAAACCGTCTCAGTCAATGGCCAGGGAGGAAGAGACATCCATTAATGACAAACTTAAGCAGCAACGTACAGAACTCAGCGACGCACTCTCTGAAACTTCTATAAAAGATCTTCGTAAAGGTATCGGTTTGAATGACCGTTTTCTTTTCATCAATGAATTATTTCGGGGGGATGAGGTGATGTATGAAAGAAGTATTAAAACGATCAACGGATTTGCTATTTATCCCGAAGCGGAGTATTGGATAAAGCGGGAATTGAAACTTAAACTCGGGTGGATGGAAAGCAACCCTGTAGTAAAACAGTTCGATCAATTGGTAAGAAGACGCTTTTCCTGAATGTAATTCATAATAATTTGTGTAGCTCCTCTGTTTTGTTGCACATAGTTCCCCGCCGTGGTGCCTGCGGATTTCAAAAATTCTTCATCGTTAAATAACCGGTCAAGCAGGTTTTCCAGATCAATCGCATTCTTTACCGGGAAGGCGCCGCCAGCCTCAACTAGTTCACGCGCTTCACGGAACTTTTCATACACCGGTCCGAATATCACCGGCTTATAGTATACTGCAGCTTCCAGCACATTGTGTATCCCGCTTTCCCGGAAGCCTCCGCCTACATAGGCTACATGAGCATACCTGTAAAGCCTGCTCAGCATTCCGATATTGTTTATAATAAGAACATTACCAGACTTGGGAGATTCACCGAGTTTTGAGAACAAAGTTGAAGTGGGAAACATTTTTTGTACATACTTTATGTTTACTTCGTCAACTTCGTGTGGGGCGATAATAAATCTTATTTCGGGGTGCTGGCGGATGTAATGAACCCATTCCGCATCATCTTCTTCCCATGTACTACCGGCAACGACTACCCGATGTTCTCCGCAAAATTTTTCAATAGGGTCAATTTTTTCAAACTGTGAAGCGATGGCTGCCACCCGGTCAAATCGCGTATCGCCGGAAACAGTCGCATCGCTTTTAAGCCCGAATTCACCCAATAATTTGTGTGAGGCCCCGTCCTGTATAAAAAGCCTGTTGAACGATTTTAAAACCGAGCGCCATAGTTTACCGTAAGGTTTAAAGAAAGGCTGCGACCGCCTGAAAATCCCCGATACAAGCAGAACCGGAATTTCTTTATCCTTCAATGTGCTCAGGAAATAATACCAGTATTCATACTTCACCCAAAGCACGAGTTCAGGGTTTATCTTTTTAATAAAGTTGCGGGCTGCATCTCTTCCATCAAGTGGCAGGTATAATACGGAATCGGCGCCGGCAAAGTTTTTCCTTATTTCATAGCCGCTCGGCGAAAAAAAAGTAAGAACAACAGGATATCCTGGAAATTTAAGTTTAATGGCTTCAAGAAGTGGTCGCCCCTGCTCAAACTCTCCCAAACTCGCACAATGCATCCAAACGGTTTTGCGTTTATACTCAGGCACCTGTAGCTTGCGACCTTCGATCCATTGCCGCGCTTTTTTGCTCCAGAGCGCCGCTATCGTGATCGCGGATCTGTACAGAATCAGGAAAGCCCAGTAAAAAAGAAGACTCAAAAGCGAAGATTTGATCAAAAATACCACCTCACGGTCGTTTTTTCAATTTATAAGCTGTGGCAACAAATAGACACTCAAAATATTATCTTTGCGCCGCTAAAATTTTGCGCCAATGAGGCCATTACAAATGGTTGATACAAAAACCCAGTATCATAAAATTAAGTCGGAAGTTGATGCTGCGGTGATCGCAGTAATGGAAAGCTCACAGTTCATTGGCGGAAATGTGGTGGCAAACTTTGCTTCAAACCTTGCGGCATATCACAACATCAGGCATGTGATTCCATGTGCCAATGGCACCGACGCACTTCAGATCGCCCTGATGGCATTGGGCCTTCAGCCCGGCGACGAAGTGATCACTCCTTCCTTTACTTATATTGCCACGGTGGAAGTTGCCGCTCTTCTAAGATTGAAACCGGTTTTTGTTGAAGTGGATAAGCAGACCTTTTGTATGGACCCGGCGGCGGTTGAGAAAGCTATCACTCCGAAAACCAGGGCGATTGTTCCGGTTCATCTTTATGGGCATGCTGCGGATATGGAGGCAATAATGAAGATCGCGGCAAAGCATGATCTTTTTGTAGTGGAAGACAATGCTCAGGCTATCGGTAACGCATATACGTTTTCAGACGGCTCGGTGAAAAAGACCGGTACAATAGGTCATATCGGGTGTACGTCTTTTTATCCTTCCAAAAACCTCGGTGCCTTCGGCGATGGTGGAGCGATGATGACAAATGATGAAGGCCTTGCCGCAAAAATGAGCATGATAGCTTCCCACGGCCAAAGTAAAAGATATTATCACGATGTTGTAGGTTGTAACAGCCGCCTTGATGCAATTCAGGCAGCGATCTTAGATATCAAACTCACCCATCTCGACAGCTATATTAAAGCAAGGCAGAATGCTGCGGCTTTCTATGATCAGGGATTTTCGGGAAATAATAAAATCACCGTACCGTTCAGGGCAGATAATAATAACCACGTTTTTCATCAGTACACTCTTGTTCTGAACGGCATTGATCGGGATGAATTACATTCTTTTCTCGCCACTAACGGTATTCCTTCCATGATCTATTATCCTGTACCGGCGCATCGGCAAAAAATGTTTGAGGAATTTGGAGGAAGTGATTATTCATTGCCGGTGACAGACTGGTTAACAGAAAGAGTGATCTCGCTTCCAATTCATACAGAATTGGATGAGGAGCAACAACAATTTATTATTGATCATGTTTTACAATTTGTAAACAGGTAATTCAAACAGATTCGATTTATGAAAATAGCTGTTATTGGAACTGGGTATGTTGGATTGGTAACCGGAACCTGCTTTGCAGAAACGGGCAACACGGTCACCTGTGTTGATATAGATGCTTCTAAAGTTGAAAAACTTTCTAACGGTGTCATCACTATTTACGAACCGGGATTGGAGAAACTTTTTTTACGTAATCTTAAAGAAGGACGGCTTGAGTTCACTACATCCTTAGAAGAAGCTGTAAAGGAAGCAGAGATCATTTTTCTTGCATTGCCCACACCGCCGGGTGAAGACGGTAGCGCCGACCTGAAATATATTCTGGGAGTTGCAGCCGAATTAGGCAAAATGCTGAAGCCAGGGGATTATAAAGTGATTATCGACAAGAGTACAGTTCCGGTGGGCACAGCTGAAAAAGTTTCCTCGGCAATTATGGCCTCTTCGGAAGGAGAAAATATCCGTGAGTCATTTGATGTTGTCAGCAATCCGGAATTCCTTCGTGAAGGTGTGGCTGTTGACGATTTTATGAAGCCCGACCGCGTTGTGATCGGAACTTCTTCGGAAAGAGCCATCAAAATAATGAATGAATTGTATGCACCTTTTGTGCGTCAGGGAAACCCGATAATTTTCATGGATGAAAGATCGGCTGAACTTACGAAGTACGCTGCAAATTCATTTCTTGCAGTGAAAATCAGCTTCATGAATGAGATCGCACAACTTTGTGAAAGGATGGGTGCAGATGTAGATATGGTTCGCAAAGGTATTGGCAGCGATGAGCGGATTGGTCGCCGCTTCCTGTTTCCGGGCATCGGTTACGGAGGATCCTGTTTTCCAAAAGATGTTCAGGCATTAAATAAATCTGCGGGTGAAGTGAATTATAGTTTTCGCATACTGGATGCCGTTATGAAAGTCAACCATGCGCAAAAGCTTCACCTCCTTCCCAAAATAAAGGCATTTTTCGGTGGAGATCTTAAAGGAAGGCACTTCGCTTTGTGGGGTTTAAGCTTCAAGCCTAATACTGACGACATCCGTGAAGCACCCGCGCTTACATTAATTGAAGAACTGTTGAAGGAAGGAGCGACTGTTTCAGCCTTCGATCCGGAAGCAATGAAAAATACAAGGAGCCAGCTGGGCGACAAAATAATATTTTCCGAAACGCAATATGATGCTTTGGAAAATGCGGACGCGCTGGTGATCGCTACAGAGTGGAATGAATTCAGAACACCCGATTTCAGCCGTATATCTTCAATGCTTCGCAACAAGGTAATATTTGACGGTAGAAACCTTTTCGATCTTAACCAGATCGAATCTTTAGGCTTTCATTATGAAAGTGTGGGAAGAAAAAAAGTTACAATGCCTGATATGAAAATTACGGCTCCGTCAGCAATTCAAATTTAAGCAGTGAGTAAAAGAATTTTAATTACCGGCGCGGCTGGCTTTCTTGGTTCACACCTTTGCGATCGGTTCATAGCCGAAGGCTTTCACGTGATAGGAATGGACAATCTTATCACCGGAGATCTTAAAAACATTGAGCACCTCTTCCCGAACCCGGCATTTGAATTTTATCATCACGATGTTTCCAAGTTCATACATGTTCCCGGGAAACTTGATTATATTTTGCACTTCGCCTCTCCCGCCAGTCCTATCGACTATCTTAAGATTCCGATACAAACATTAAAGGTCGGTTCTCTTGGTACTCACAATTGCCTCGGTTTAGCGCTGGCAAAAAATGCGCGAATTCTTGTTGCAAGTACAAGCGAGGTATATGGAGACCCTCTTGTGCATCCGCAGAATGAGGATTATTGGGGAAATGTGAATCCGGTTGGTCCGCGTGGTGTATATGATGAAGCGAAACGTTTCCAGGAAGCGATAACGATGGCCTACCATAGTTTTCATAATGTAGAAACCAGGATCGTTAGAATTTTCAATACTTACGGCCCGCGAATGCGGCTCAACGATGGGCGCGCTCTTCCAGCATTCATCGGCCAGGCTCTGCGCGGAGAAGATCTTACAGTGTTTGGAGACGGAAGCCAGACGAGAAGTTTTTGCTACGTAGATGATCTTGTGGAAGGGATTTACCGTTTATTGATGAGCGAATATGCGCTTCCGGTAAATATTGGAAACCCCGATGAAATTTCTCTTCTCGAGTTTGCAAAGGAAATTATCAGCCTTACCGGAACTAAGCAAAAGATCGTTTTTAAGCCATTGCCGGTAGACGATCCTAAACAGAGGCAGCCTGATATTACAAAGGCCCGCGAACTTTTAAACTGGGAGCCCACTGTAAATCGCAGAGAAGGGCTGTTAAAAACATACGAATACTTTAAATCTTTACCGCAGGAAGAACTTAATAAGCTTCCCAAAGAATTTAAGAAATCACAATAAATAAATTATATCCAGGATTGAGCATGAAGAATCTATATGAGAGTTTATTAAGTAAGGATGCCGAGCTGGCAGTAATTGGACTTGGTTATGTCGGTTTGCCTATAGCACTTGAGTTCGCAAAAAAAATAAAAGTGATCGGTTTCGACATCAATGCTGAACGCGTGGAAATGATGAAGCAGGGAATTGATCCAAGCCAGGAACTTGAAAAGGCCGCCTTTGAGGGATGCGACATCACTTTTACACATGATCTGGAAGTGCTTAAACGTGCAAAATTTTATATCGTTGCCGTACCAACTCCTGTTGATGAACATAATGTTCCTGACCTGGTACCAGTGCAAAAAGCAAGCGAGACCATTGGCAAGGTATTGAAGCAGGGAGATTATGTTGTGTTTGAAAGCACGGTGTATCCCGGCTGCACTGAAGAAGACTGTGTTCCCATCATTGAGAAAATTTCCGGTTTGAAGATGGTGACTGATTATAAGATCGGTTATTCGCCTGAGAGAATTAATCCCGGAGATAAGGAGCATACTATCACCACTATCATAAAGGTTGTAAGTGGATGTGATGAAGAAAGTCTCGACATTATCGCAAAGGTTTATGAACTAGTAGTAAAGGCAGGAGTGCACCGGGCATCATCTATAAAAGTTGCCGAGGCAGCAAAGATCATTGAGAATACTCAGCGCGATCTTAATATTGCCTTAATGAATGAATTGTCGATCATTTTTGATAAAATGAACATCAATACTTTTGAGGTTTTAGAAGCGGCGGGCACAAAATGGAATTTTTTGAAATTCCAGCCAGGCCTGGTCGGCGGTCATTGTATCGGTGTTGATCCTTATTATCTCACTTACAAATCGAACCAGTTAGGTTATGATAGCCAGGTTATACTCGCAGGCCGGAACATCAATGACGGAATGTCCGGATATGTGGCGAAGAAAGTGATACAATATATCATTCAGCATAACGGAAACGTGAAGGACGCGCGCGTTCTTGTAATGGGAGCCACTTTTAAAGAAAATGTTAGTGATATAAGAAATTCTAAAGTGGCTGATGTTGTTAAGGAATTACGATCATATTCTCTAAATGTTGATGTAATAGATCCGCATGCATCAAGCGATGAAGTAAATCATGAATATGGTTTTAGCCTTGCTGAAAGAACATCCGACAATTATGATGCTGTGATTGTAACAGTTCCGCATGCAGCATACAAGAATTTTGATGATGCATATTTTGCTTCGATCACGAAACCGCACGCCCTGGTCGCGGATCTGAAAGGAACCTATCGAGGAAAGATCACATCCAGGGGATACTGGAGTTTATAAAAATTTTGCAGAGATTTAAAGAAGTGTATTAATGGTATTTCATACGAAGAACTTAGACGTGCTTAGTTTTCTGGTAACAGGGGGCGCAGGCTTCATTGGCGGGCACATCTCGGAGTACTTATTGAAGAATGGTGCTTCAAAGGTGCGGGTGTTAGATAACATGGTGAATGGATTCGAAAAAAACCTTGCGATATTAAAAGAGTATCCTGCTTTTGAATTTGTGGAAGGCGACATTCGCGATGCGGAAGTTTGTCAACGGGCGTGTAAGGATATCAATTATATAAGTCACCAGGCCGCACTTGGAAGTGTACCGAGAAGTATGAAGGAACCCACCTACTTCAGCGAAGTGAATATCACAGGCTTTGTAAATATTCTCAAGGCTGCATCAGACAACAAAGTTGAACAGCTTGTGTATGCTTCCTCCTCTTCCGTATATGGCGATGAACCAACTTTGCCAAAACAGGAAAACCGTATCGGAAATGCATTATCTCCATACGCAGTCACAAAAAGAACGAACGAGCTTTTTGCAGGTGTGTTTGCCGGCGCCTACGGAATGAAAATAATGGGGTTTCGTTATTTCAATATTTTCGGACCAAGGCAGGATCCTGACGGTCCTTATGCCGCGGTGATACCATTGTTTGTGAAAGGGATTTTGCGTAAGACGCCTGTTTATATTAATGGTGACGGTGAACAAACGCGTGATTTTACTTTTGTGGACAATGCAGTTCAAATAAACATAAAGGGTATGCTGACCGATAACCCTGAAGCGCTTAATAAAACTTACAATGTAGCAGTCGGAGAAAAGTTCTCGGTAAACTATCTCTACGAAGCGTGCAGGAAGCAGCTCGGCAGCGATTGGGCAGCCACTTACAGGGAGCCCCGAGCCGGCGACATCAGGAATTCTCTGGCCGACATCAGCCTTGCGAAAAACTTACTTGACTACCATCCTACAAAAAAGTTTGAGGATGGATTGATCGAAACAATTGAATATTTTAAAGAAATTTATTCTTAAACCAATACAGGCATGCCTTTCATTAAAACTGATTTCCCGGGATTGATGATCTTCGAGCCAAAAGTGTTTGAAGACTCACGCGGTTATTTTTTTGAAAGTTATAATGAAAAGATCTGTGAAGATGAGGGGATCAATATTCGGTTTGTGCAGGATAATCAGGCGAAGTCGAACTTCGGAGTAATTCGCGGCCTCCACTACCAACTTGATCCTTTCGCTCAAACTAAATTTATCAGGGCCCTGAGCGGAGCTATTTTAGATGTTGTGGTTGACATACGCAAAGGATCACCTACGTATGGCAAGGTTTTCAGCATTGAGCTTTCCGCAGAAAATAAAAGACAACTACTCGTTCCTGCAGGCTTTGCCCACGGCTATTCGGTTCTTTCTGAAAGCGCTGAAGTGTTTTATAAATGCGACAGGTTCTACCACAAAGAGTCGGAGGGAGGTATAGCTTTTAACGATCCTGGTCTCAATATCAACTGGAAGATCCCGACGGGCCGTGAAATTATATCGGAGAAGGATATGAACCATCCTAACCTTGAATCAGCAAAAAACAACTTTGTATACGTAGGTTAAGTTGACTGATAGAAAAACGATATGGGTAACGGGAGTTAACGGCCAGCTTGGTAATGAACTGCGCATAATTGCACCCACCTATACTGATCTCAAATTTATCTTTACAACCCGCTCAGAAATTGATATTGAAAACATCGGCGATGTAGAAAGTTTTTTATCAACTAATTCAATCGACATCTGTATCAATGCGGCAGCCTACACTGCAGTTGATCTTGCGGAAAAAGAGCGTGATGTTGCAATGCGGGCAAACGGGCTTGCAGTTGGTGATCTTGCAGCTCAATGCAGGTTGCACCACATTAAATTTCTTCATGTTTCCACGGATTATGTTTTTAATGGGCAAGCTGAAATTCCCTACAAGGAACAAGACACGACCGATCCTGTAAATTATTATGGAGAAACTAAGCTCAAAGGAGAGGAACTTGCTTTGGAAAATAATGAAGACTGTTTAATTGTAAGAACTTCCTGGGTTTACAGCCGGTTTGGGAAGAATTTTGTGAAAACGATGATGCGGTTGATGAAGGAGAAAGAGTCTATAGGCGTTGTTTCTGATCAGTTTGGAAGTCCAACATATGCCGCCGATCTTGCAAAAGCGCTTGTTCATCTTGCAATAAATTCAAGTGCGCCCGGGGTTTATCATTATTGCAATGAAGGCATAATATC
The DNA here is from genome assembly GCA_023433345.1 of Bacteroidota bacterium. Taxonomy (GTDB): domain Bacteria; phylum Bacteroidota; class Bacteroidia; order Chitinophagales; family Chitinophagaceae; genus Ferruginibacter. The sequence continues at coordinate 5,082 of JAEZDA010000039.1, read as the reverse complement.
ATGGTTTGATTTTGCCTCTGCAATTGGAACTCTTACGCGGTCATCCTGCGAGGTTAAACCGATCAACACATCTCAGTATCCCACGCCTGCAAAACGCCCGGCTTATTCGGCGCTGGATACCTCTAAGTTCAAGGCTGAAACAGGATTGGATATTCCCGACTGGCAAAGCAGTTTGGAAGAATGCATCCGGCTTCTTTCTAAATAGTTTTTGGAGGGTCTTATTTATTGCGGATATATACATGTTTAATACCACGCTTATCTGTGTCTCTTTTATCAATTTCAAATTGCGGCAGGGAGGAAATAAGCGGGGTTAATTTCTGGAAGCCATAAAGCCGGGGGTCGAAGTCGGGTTGTTTCTTCAGCAAAAGGTTTCCTACATCTCCCAAAAAGGCCCAACCTGTTTCATCTGCAAGATCCTCAATGGTACTATGTATGAGCTTTAATGTTTCGCGGTTTATCTTCGGAACACTTTCCGTATCGTTTTTCTTTGCCGCTTTGGTTTTTGCCGGTTTTTCAACATTAACAACTGAATGTTCTTCTTCGGCAAGTGGAATGATTTCCAGGTAAATGAATTTGTCGCAGGCCACCCTGAATGGCGAAGGAGTTTTTTTCTGGCCTATGCCGATCACTTTCATCCCCGCCTCCCGAAGTCTTGTTGCAAGGCGGGTGAAATCACTATCGCTTGATACAATACAAAAACCATCTACCTTACCTGAATAAAGAATATCCATTGCATCAATGATCAAAGCAGAATCACTGCTGTTCTTCCCTGTCGTATAGCTGTATTGCTGGATTGGTGTTAAAGCATTTTCCAGTAGAACCTTTTTCCATCCGGCAACTGTGGGTTTGGTCCAGTCTCCATAAATACGTTTGAAAGTTGGAGTGCCATAAATAGCAATTTCCTCCATCACGCCCCGGATGTTCTTGTAGGGCACATTGTCTGCATCAATAAGTACCGCAAGCCTGATCTCACTTTTGTTGTCCATGGTACAATTTAGGTTTTTTTCACTGAGCAACTTAATCAACCTTCAACGCTGATCATATACCTTTGAACCAGATGAATTTATTTTTTGAGAAGAAACGGATCGTTATCACCTGCGCCAATAGGCTTTCCGCATATCTTTCAATGGAAGTTGAAGCCCTGGGCTTTCTGCCTGTTAAGGTCTTTAAAACCGGCGTTGAGCTCGAAGGATCCCTGCAGGATTGTATAAGGCTGAATTTAAACCTTCGCTGTGCAAGCCAGGTGTTGTTTTCGTTGAAAACTTTCAGAGCTGAAAATGCATCCGAATTATACAAAGAATTAGTAAAAGTTGAGTGGGAAAAGATAATTCCCGGCAATGGATACTTTTCCATTACAAGCAATGTAAGTAATGAAACCATCACGAACAATCTTTTCGCGAATGTAAAAGTGAAAGATGCTGTTGCTGATCGGTTCAGGGAAAAAACGGGAAGCAGGCCAGACTCTGGTCCGGATTTAAATCAGGTGGTCATTCATCTTTATTGGAAAAACGATCAGGCTGAACTCTTTCTCGATACCTCCGGGGAAACGCTTTCTAAACATGGTTATCGGAAGATCCCGGGCAAGGCACCAATGTTAGAATCTCTCGCGGCCTCCACCATAATGGCAACCAAATGGAACAGGAAGTCTCCCTTTATTAATCCAATGTGTGGCTCCGGAACACTTGCAATTGAAGCAGCAATGATTGCAACTAATCGTAAGCCCGGCTTGTACAGAACCAACTACTCCTTTATGCATTTGCTGGGCTACGATCCCTCGCTTTATGAGGACATCTGCCGGAAAATGGAATTGCAAGTTGTTGAGGTTCCCGGCCTTGTAATAATTGCGAGTGACCTGAGCGAAGATGCAGTGAACATTTCCAAAGTGAATGCCGGCATTGCAGGCGTTGAAGAACTAATAGAGTTTAAGGTGTGCGACTTTGCCGAAACACCGGTACCGGCAGAGGGTGAAGGCATTGTCTTTTTTAATCCTGAGTATGGCGACCGGCTAGGCGAAGAAGAAGAGCTAACGGTAACGTATAAACGAATGGGTGATTTTCTGAAGAAGGAATGCAAGGGATATACAGGATATATATTTACAGGTAACCTGGAACTCGCCAAGAAAATTGGCCTGAAGCCAAAACGGCGAATAGAATTTTATACCGGTAAAATAGATTGCCGGCTATTCGAGTATGAATTGTACGCGGGAACAAGAGATTCCAGGAAGACAGGTTGAACGGCTATTTCCCTGTAGTGGAAAATTTCCCTTTAATTGTTATTGGAACCTTCTCCCCGGTAAACTCCTGATCAGATCTTACCTCTACCTCGTAGTTTGAGTTTCGCAGGAAACCGGTATTTAATTGCAAGGTTATAGTTCCGTTATATTTACCATCCATATTTATTTTTAAGCCCGGCATCATTGGCATTTCCGCGCCGTTAGAGCTAACTTTTCCATCAACCGCCACCTCTGCAAGATCATCTTTTACATTCTTGAGCTTATACATGGTGTTGAGCTTGATCGGGATCCCTGCGAAGGCAACTGTGGTTTCTTTCTTCCACGATTCGCCGACTGTAACGGCTTTGGGTGGGTAAACGTCAAAAATCAGGTTGGTCGTTTGCTCAAATGTTTCTTCCGGCATAAATTTTTTCATCATCACAGCCACTGCTGAATCTTCACGACGGTTAATTTCTTCAAATCCCCGAACGTCAGAAATTTTCTGATCTTTAATTTTAAAATAGATCGATTTACCGATCATGGCCATGGAGGCACTGTCAGACCTTGATTGAAGGGAATCGGGAATTAACTTTCCAACATCCAGTTTGCTCTGTTGCTTCAGAATGGTCATTTTCATTTCCGCACCTGCCGCAGTGCTGTCCAATACTTCAAATCGCGATTCAGACTCACTGTTCATTTTAAATTCCTGCTTCGTGCCCATCACCTCAACTGTGAAATCCATTTTCGAGTTTGATGCTATATTAAAAGTGTCACCTTTCGCGAGGCGGAGAGAAAGAGTATGCTTTTCAGAGCCGGAATTGCAGGCAATAAAAGAAAAAGTCATCACGGCAGTAAGGGCGCAGAGTATTCTTTTCATGCTAAAGTTTTAGTTTTAGAAAGATAAGGTCTTTCACGCGGACTTTTTAATAATATGTGCAATATGTCTACGGAGTTATAATAGGTATCGTAGTTTGAATGATCATTCAAACTATTTTTGATGCTGTGCAAGGTGATAATAGTAAAGGTATTGTTTTAATATCTCCATTAGACTGGGGCCTGGGCCATGCTACCCGGTGTGTTCCCTTAATAAGGATCCTTCTTTCTAACAAGTTTACAGTGCTTATAGCGGCTAGCGGACCTTCAGCAATTCTTTTGAAAAATGAATTCCCGGATTGTATCCATCTATCCGCTCCCGAAGCACGCTTTCTCTATAGCCGCAGTCGCAGGTGGTTCGCACTCTCTGTGATAATTCAGATACCAAAATTACTTAGGTTGGCAAAAAGGGAAACCGCGTGGCTGAGATCTGTATGCAAAAAATATAAACCTGATCTTATCATATCAGACAATCGGTTTGGAATGTACCATAACAACATTGCTTCCGTTTTCATCAGTCATCAGCCAGGTTTAAAAACAGGGTTCGGTGAGCGGATCGATAAGTTGGTTCAGAAACAAAAATTTAAAGCCCTGAATCGCTTTACAGAATGCTGGATACCGGATTTAAAAGGCGATGCAGCGATAGCAGGTGAGTTGTCAAATCCCGATTTCCTTCCAAAGATCCCCGTTCATTTTATTGGCCTGCTATCAAGGCTGGAAAGTGTGAAACAAACAGAAAGCGGAAGAATACTGATCCTGCTTTCGGGCCCTGAACCTCAAAGGACCTTGTTAGAAGAGATCATTAGTGAGCAACTGGATGATGTTGAGGAAAATATAATTTTCGTAAGGGGACTTCCCTCCGGTGGCCCTGCGATCCGGAAAAAGGACCGCGTAACTTATCACGATCATCTTGATGCACGACAATTGTCTGAAGCAGTGTGCATGGCGGAATTCGTAGTTTGCAGAAGTGGATACAGCAGTGTTATGGATCTGCTTAAGCTGGGTAAGAAGGGAATTTATATCCCAACACCCGGTCAGCCGGAACAGGAATATCTTGCCAGGCGGCTGTCTGAAAGAAATCAAGGGATCGTTTTCCGTCAGGAGGATTTTATTTTAAAAACAGCGATAGAGCTTGCGCGATCATTTAACTTTCATTTGCCGCAAATACCTGCCTCTGACATTTTTTTGAAAAGAGTTAAAGCGATGACCGGGAGTTAAGCGGGTAGTCGTTACCGTTAGGACGGTATTTCCAAAAAAAAAGCCCGTCAGATTACGGGCTTAAACAATTTTTCATCGCTTATTCAGGACATTTTCTTCTTCAGATTCTCATCGATGGCGTCAAGGAATTCTTCCGTATAGAGATAATGTTCCCCGTGCTTAACACTATTGCCATGAATGCATACTGCAAGATCCTTCGTCATTTTTCCGCTTTCCACGGTTTCAATGCATACAGATTCCAGTGCATTGCAGAAATCAATAAGTTGCTGGTTGCCGTCCAGTTTTCCGCGGAATGCTAAACCGCGCGTCCATGCGAATATTGAGGCGATAGGATTGGTAGAGGTGGGTTTTCCTTTCTGATGATCGCGGTAGTGCCTGGTAACCGTGCCGTGAGCAGCTTCAGCTTCCATCGTTTTTCCATCGGGTGTTACCAGAACTGATGTCATCAATCCAAGACTTCCGAATCCCTGTGCCACTGTATCACTTTGTACGTCTCCATCATAGTTTTTGCATGCCCATACAAAATTTCCATTCCATTTGAGAGCGCTGGCAACCATGTCATCGATCAGCCTGTGTTCATAAACGATACCAGCGGCTTCAAAATCTTTCCTGAATTCATTTTGATACACCTCTTCAAAAATATCTTTAAAGCGGCCGTCATATTTTTTAAGAATGGTGTTCTTTGTAGAAAGGTAAAGTGGCCATTTCTTGCTCAGGGCCATATTAAAGCAGCTGCGCGCAAAACCGTAAATACTTTCATCAGTATTATACCTGTCTAT
>JAEZDA010000010.1 GCA_023433345.1 Bacteroidota bacterium | reverse complement strand
TTCGGGGATCTTTTGTATGAACCCTAATTCTTGTTTGTGCCCTATTTCGTATATATCATTGAAAGTTTGGCCGATGGAGATTACTATAAGGGTATCACTGAAAATCTTGTGAAGCGGCTGGAAGAACACAACGCCGGATTATCATTTTTTACCTCTCAGAAAACTCCTTGGATTTTAAGGTATGTCGAGAGTTTTGAGTGCAAACGCGATGCGCTGATTCGAGAAAAGCAGTTGAAACGACAGAATAGAAAATACCTGACATGGTTGTTTGATCAGCCTTCCAATCTATTAAAATCCGATGCTGCCGATCACGGTCTCGGCTGAGCCGAGACGGGTTCGAGTCCTCCCGGATGATCCGGGACAAGCTGTCCGGTCCGCAAAGTCCCGAAGAAATTCGGGATTTTTGTTTTCTGCAGTTCAGTGTTTACGTAATATATAGTGAGGCGTACGACATTTATTATATAGGACAAACGTCGGATTTTGCTAATCGACTTCTTCGTCACAACAGAGGTTCGGAAAAATTTACTTCCCCATGCCCTCCCTGGTTTTTAAAATGCCTGATCCAGGAGGAACCCGCAAAGCAGCGTTAGAACTTGTCTCACTCAAAATCCTCAAAGGGGTTTGTCCTATATACCCTCTGCACGGTATAGGACAACTTGTTATGAGTTAATATTATTGTGCCTCACAAACCCATCATGGGGCTTAGTGATCCACACCTATAAAAGATTATCTATATTATGAAAACACTCTTGTTTACTATCTGTTCATTCTCCGCATTAACTGCAATTGCCCAAACCCAATCAGCCGATTACAATCGGCTTTCTGCAGCTACAAAAAATGCATTTAGCGTGGCAGAGCGGCAATACACTTATAAGATCGAGTTCAAACCGGGAACGAATAATTCAACTGCATCCGGCAATTCTCCCTCCTCTTCCAATACCGGTTCCATAAGTGGCGACTACAGTGCCTATCCCGCCGTTAACGTAAACCAACGTCGCCTGGAAAAGCAGGCAGAGGCCGGTGAAAGACAGGCAGCCCGGCTGGCTGCATTTGATATAAAAATGAAACAGGTGGATGAACTGATCAGGAGTCGCGGGTTGCAAAGAAAACCGGAGTTTCAACCACGACTAGTACAGGCGGCCATTGATGGAGGATTAACACCTTATGAAGCTTCGCGCTTTTTCGGAAATTCACCTGAAGAATACAGGAATATGCTTGTCAGCAAAAATGCGGCGGATTATAGTTGGAGCGGCGGCATAAAAGGTGATTGCCAGGGCGACTGCGTGGAAAACCTGACATCACCATATGGATTTACTTATACTGGTAATGCAAAATATGGCAAGCCTCATGGCAAAGGAAAGATGATCGGGGCAAAAGCAACCTATACCGGGGACTTTTTGGCCGGCGAACCCAACGGTCAGGTTACCGTTAAATGGAACAGTGGTAATAGTTTTACGGGATATGTGTGGAACGGAGAAATCACAAAAGGGATTTTTACCCAAAGTGGTTTATCCTTTCAGGGAACTTTTATTAATGGAACCTATTACCGTGGACTTATGAAGGTAGACGGCGTGGAATTGCTGGGCGAATTCAGTAAAACACCTTCGTTTGTAATGGGAATGAAAGCATACAGTAATGGTGACACCACCTACGGATATTATACGGGTAGTGACGAAAAGGCGACCTATTATCAGATGAAGGCCCTAAAATCCGGGTTTAAAATTGAGAAGATCTTTGACGATAACCATACGGCGATCGGCGATGTACGATATTACGGCGGAGGTGAAGTTTTCTTCACAGTGCCTTATTCTGAAAACAAAAGGCTGGGCTGGCTGATAAATACTGATGGCATTGCTTACTATGCATATTACTTAACAGATGTAAACAAAATATCTCCCATCGAAAACATCAGCGCGGAGCAGTTACCCTTGTTAAAGAAAACGATGCAAGATTTTATGAATGAAGTGCAACGTCGCCGGGAAGAATACAAAGAAAAAATGGAACAAGTTTACGAAGCCATCAAGTTGTAAAACGTTCTTACGCCGCTTCATCATCTATGTAATATCTCTCCTATCAGCAACCGGCCCGAATTAAAGTAGCCGTTGCATTAACTGTGCTTCGTTTCCCATCTCGCTTCTTTACAGTAACATTGTTTTGCTCATCACAACTGCAATCAGTTTTTTTGCTGTTTCAACATCAACACCAATTTCTTCGGCGATTTTCTCTGCGTCGGGTTCTAGTCCCACATTTGTATATCGTATCACCATCTCCGTCAGTTCAATCATCATATCAATTGCTTCACTTCTTCCGTCGGAATCCCCGAATAATTTATGGAAAGGGTTTACTTCAACTTTTTTGCCGAATGCACGCTCCAATAGTTCGATCATGGGTAAGTGTACCCTTAGTTCAGGTGTCGTGGGTATTGTATAGCCGAGTAGCGCCAGTAAGTCCCGCATTTCTGCATAACCATACTCCGTTGATGCAAACAAAATTAACCTGCGGGATTTTTCATCATAAAACAACTCCGCGAGATGCGGAAAGTCGGAAAATAATGCATGGCTGATTCTATAGACCGATGAAGCGTACTCTACGTCAAAATCACGAAACTTACTTTTATCGAATGGTGCTTCATCGCCTTCCCCTGCCAATTGAACAATTTCATGAGATCCGTTCATAATGCGCGGTGATATTGAGCCTGCAATTAGCATCATGTATGGAACCGGGTTCAACTCTATATTTTCTAACAAATCTTCATCCGATGAAATATCAGGAAATAACTCGGTAGCATAGAAAAAAATATCATCAATGTCGAAAGTTTGGTAACCCGCAACGGGGCCGTAACTTTGCCAACAATAACCGTTAAAACTGACCATGTTGAACCAGGTGATGTATTGTTCCTCACTTACGGTACAACTTACAGCCGGAGAATAAAGGAGAAATTGTTCGCTGGTGAAAATATCTTCCATCATCCAAAAATCTGGAGCGGGGTTCGAAACGATTTCACTGAAAGAGAACTTCCAGGAATGCACGGCCATAAGCCTCAAATACTCTATTTCGTTTTGCCGCAGATCTTTTAAGGCAACATGATTAAGGTATTTAGTAATAAGCCCGCCTTTCTTAAAAATCCGATGGGCGATATATTGTGATTTAAGTCTCCTCACCAGTTCACCTGGCAAGTCTTGTTGTATCTTTTTGAATCGTGAGATCCTTTGATCGAATTCCTTATCCAATTTGTCTTTAGCGGCAGCATAATATATCAGGAATTCGTCTACTACAGTTGCAGATATTAATCTTGTTTCCTCACAGCGCTTTTTTAGTTCGTTGAAATCCGTCATATAAATAAGAAACCTTGCTCCGCCAAAATTAGGGAAGCAATCTCTTTTGCCGAATAAACATGTAAACTATCTTACTTTTACCAAAGTGTAAATTCCCTACTTTTACAGCCGCTAATTAACCAAAAAGCCGCTTGCATGCCACAGCTCAAGAACCGTCAATTCCTTGATTTTGAGAAACCTATCAAGGATCTGTACGACCAGGTAGAACAACTCAGGCATACCCAGGAAAAGTCTAAAACCGACATGAGTTCTGCTATCAATTCCCTCGAACAGAAGATAATTGAAACGAAGAAACATCTCACGGAAAGTCTTACTCCGTGGCATAGGGTGCAACTTAGCCGCCACCCCGACCGCCCTTATACTCTCAAGTATATAGAAAAAATGACTACGGACTTCGTGGAGCTTCACGGCGATCGGAATGTGAAAGACGACAAGGCAATGGTTGGAGGCTTCGCAAAAATTGACGGACAAACCGTTATGATCATTGGTCAGCAAAAAGGCAACAATACAAAAACACGGCAACTTCGCAATTTCGGAATGGCTAATCCTGAAGGTTACAGGAAAGCATTAAGACTGATGAAGCTTGCTGAAAAATTCAACAAACCAGTTATAACTTTAATTGATACACCCGGTGCTTATCCCGGTCTTGAAGCGGAGGAACGCGGACAGGGAGAAGCTATCGCGAGGAACATTTATGAGATGATTCGTTTACGCGTTCCCGTTATATGCGTCATCATTGGTGAAGGCGCCAGCGGTGGCGCCCTCGGCATAGGCGTCGGTGATAAGGTGGCGATGATGGAAAACACCTGGTATACCGTTATCTCTCCCGAAAGCTGCAGTTCAATTCTCTGGAGAAGCTGGGATAAAAAAGAGATCGCTGCCGAACAATTGAGATTGACTGGTAAGGACATGCTCAGCTTTGGTTTGGTGGATGATGTTATACCCGAGCCTTTGGGCGGTGCTCATTGGGATTATGATGAAGCGGCAAGTCTGCTTAAAAATTACCTGGTTCCAACCATTAAACACCTCGAAACCATCGACCCCGATGAAAGGGTTCGCAACAGAATAGAAAAATTTGAAAAGATGGGCTTTTGGGAAGAATACAATGAATCATCCGCTGTTTGATCCCAATATTTTTCACTCAATTTACTTATGCTTAAGATCGGCGTTTTTGGTGTAGGACACCTGGGAAAATTTCACCTGAACAACTGGCTGGAGATTCCCGGAACTCAAATCACAGGTTTCTTCGATCCTGATGATCACCATGCGCAACTTGTGGCAGACAAATATCAACTCACACGTTTTAATGATGCGGAAGCCCTGATAGATTCTGTGGATGCCGTTGATATAATCGCACCCACAATTCATCATTTTGCGCTGTGCGAAATGGCGATGCGCAAAGGCAAACATGTGTTTGTGGAGAAGCCTCTGGCCAACACAATGGAAGAAGCACGCCTGCTTGTTAAATTAGCACAAGAGTCCAATGTGAAGTTCCAGGTTGGGCATGTTGAAAGATTCAATCCGGCATTTCTCGCACTTAAGGAAATGGATCTTCAACCAATGTTTATCGAAGTGCATCGACTCGCCCAGTTCAATCCTCGCGGCACCGACGTTAGCGTGATCCTTGATCTTATGATACACGACATTGACATTATTCTTAAACTCGTTAAAAGTAATGTCAACTATATTTCAGCAAATGGGGTCGCCGTAATGAGCGACACCCCCGATATAGCCAACGTTCGCATTGAATTTGACAATGGATGCGTTGCAAACCTTACTTCAAGCCGCATCTCCCTTAAGAAAATGAGAAAAATGCGCATCTTTCAGAAAGATGCATATATCGGCATAGATTTTCTTGATAAAAAGGCCGAGATCATCAAACTTAATTCACCGGGCGACAAAAATGTATTCACCTTCGACATTGAAACCAATCACGGCAAAAAAACCATTGCAATTGCAAACCCGCTCGTAGAAGACGGCAATGCGATAAAAATGGAACTTGAATCATTCACTCATTCTATTATTGAAAATAAAGAAACTGCCGTTACAATTTTCGACGGTTTCAGCGCCATGGAAGTTGCCCACAAAATTCTTGGCAAAATCGGGCAAAAACAATCCTGATAAAAGCCTGCGCTTTTGAAACAACCAAGGATACATATTAGCTGGTATGTTATAGCCGATCTTATAATAGCGATCGTTACATGGTTAAGTTTTTACTATCTCCGAACAGTTATTTATGATTACACATTCAGCATTCCTCCTGGTTTTTACCTGGGATTGTTTCTCTATTGTGCGGGGTGGCTTACATTAAATTTTCTTGGAGGTACCTATTCTTCGATCTACCAGAAATCCCGGGTAGGCGAACTGGCCAGAACAATTCTAATCAGCCTTCTGGGATGCTTTGTTCTTCTCTTCTTTTTTGTGCTGAAAAATCCACAATACGATAACTACAATTACTATTTAGAATTCTATAGCCTGCTCTTCCCGATGCTGATTGCCACCATTATTACAAGAATGGCTTTTCTCAGCATTGCAAAAAGACAATTACGAGGCAAAAAAGTTTACTTCAATACATTGATCGTCGGAACGCCCAAAGAAGCCAGGGAGTTCGCCTCTAACTTTTTAAAATCGACAGAACAGAACGGTTATCGTCTTTCAGGCTTTTACAACATATCTAATGCTGATGAGAAGCTCAATTTGGAAGGAATCCCTGAATACGACCAAAGCATTTCTCTCACCGCATTGATAAAAAATGAAAATCAGGAAGAAGTAATTATCACCGTCGATAAAAATAATCGTTCACTCATCACGGCCATCTTACAACAACTCAGCAACCAGGAGATAAATATCAAGATCACTCCAGACATGGTCGACATTCTGACTGGTGCACTTCAAACCAATAATGTACTCGGAGTTCCACTCATTGATCTGCATTCGGGATTGCTTCCTAACTGGCAACAAAACATTAAACGCTTCGTCGACTTCTCCGTGTCTCTGGCTTCGCTAATTATACTGTTTCCGTTGCTGCTGTTTGTATGGATCCGGGTAAAGCTTTCATCTCAAGGCAAAGCTATTTTCAGCCAGGAGAGGATCGGATATAAAGGCAGACCATTTATCATGTATAAATTTCGTTCGATGTATGACAATGCGGAAAAAGACGGACCGCAACTTAGCAGCGATAACGATCCTCGTATCACGAAGTTTGGAAGGTTCATGCGTAAGTGGAGGATAGACGAACTTCCTCAATTCTGGAATATCTTAAAAGGAGAAATGAGCCTCGTGGGTCCACGACCTGAACGACAATTTTACGTTGATCAGATAATTTCCCTCCACCCTGAATATAAATATCTTTTTAAAGTTAAGCCTGGATTGACGAGTTGGGGCATGGTGAAATTCGGATATGCTTCTTCAACTGAAGAAATGATCCAACGTATGCCTTATGATCTTCTTTATGTTGAAAACGTAACACTCGCTCTGGATTTTAAGATCATGCTGCATACACTTCGAATAATTCTTGCGGGGAAAGGGAAATGAAACGACGTTCGAGTGCCCCTGCCGGTGTTATCACCTGCAGCCTTAAAAACTATTATCCTTCATAATGAGTCAACATCCCAAACCTGTCTATACCATATTCATAAAAGCTTGCTGACGAGAAAAAGTATTCTTCCGGATACCTACATATGCCTGCATTAACCGGATTATTGTGAATGTATTCCAGCTTTTGCTTAAACACCTTTTCAGAAAAGAGTTCAATGCTTAATGATTCTCTTTGCCAAATCTGGTAGTTTCTATCACACTTTGACACCCTGCACTGTTCCAGTAATCGGCGATTGGTCTTTTCTAATACGAACTTCAATTGCTGACCTGTGAACTTCAAAAAAGTAAATTGAATAGACGTTAACGAGTTAAGTGGTAGCGGACGCCAGATAAGATGAATATGATTTCTCATTATCACATAAGCATTCAGCTCAACCCTCCGATTTCGGGCCATGTAGCTGAGGCTGTCAACAATAATCATTTTATTTTCCTTATTATCAAGAACCGGAAGCCAATTGAGAATAGTGGCCGTAAAGAACTGGGGCCACTCGATGGGATATTTAAAATTCATTATGCAATCATACACGATGATAACGTCCATTCCGGGTTGAAATGAGCACTATAAACAAGTATTTTCCTTAAGAATTTACGGCCCATCCTTGCAGGTGAAAACACCTGCAAGGGCACACTCAATCTGGATTTTAAGATCATGCTACATACATTAAGAATTATTCTCGCAGGAAAAGGGAAATGATGCTGTTCTGTAATTCTTCGTTATTTTCGAAAAAACTATGCGGCTTTGAAGATCCGACTGACATTGCTCTTCCTTCTTACTTACAGCGTTTCCTGCGCACAATATTGGCAGCAGCAGGTAGATATGGACATCCGGGTTTCGCTAAACGATGAACTCCATTCCTTAAAAGGCGATGTTACGATGAACTACAAAAATAATTCGCCGGATACACTCAAATATATTTGGATTCATCTTTGGCCCAACGCATACAAGAATGATCGCACAGCTCTTAGCGAACAACTCCTGAACATCGGCAGAAGAAACTTTTATTACGCCAAAGAGCAGGAAAGAGGTTACATCAACCAACTTGCTTTTTTGGTAAATGATCAGGTGGCAGAAACCATCGACCATCCCCGTCACCAGGATATAATTCAACTTCTTTTGCCAACACCTCTTCCTCCCGGCGATTCCGCAACAATAAAAACGCCATTCCATGTAAAGTTGCCTGCAATATTCTCCAGGAGTGGTCACAATGGAAACAATTACCAGATAACGCAATGGTATCCCAAACCGGCAGTATACGACAGGAAAGGCTGGCACCCCATGCCATACCTTGACTTAGGAGAGTTTTATAGTGAATTTGGCACCTATGATGTGGAAATCACGCTTCCGGAAAAATATATTCTGGCGGCTACGGGCAACCTTGTTAGCGAGAAAGTAGTGGATTCATTTAAGATATATTCTTTCCATCAGGAAAATGTGCACGACTTCGCCTGGTTTACAAGCAAAGATTTCGTTAAGGAAAGCATGACAGCGTCGATCGATGGTAAACCACTTACACTTTCTGTTTTTTATAAGAAGGGGAGAAAAAATTCGTGGGAGAATACCCTTGATGTAATGAAAGAAGCTGTTGAGCTCAGGAATAAATGGATCGGACCCTATCCTTACGATGTTGTTACAGTAGTTGAATCGCAGGATGAGGATGGCGGTATGGAATATCCTACGATCACTGTAATTTCTAACTTCGGAAAGAACACCATGGCCCGCGACCAGGTAATTCACCATGAAATAGGACATAATTGGTTCTATGGAATTATAGCAACCAACGAAAGGAAACATCCATGGATGGATGAAGGAATGAATTCGTTTTACGACAGGCGAACAGATTCAGTAGTATTAAAGCAGCGTAACGTTACCGGAAAAAGATTCATCAGGCAGTTCAGCGAGTCTTCTTCATATAGTGGGATGTTGAATTCGCTCTACAACATGAAAGCAGATCAGCCGATCGAAACTCCTTCTCCCGATTTTGCGCCAATGAATTACGCATTGATCGCCTATACAAAAGCATCACAATGGATGCAACTTTTGGAGAAAACTTTAGGCCGGGAAAATTTTGATTCATTGATGAAGCGCTATTATAGTGAATGGAAGTTTAAACATCCCTATCCCGAAGACTTCAAGACCCTGGCAGAATCAGTGCATCGCGATTCGCTTGATCACATATTTGACCTGCTTCATAAAAAAGGACAGCTTACTTCTCCCGTTAAAAAAAAAACCGTCGTACGGCCGCTACTGAGTATTAGTGAAGACAACAGCATTTCCTCTATATCGATTGCTCCGGCCCTTGGTTACAACATGTATGATAAAATTCAGATCGGCGCACTCATTCATAACTACAATCTTCCCCTGCAAAGCGTTAGATTTCTGATTGCACCCCTGTATGCTACAGGATCCAAAACTTTCAACGGGTTAGGAAGAATTGAATACAATCATTTTACAGGGAAAGGCGGGAAATGGAAATTATTTCTTGCGGCATCAAAGTTCAACATGAACTCATTCATTGACGAGCGTGGCAAGACAAATTTTCTTTCTTTCATCAAGACAACTCCAGGTGTCGAGTATGAATTTGCAAGATCATCCCCACTCTCCCCTCTCCGAAAATATATACGGCTAAAGCATTTCTCTATCCGCGAAACCATGCTGAGATTTGAGAGGGACACGCTTACGAATTCATTCACTGCCTTTTATCCTAAACAAAGCCGTTACTTAAATCAGTTACAGTTCGGTATTGAAAATAACAGAACACTTTACCCTTACTCAATCACATTACAGGCGGAGCAAGGGGATGGCTTCCTGAAAACCAGACTGACCGGGAATTACCACTACAACTATGCTGGCGGAGGAGGCCTGCAGGTTCGAGCTTTTGCTGGGAAGTTTTTCTATACTGGCGAAAAAACACTCGCTAACCGTTTTTCGTTGGACCGCTATCATTTTAACATGACCGGGTCAAACGGCTACGAAGATTACACTTATTCAGACTATTTTATAGGAAGAAATGAATTCGATGGATTTGCTTCACAACAAATCATGAACCAGGACGGGGCCTTTAAAGTACGGACGGATCTACTCAGCAGTAAAGTAGGAAGATCTGATAATTGGCTCGCAGCAATTAATTTTTCAAGCTCAATTCCGAAGGAAATTAATCCCCTCTCTGTTTTGCCTATACAACTTCCACTCAAAGTTTTTGCTGATGTGGGAACATATGCAGAAGCATGGGATAAGGAAAATACATCCGGCAAGTTTCTCTATGATGCGGGAATTCAATTGTCATTTTTCAATGTGGTAAATATCTACTATCCCATCCTCTACAGCAAGGTATATGATGAATATTACAAGAGTGTGGTCTCCGAAAATAAATTTAAAAGCCGGATATCCTTTACTATTGAACTGCAAAACATCTCATTACGAAAGTATTTCCCACAGGTACCGTTTTGAACTTAAAACTCGTTCCATACCACGAAATTGATAAGACCAAATGGGATAAATGCATCCTGGAATCTCCAAATGGACTGATCTATTCAACATCAGGCTATCTCGATGCAATGTGCCCGAACTGGAATGCCATCGTTTTAAATAACTATGTAGCAGTGATGCCACTTCCGTGGAGAAAAAAATGGAACATTTACTATCTATACCAGCCGGCATTTATTCAACAGGCCGGGATCATCTCACCGGAACCTGCCGGCGAAAAGTTGATCAGGGAGTTTATAAAGCTTGCGGCTATCCATTACCGTTATGCAGCAATCACTTTGAATTCCGGCAACAGTATCAGGCACATCACCGGCGCAAATATATCCAGCAGAAACAACTATATCATTCGCCTAAACGATACACTGCCTGCATTCGCACACAAAGGCGAGTATTTTCCGAAAAGATACAGGCGGGCTTTAAAAAACAACCTTACTTATGTTTCAGAAACCAACTTTTCTTTTGCAATAAATCTATACCGGAAACTCTACGGCTCCCGCCTGCCGGCTTTCAAAAAACGAGACTATGATAACTTTGCGAAGATCTGTAAGTTTTTCGCCGAAGAAAAAAACCTGATCATAAGAAAAGTTCAACACGGGAACGAAACTGTTGCACTTGTTTTGATGCTTCGTTTTAAAAACCGCTTGTATAACATGATATCCTGCATATTGGAAACCGGGAAAAAACTGCTGGCCAACTATTTTCTCTATGGAAAACTTTTGGAAGAACTCTCTGGTGAAAACCAAATTCTCGATCTTGAAGGTTCCGACGTAGCAGGGATAAAATTCTTTTATGAAAAGATGGCCCATGAAAATCATCCTTATCCTTCAATCTCCTATAACCATCTCCCTAAAATGATCAGGCTTTTAAAAAAATAATGGTAAGATGAAGATAAGTGTCTTTTAAAGTGGAAACTTCTCATCCAACGCTCACAAGCAATCTTAATCCTTCGCCTGAATCTCCCATGTCTCCCGGTAGATCATTAAAAAATGCTCGCCTTTCTGAATTGCATGTATCGCATATAATTCTAACTCTGTGCTGGTTAATATGTTCACAGTAAAACCTGCAGATCGAAGGCGTTGTACATAATCATTGAACTGATAAATCCGCACGTGATCTTTTTGGCCGAATAACAATGATTGCCTCGGCGGATCATCGATTAAAGGTTCCTCGATAGTTGACGCAAGATTTTCCGAATAGGGCACCTGTAAAATGGCACGGCCGCCTACTTTTAAAACACGAAATATCTCCTTCATGGCGCGAGTATCATCAGGAATGTGTTCTAAAATATGATTTCCAATAACAAGGTCGAAAGCTTCATTTTCAAAAGGAAGCTTCATAAGATCAGCGGCTCTCGTTGCGGAATTGATATACGAATAATAACCGGGATTGAGATCTGCTGTAATAACCTCACACTTCAATTTCAAGAAATTGTAAATAGGTTTCTCAGGGGAAAGGTGAAGCACTTTCTTTCCTTTCAAATCAAAATGCTCATTCAGCATTATCATTACCAGCCGTTCTCTTGCTGTGCTCATGCAATTTGGACAAATAATATTCTCGCCATACCCGGCTATCACATTATTCGTATCAATTGCCTTTCGGTTTTCAGAGGATGGGTAATCGCTCACAAATTTCTTGTAAGAACGCCCGCAAATATTGCATAAAAAGCCCTTGCCTTTATAACGAAAAAATTTTATACTGTTGATCAGCCTTTGTAATGATCGCAATCCCCGGCGATAGGTTCCTTGAAGCGGGTAGTAAACACCTGTTTTCTTGGGTACACTTATCAGAAATCGTTTCAAAGGCGGGCTATGTGTTTATTGATTTCGCGGCGAGGAGCGATTCGGCATAAATAAGATCGGAAGGGCGCGTAAGCTTTATATTATCATCCTCGCCGGGGATAAGGTGAACCTTTATTCCAAACCCTTCTGCCACTGAGGCCTCATCTGTGAATTTCTCCTTATAGTCTATTTCAAAAGCGGGAAGAATGATTTTGCTATAAAAGGCCTGCGGGGTTTGAACAAGTTTTACTTTTTCCCTGTCTATAGCTGAATTCCCTTCCTCACTTACGATGCGAAGACTGTCTTTGCAGTCTACTACCGGTATGGCAGATCCAAACTGGAGCACGGCTTCATAACACCGCTCTATTAAAGCGGGAGTAACGAGACAACGTACTGCATCGTGTATCATCACCACTGAATCACCTTCAACCAGCTTCAATCCATTCTGTACAGAATGAAATCTCGTTCGGCCACCAACGGTAATGCGTACACGATCATAATTAAAATAAGCGTCGATGATCTCCTGGCCTGCAGATATTTTACTCTCCGGCAAAACCAGTAAAACCTGCATATCCGGATAAGATCTCAAAAAAGCATCAACCGAATAAAAAAGTACCGGCTTGCCGGCTAATAAATGAAATTGCTTAGGAACAGGATGATTCATCCTCTTACCTTCTCCCCCCGCCACTATTATCGCGTACTTCTTCATTAATCTTCATGAATTATAAATACATCTGCACATACCTCTCACATCTCAGCTCCGGTAAATCCCGATCACCTTTTCGCCATCACTACTTTTCATCGCGCGGTACATTCCGGCGCTGTTAAATACCATTGCTACATTGCCGTTGGCATCTACGCCGATCATACCGCCCTCACCGTCCATATCAACAAGTTTTTTCAGCACAACTTCCTCCATTGCTTTTTGCAGACTCAGCTCACGGTACTCCATATGCGCACTTACGTCGTATGCAGCAACGGCACGAATGAAAGGTTCTCCATGGCCGGTGCAACTAACTGCACAGGTCTTGTTGTTGGCATAAGTACCCGCGCCGATGATTGGGCTGTCGCCGATTCTTCCGAACTTTTTATTTGTCATACCTCCGGTACTTGTGCCAGCGGCGATGTTGCCACGCATATCGCAGGCGACCGCGCCCACGGTGCCGAATTTTTTATCCTTCATCAACTCCTGAATGCCTTGATGAGTATGATCAAGGGAATAAGTATCACTGTCCCGGATCTCCTTCCATTGATCATAACGGAATTGGGAGAAAAAGTAATCATCTGGTTCAAGCTTAATTCCCTGTTTTATCGCAAAATCATTCGCTCCTTTACCGCTCAAAAAAACATGGTTGCTGTGTTGCATCACTGCAAGCGCAAGTTCAATCGGGTTACGTACATTCCTCACTCCGCATATCGCACCGGCTTGAAGGTCTTCACCATTCATCACAGCCGCATCCATTTCCTGAACGCCTTTCTTAGTGAAAACCGAGCCACGGCCGGCGTTAAAAAGGAGATTATCTTCAAGCATTACAATCGCAGCGGTGACGGCATCCATCGCTTCTCCCCCGTTTTCAAGTATGCTATATCCTGCACTGAGAGCTTCCTCCAATGCTTCCTGATATGCGAGCTCCAGTTCCGGAGTCATATCTTCCTTTAATATGGTTCCGGCACCGCCGTGTATCACCATTGAAAATTTTTGCATGTAAGGTTAACTTTTGTTTCCTGGTAAATGATCTACTATGATAATAACAATTCACATTCCACCATCAGTTTATTGGCATCAATGGCAACGGTACCAACTTCCTCACAAACTAATCCTCCAGCAATATTGGCAACCTCAGCCATAAGTTTCACATTGCCTGTTGCGGCATAAACAAGAGCAGCAACAGCAATCACTGTGTCTCCGGCGCCGCTAACGTCTGATATGTTTCTGACATGAGTTGGAATGAGAAGACTTTCGTCATCTTGCTGAACAAAAACTCCGCGTTCAGACAAAGTGATCAATGAAATTTCGTTGCCCAATCTTTTATGAAGTTCATCATGCATCTTTTGCAATGCCTCTTGCGTAACCTCCTCGCGAAGAATATTTAAACCTTCGCGCGCTTCCTTGAGATTTGGTTTGAAAATATCAGCGCCCTTATATGAAAAGAAATTTTTCCTTTTCGGGTCAACCGCTGTAAGTACTTTATTTTTCCGGCAGATGTTGATGCACTCCGAGATCACTTTTTCTGACAAAACTCCTTTGTTGTAATCTTCGAAAACCACCATGTGCGGCTTTTCTTTTTTTACATAACGGTTGAAAGATTCAAGGAGTTCTTTTTCTTCGGCCGCGTTTACAAAGGAAGTCATTTCCGAATCAAGCCGCATCATGTGCTGATTGCGGCTGATGATCCTGATCTTGTTGGAAGTTGAACGCTCGGCCGATCGGGTGAGGTAATCTGCACCGATCATTTTATTCCTTAACAATTTAAGAAGATCATCTCCCTCTTCATCCTTTCCTATAACGCCTAACACCTGCACGCTTGCACCGAGACTTATAAGATTAAGCGCAACATTCCCCGCTCCGCCAATACGTTTTTCTTTTCCTGAAATAGAAACTATGGGAACCGGCGCCTCAGGCGAGATGCGATCAACATCGCCCCACCAATAGGTATCCAGCATCATATCTCCGATTACTCCAATACGCATTTTCCTGAACGAGCTGAACATCCGGCTAACCTTATCTGCCTTCATCGGTTATCTTTTTTCCGATCGCAATATAATAAATAGGAATGCCACACAGCACTATTATCAAACCCGGCCATGTAAAGGTTGGCTTGTAAAGTATAAGAAGAATACAGAATGTAAGCGCCATGAGTATGTAAAGAGCAGGTAAAACGGGATAACCAAAAGCTTTATATGGTCTTTCAAGATCCGGGCGATTTTTTCGAAGCCTGAATATTCCGAAAATTGTTAATGCATAAAACATGACCACTACAAATGAGATCATATCAAGCAGATCTCCATACTTACCGCTAAGACAAAGCAAACTCGCCACCACGCATTGTATCCACAAACCCACGGCAGGCACATTGTGCTTATTGAGCCTGGCCGTTTGTTTGAAAAATAAGCCATCTTTTGCCATGGTATGATAAACCCGCGCACCCGCCAGAATAAGCCCGTTGTTGCAGCCAAAGGTCGATATCATTATCATGAGTGCGATCACTTTTGCGCCCGCATCGCCGAATATCTCGATACTCGCGGCAACGGCTACACGATCCTGAGGCGCAGAAGCAACAGACTCTAACGGAAGCACGCTTATGTACATAATATTTGCGAGTACATATATTATGGTTACGATGAGCGTGCCGAGGAAAAGACTTAACCCAATGTTCCTTTTAGGATTCTTCACCTCCCCGGCAATGAACGTGATGTTGTTCCATGCATCGCTGCTGAAGATGGATCCTACCATGGCCGCCGCAACTGCACCCAATATGGCGCTGCCTGCAACTCCTCCTATGATAGCGCCTGTGTTATCGCGATTAGTCATCGCCCATGCATCTTTCCAGTTTGCATTCCAGATCTCCCCATCAGAAGCTACAATAAGTCCGAAAACGATGAGCCCGAAAAGCGACAATAATTTAACGGTGGTGAAAGTGGTTTGAATGATCTTACCGCCCTTTATTCCGCGGGTACTCACATATGTTAGGAACACGATGAGCAAAATTGAAACTATGTGTGCATAATAGATCTTGAAAATGCCCACCTGCGTAATGAGATTATCATCCGTTAGCTCAAGAGGCTTGAAAAAATATCCGGCAAATTTGGCAAAAGCCACCGCCACAGCAGCTATCGTTGCGGTTTGTATTACTGCAAACAAGCTCCAACCATATAGGAAAGCAGCAAGCGGATTAAATGCTTCACGCAAATAAACGTACTGTCCGCCCGCTTTGGGAAACATCGAACTCAGTTCACCGTAACTCAATGCTGCGGCAAGCGTCATGAAACCGGTGATCAACCAAACTGCTATCAGCCAGCCGGCGCTGCCAACATTCCGCGTAATATCAGCACTAACAATAAAAATTCCCGAACCGATCATTGACCCCGCTACTATCATGGTAGCATCCACAAGGCCAAGGGTTGGCTTAAACGATGCATTCGTTTCGCTCATAAGCGTGTTTTCGTAAATATAAGAGTTCTGGAGTTTTTATGAGCGACTGTAAAAAATCATTGTGCAGCCCTGAAATTTTTTTCTACAACTATAAAACATTGCCTTAAATGAAAGTTTAATAATGAAATTGGGGCGTTCCCGCTAAAGGCGGGCGGGCCTTCTGCAGTACACGGTACTGCGGTCAGTCCCTAACGCGATGTGGACGGTTGCTAAATGGTCGAAATTTTTGGACTGGTCGAAATAGCTTGCCCGACTGGGCGGGTTTGCAAAAGTTGGATTGGTTGCATCTGATGGATATTACACATGCCTGAACGTTACCAAATTTTCAAATCATCAAATTTCCAAATTCTTAAATCAACCTCACGGTTTTCCACCCACCTTCATCCTCTCGTTCATTCCCGAAATCACATCTTCAGTAATATCAAGCGTTGAATCTTTATACACCATGAAGTCGAAACTACTGCCAGAGGTTAGGATGTAAGAGAAGCGCTTGTCTTTGTTGTATTCTTCCAGAAAAGATTTTAATTCATCCTGGATATGTTCCATTGATTTTATACTTTTCTCTGCAAGCTTCTGAGCAAGATTCGCCTTTTTACGATCTATTGCTTCCTGCTGACGTAAAAGTGATTCCTGCATTTTAGCAGCTTCTTCCTGGGTAATAGCATCTCCACGCTTAAGGAAATTATTTTTCTGGTTCTCCAAACCGCGGTATCCGTTCTCCCATTCTGCTTCAATTGCTTTCTGCTCTGTTTCCAGTTCAGTCCTTTTAGATTTGATAGCCACAATTCTTTCATTAAGAGAATCTAATTCAACATACGCGATCATGGGCACGGACGTGCCGTTTGAAGACGTAACCACAGGAACTGATTTTTTAACCGGTGCAGCATTTTTCTTACCAGAGGAGAAGTGCAGAAAATACAAAACAGCAACTGCAATCAGCAACACTGCATTCAATACCAGGGAGAGATTTTTCATATAAAAAATTATGGGCGAAGATAGGGTTTAGTCTGTAGTCATTAGTCTGTAGTCATTAGTCTGTAGTCATTAGTCGTCAGTCATTACCCTGAAGTCATTAAATTAGTATCCTTCTTTCTTAATCTTTGCGACTACCGACTACCGACTACCAACTAACAACTAACATCTATCCATTCTTTCTCAAATACTTCGTCAATATCACGATCAGCTGACCTTCTATCCTGCCTTCTATTTGCTCGGTGTTATCGGGAACAAGCCGGATGTTTTTTACCACCGTTCCCACGCGGGCATTGACGCTGCTGCCCTTCACATCGAGAGATTTGGTGAGCACAACGGAATCTCCATTTTGCAAAATAGCACCGTTGCTGTCACGATGCAGTTGAACTCCACCTTCGGAAACATGGTCCCCGCTAACCTTTGCCCATTCCAACTCCGCGTCTTCCATATACATCATGTCCAGCATTTCCGTCGCCCATGTTTCTGACCGAAAGCGATTAAGCATTCGCCATGCTAAAACTTTAACGGCAGGTATTTCACTCCACATGGCGGTTGGTAAAACTTTCTGCCAATGAGCGGCATCCGGTTCTTCCTTTTTGTCAACCTGCGCCAAA
This sequence comes from Bacteroidota bacterium, assembly GCA_023433345.1. Taxonomy (GTDB): domain Bacteria; phylum Bacteroidota; class Bacteroidia; order Chitinophagales; family Chitinophagaceae; genus Ferruginibacter. Next base: position 3,023 of record JAEZDA010000010.1, on the reverse strand, counting down.
CATTTGCTGCACAACATCAACAAGCTTGACGATCCGCTATTCTCATTGCCGGCGACCTCGTAAATAGACAGGCCTTCAATTGATTCACATACTTCACACTTTCCGTTACTGCGTGCTTTTATTTCGGCTTCAAATTTCATACGCTGAATTTTGCGCGAATGTACTGAAATGGTATACAATCTGAAAAGGATAGTCAATCCGCAATAAAATTGACCGATATATAAATTTCTTCTTACTTGTGCTCAGCTATTATATTATATTGCAAATTAATCGACGGCATTCCTCGTGTCGTAGAAGCTAACTGTTTCTTCCAATGCCAAAAATGCTTTGCCGGCTCTTCTCTCTCCTTTTTATATCCTTGCTTTACTCATGCGCGGGAAAATTACCGGAAGAAGATGCCCGAATAACTAAAGTGAACGAATGGTATAACCGTCAAATATTCTTCTGGCAGTCAAACCCAGATTCCGTTCTTCATTACGCCTTGCTGATTGATTCTGTTGCTAACGGCCTTCCTGCTGATTATAAAGCAATGGCGCTTGTCGGCCAGGCACGCTACCACGTTACAAAAAAAACTAACCTATCACAAAAGTTATATCTGCAAGCCATAGATCTTTTGAAGAGTTCAAAGGCAGACAGTATTCTCACCCGCGCACACAATGGGCTGGGGATCTGTTACCTTAAAAAATCAGAATACTCGGCGGCTCTTGAGCATTTCTTTACCGCCCTCCGTCTTGCTGAAAAAAATAATGACGCGAATTCGAAGGCAGGGGCGCTCGCTAACATAGGTGAACTTTACCAATTAAAGGGCGATATCCCTTCCGCAAAGAAATATATAGGCAGGGCGATGGAGGAAAGTAAAAATCACAACAATATCCTCGCTTACCTGGATGCGGCACAAACCATGGCAAACATCTATGGCATGAATAATCAATTCGACAGCGCCATGGCTATTGACCGCATGGGAATTGCCGCTGCAGATTCAATCGGCTCTTCAAAAATCAAGTCTGCATTTTACAATAACCTCGGGAATTGTTACCTGTATTCAAACCGGCCGGACAGTGCCCGTTATTATTTCACTCAATGCCTCGCAATGGATTCAGCTAATGGTCTTGCGCATTTTATGGTCGACAATTATCTCACGCTGGGCCAGCTTTCTCTAAAACAAAATCAGCATAACCAGGCAAAACAATATCTCCATTCAGCTATAAAACTATCAGACAGCATTCACGAAAATCAATTTAAAGCGCAGGCCTGGAAGATTCTGGCAACTATATACAAAAACGAAAACAATCTCCCACTAGCACTTCAGGCAAAAGATTCGGCCAGCGTAGTGAAAGACAGAATGATAAATGAAAGATCAGAAAACAAAATTGCCGAATTGCAGGAGTTGTACGAAGCGGAGAAAAAAGAGCAGACCATCGCTATGCAACAATTGAAGTTGTCAAGGCAGCAACTTCTATTGACCGGCAGCCTCATTCTGTTTGCATCCCTCCTAATGAGTGCATGGTTGCTGTACCGGAGATACAAATCAAAAAAAGAAAAAGAATTGCAAGCGGCGATTATGCAGCAACGCGAAAAAGCAACGATAGATATTCTTCAGGCTGAAGATCAGGAAAGACGGCGCATCGCGGCCGAACTGCACGACGGCGTAGGCCAGGTTATGCTTGCCGCATGGATAAACCTCCAGGCAATGGAGCCCCAGATGTCGGCATTGAAGGATGATGAAAAGAGATCCTTTACCAAAGCTGTTGAAATGGTGGGAGAAGGTTGCAAGGAAGTGCGTGAAGTAAGCCATGTCTTAATGCCGGGAGCAATTATTAATAAAGGCCTCGTACAGGCAGTTAAAGATTTTTTAAAGCAAATCGATGAGAACATCATCACCATTAGGTTTGATGCCGGTCTTAATAAAAACCCTGATGATGTAACTGCCTCATTGCTTTACCGGATAATCCAGGAGAGCGTAAACAACACCCTCAAACATGCTTCTGCAAGCGAACTCGATATTACGATCGATGATACGGAAAATGGTATTTCGATTCAGATAGAAGATAACGGAAAAGGATTTGATGTTGAACAGGCCATCGGTAGTAATGAATCTTCAGCCGGACTTGGTCTGCAAAACATAAAACACCGTGTGGCCTATATGCGGGGATCGGTTGAATGGGACAGCAGTCCTGGCAACGGCACCGTGGTAACTATTTTTGTACCGGTAAAACCAAAGGATGCTTAAAATAAAGATCGCGATAGTAGATGATCACCAGATCATTGTTGACGGGCTGGTTTCCCTATTGGGAAAGTATCCTCATATAGAAATAACGGTAACGGCTACCCGCGCGGCCGAAATGTTGGAATTGCTGGCAGAAAACACAGTCGACATTCTGCTTACCGACGTAATGATGCCGGAAATGAGCGGCAATGAACTTTCGAAGAAAGCAAGGCAACTTTATCCCAAAATAAAGATCATCGCGCTCAGTATGAGCGGCCAGGCACAAACTGTGAGCAACATGATCAATGATGCTGACATCGCCGGCTATTTACTCAAACAAACAAGCGCCGCAGAACTTGCGTCTGCAATAGAAAAGGTTCATTCCGGCGGAATCTATTTCCACGACGATGTATTAAAGGAACTTGAAAACATGGAAAATGATCCGAAGCGGACCATTTCGGTTAACATAACACAGAGAGAAAAGCAATTGATCGAACTTATTGAGAAAGATTATTCCAGCAAGGAGATCGCTGCTGCTTTAAAAATATCCCTTCACACTGTAGAAACTCATCGCAAAAATATCATGCGTAAAACCGGCGCCGGAAACGTATTGTCGCTCGTGAAGTGGGCGTATGAGAACGATATTTTAAAACGAGGATGATGATTTGATAATTTGATGATTTGATAATTTGGTAATTTACAATTCCTGACTACCAATTAACCGCAGCCCACTACCGACTACCGACTACAGACTACAGACTACCAACTACCCAGTACCAACTACCAACTACCAACTACCAACTACCAACTACCAACT
>JAEZDA010000009.1 GCA_023433345.1 Bacteroidota bacterium | reverse complement strand
GTTGATAGTTGATAGTTGATAAATCAATTTACGATGTAAAAATCCCATCCGCGGGAATCAACGGTGCGTGGGAAATCAGAGTTTATAGTTTGTAGTTGATAGTTCGATTTACGATTTGTTGTGACTGCCTGCAGTCGCCAAAACGAGCCCTCCCTGGTCATTTCGATCGAAGGGAGAAAACTATGGAATTTACGAAGTACGATTTACGATGTAAAAATCCCATCCGCGGGAATCAACGGTGCGTGGAAATCAGAGCTTATAGAATCTCAAATCTCACATCTCAAATCTCACAATTTGTAGTTGATGGTTCGATTTACGATTTGTTGCGACTGCCTGCAGTCGCCAAAACGAACCCTCCCTGGTCATTTTGACCGAAGGGAGAAAACTATGGGATTTACGAATTACGATGTACGATTAAAAATCCATCGGCGGAAATCCGCGGTGCATTTCAATCGGCGAAGATCAGCGGGAAATTGTCTCACACGATGATGAAAGATCCATCGAATTCCGGCTAATAAAAAACGCGCAGGACTAAGGCCCTACGCGTGAATGTTGTGTTTAACTACGAACTAGAAACTACTTATGAGCTTCAATCTTTTTCACAAAGTTTGCTTTCGGTTGCGCGCCAACAAGTTTATCTACCACAACACCATTCTTCAAGAACAAAATCGCAGGAATACTTGTGATACCGTAATTGGTTGAAACCTGAGGGTTGTTGTCGACATTCACTTTTCCCACCTTTACCTTACCATCATATTCTTTTGCAAGTTCTTCGATCACCGGACCAATAGCCCTGCATGGACCACACCATTCGGCCCAAAAATCTACCACGGATAATTTATCAGATTCCAAAACCTCACTTTTAAAGTTTGCATCTGTGAATTCTAGTGCCATATTATGTTGTTTTATAGTTTTATTGTTTAGTAGTTTAATAGTTCCAACCTCCACACAACCATTTAACGTTGATCTATCGATCAAATTTACCTCCAATATTTTTTATTGCACATTTGTCACTTGTTTCACACACTATTGGCAGTGAAAGGAACTAATTTAACTGCACTTTCACTTCTAACTGCGGGTGATTCTCAAGATAATAAGCAAGTTCATCATTCATAGTGATCCCGCGTTCCAGGGTGCTTAAAACAGACGTCTTATCGCGACTTGTTGAACTGACGTACAATTTCACCGTTGTATTTCCAGGATAATCGTCGAAGTTCTTGGTCATGAATTCAACGAAGGATTTATCAACGGTTTCGATAGGCAGATCAATAACAATTTGCCTTGTTAAAGACGATTTCACTGTTTCAAGCAAATGCATCCTGCTGATCTTAAATTCATATTTATCTGCTTTGAACCTTGATTTAAAAGCTCCTTCAACCATGATTATTATCCCGGTTCGCAGGTAAGGCTGAAAACGAATAAAATCCTCACTGAACAGCCAAAACTCCGTTTTACCGCTATAATCTTCTATGGTTAATATGGCAAAGGGCTTTCCCGTTTTTGTTAGTCTTTGCTGCGCATCAGTAACAAGCCCTGCCATTCGGAAGGTGTATGAAGGCGCATTTCCTTCGGCTACCGCGTTCTTTGTTTCGTTGAACTTTTCAACAGGAATTATCTGGTAGTGGCGCAACTCAAAGCGAAAGTTATCAAGGGGGTGCCCGCTAATATACATTCCTACAACGTCCTTCTCATGATCAAGTTGTTCGATCAGTTGCCATGGTGCGCACTGCAACAACTTAGGTGGAGCGATCTCAATGCTCTGCATATCTCCAAAAAGCGTATTTGCGTTAGATGAGGATTGCGACTGGCATATGGCGCCATATTTTATTATTTTTTCAAGTGCATTCTGGTCGCCCGGTGTTGCAAAGAAATATTGCGCACGATGCATGTCTTTAAAACAATCAAGAGCGCCTGAATAAACAAGGCATTCCATTGACTTTTTATTAACGGAGCGCAGGTTCACGCGTTTCACCAGGTCAAAAACATTTTCAAACGCGCCCTTCTTTGTTCTTACATCCACAATGTTCTCTATCGCTGCTTCACCGACGCCTTTAATACCGCCCAGGCCAAAGCGAATTTCACCTTTTTTGTTTACCGTGAATCCATAAAACGATTCGTTGATATCCGGGCCAAGCACTGTTAAACCCATGCGTTTACACTCTTCCATAAAGAAGGTGATTTTCTCTGCGCTGCCCGCATGGTTCAACACCGCTGCCATATATTCAGCAGGGTAGTGAGCTTTTAGATATGCCGTTTGATAAGCAACGAAAGCATAACAAGTTGCGTGAGATTTATTGAACGCATATTGCGCAAAAGCCTCCCAGTCCGTCCAAATTTTTTCAAGTTTATCTTCAGGGTGGCCGAGAGCTTTAGCACCCTCCATGAAGTTGCCCTTCATTTTGTCAAGTGTTGCGCGGTCTTTTTTTCCCATCGCCTTTCTAAGCGTGTCTGCCTGGCCTTTTGAAAAGCCCGCAAGTTTTTGGGAGAGCAACATTACCTGTTCCTGGTAAACCGTAATGCCATAAGTATTTTCCAGGTATTCCTGCATTTCAGGCAGGTCATAAGTAACTTCCTCACGACCATGCTTACGCGCAATAAATTTTGGAATGTAAGCCAGGGGCCCTGGTCTGAACAATGCGTTCATAGCAATAAGATCATCGAAGGTATCAGGCTTCAGTTCTCTCAAATACTTTTGCATTCCCGCACTTTCAAACTGGAATGTAGCATTTGTATCACCGCTTTGAAAAACCTTGTAAGTTGTTTCATCATCGAGCGGTATCGCGTCAAGGTCTATCTCAACTCCGTGATTCGCTTTGATCAGTTTCAGCGCCGTTTTCAAAACACTCAGGGTTCTTAAACCCAAAAAGTCCATTTTTATAACTCCGGCACTTTCAATACTGTTGCCTTCAATTTGCGTGACCCACAAATCAGAATCCTTTGATGTTGCCACAGGCATTATGTCTGTAATGTCTTGCGGAGCAATGATAATGGCCGATGCATGCACACCGGTATTTCTTACCGATCCTTCAAGAACCTCGGCTTCATGGAGGATAGTTGATGTAAGGTCTTCCTGGTTGTAAAGCGTACGTAATTTTTTTACATTTTCAAGATCGTCTGCCACGATCTGTTCCTTTTCTTCAAGCGACTTTTCGTCATTCTTTGCCTCCGCTTTCAGCATCGGGGCGTGGAGAAGCCGTTTCAGACTGATCCCCGGCTTTTCAGGAATAAGTTTAGTGAGTGCCCTGCTTTCAGGAAGCGGCAGATCCATTACTCGGGCCACATCAGCAATTGCAGATTTTGCAGCCATGGTACCGTAGGTGATGATCTGAGCAACCTGGTTCTTGCCATATTTATCTACAACATAATCGATCACTTTTTGGCGACCTTCATCATCAAAGTCAGTATCGATATCTGGCATGCTCTTCCGCTCCGGGTTAAGGAAACGCTCAAAAAGCAAGTCGTACTTGATAGGATCGATGTTGGTGATGCCAATGCAATATGCTACCACGCTTCCGGCCGCTGAGCCACGCCCCGGGCCGATGAAGACGCCCATGTCCCTTCCCGCCTTTATAAAATCGCTAACTATCAGGAAGTAGCCAGCGAAGCCCATTTCCTGGATCACACCCAGTTCAAATTGTATCCGCTCTTCAATTACCGGTGTAAAAATTTCATAACGTTTACGCGCACCCGCCCATGTGATGCTTTGAAGATACTCATCCTGACTTTTAAAGTTGGAAGGCACAATGAAATGGGGGAGAAGAATATCCCGCTCGAGCTTCAGGGTTTCAACCTTTTCAACAATCTCGTTGGTGTTATCTATCGCTTCGGGCAGATCATGAAAGACCTGCTTCATTTCCTGCGTATTCTTAAAATAAAACTGGTCGTTAAAGAATGCGAATCTTTTTCCTTTTGCATTTATGTCATCGTCGGAGAAATCGCGCGAGGCAGGAGTGCTTTGCAATTCACCAGTGTTTATGCATAGCAAAATATCGTGCGCATTAAAATCTTTTTGGTCAGTATAATGGCTGTCATTGCTGCCAATAACTTTCACATTGTACTTCCTGGCAAACTTTAAAAGCACCTCATTCACCTGGTCCTGCTCGCGCATTCCGTGGCGCTGCAGTTCCACATAATAATCGTCCTGAAAAATATTCAGCCACCATTTAAATTCATTTTCGCCCTCTTCCTCACCTTTTTTCAAAATGGTTTGAGGCACGAGGGCACCAAGGCAACATGTGGTTGCAATCAAACCTTCATGATATTTATGAATAAGCGTTTTATCAATGCGTGGATATTTTGAATAAAGACCTTCAGTATATCCGAGCGATGTAAGCTTTACCAGATTCTTATATCCCTGGGCATTTTTTGCAAGTAAGATCTGGTGATGCCTGGGGTCACGTTCCTCCTTGCTGAAAGTTTTGCGCGTACGATCTTGCGTAATATAAAATTCGCAACCGATCACCGGCTTTACCTTTAGTGAACCGTCTTCATTTTTATGCTTATATGCTTCCTTTACAAACTCGAAAACGCCGAACATATTCCCATGATCGCTGATGGCTACGGCCGGCATTCCATCATCAATGGCTTTTTTATACAGCGATTTTACACTTGCTGCACCGTCCAGCAAAGAAAATTGGGTGTGCACATGAAGATGGGAAAACTTCATAATTCGTAGCTAAAGGCCTGATTTTAAATGGTTAAGATCTCAATCTGTACTCCCTGAAGCAATGCTCGTGGTCTGCAAAGTTCGCGAATTTCAGACGTTAAATAATGGAGCGTTTTCCACAAGGAAATGAAAAAAATTTCCCGATCGGTTGCCATTTTGGTACAGATATTATACTTTCGCAACAATATTTTTTGAAAACCTATTTTGAAATTGTTTGTAAGACACGAATCGTAGCTCAAGTTTAAGAATCAAAGAAAAACCTAGAACAAAAAGATGATTGAATAACACAAGATTAAGTCCTGCATACGTGTAAACCCAATTACAGTATGAGAAACTTATTTTTGGTTAGTTTGGCCACGGCCATTTTTTCCGGAATCTCGCCAAATGTTTTGGCACAAAAAAAATCTCCCCGCTTTATCGAGGGGATAGAGTTACAATCCCGCCCAAAAACTGTTGCACTTGCTTACGCAGCAAAAGAGGTATCTAAGATGCCGGTTCGAACCAAGCCGGATTTGAAGAAGCTCTCTTCTGCCGAAATCGAAAAGTGTAACCAACTACAGTTAAAATATTCCCTAATAATGAATTGTGAGGTAGAACAGATCAAAAATGTTCCGCTGTACAATTTTATCGACGACTGGTATCGCACGCGTTACCGTTATGGTGGAACAACAAAAAAGGGGATCGATTGCAGCAGTTTTACAGGACAGCTGGTTTACGACGTATATAATTATATGTTGCCGCGCACCGCACGTGAGCAATTTAAAACTACATCACGCATTAATAAAGAAGATCTTCGCGAAGGTGATCTTGTTTTTTTCAATACAACAGGCGGAATCAGCCATGTTGGAGTATTTTTATCTGACGGATATTTTGTTCACGCAGGAAGTTCTACGGGTGTGACGATCTCCCACCTCGATGATCCATACTTTGCTAAGCGTTATCTCGGTGCTGGCAGGGTAGATGAAGCGCCCGAATATGAAGTTCTGGGAGCAAGTGTGCTGTGAAGCAGACTTGATTTTTAGAACCTGGAAAACAGAAAAAATATGAGGCTCTCCGATTTCGATATTATCGCACTGAATCAATTTTAGCTCAGCCTCTCAAGCTTGCCTCTGCGTTTTATGATGTTCTTGTAGTCCCATTGAATTTGACGCGATTTTTTAAGCCAGCGTTTGAGATCTTTTAAATTGATCTCATCTACCGAGTTATAAAAGACCGATGCGTCCTGAAATTTTTCTCCCCGCTTGTTAAGCAATTCTTCGTCGAAAGATTTTCCACTCCAGAACATTAACCTTATCCCAGGTTTCTGCCTGCTGTATCCTACGATCGGATTTCCGTTAAGGAACCAGGCGGGGTGTTTGTGCCAGATCTTGCTTTCAGAATCTGGCAGGTTTTTCGTGAGCTCGTCACACAACAGTTCGCAGATTGCCTTGTCTTCCGGAGATAGTGCTTTATTATACGCACTTATTTCTTTTGCAATTAATTGTTTTGATACAGGCATAGTTCTAAAATAAAGATTTTCTACCTGGTGGAATAATGACAACAATTTTCTTAGAAAAGAATTTAAAAACTGTATTTTGAAAGTTCAACCAAAACTGAATGAGATCAAATTCAACTTTCAGAAATTTTTTTCTTATTGTATTCTTAGCTGTGTTGGGATGCAAAAAAAGCGATGACACAACGGGGGTGCAAAGTTTGCCGGTGGTAACTACCACGCCAGTGATAAATATCACGGAGTTTGGAATGGTGAGCGGAGGAAACATCACGGAAGGTGGTTCAAGTAATGTTACTGCCCGAGGGGTTTGTTGGGCAACGGTTCCAAATCCCGAAACCTCGGATAATCATACATTTGACGGATCTGGTTCGGGAAGTTTTACAAGTAACTTGTCCGGATTGACCGCATCTACTACATATTACCTTCGGGCTTATGCTACTAACAGTTCCGGAACGAGCTATGGCAACGAGGTAACAGTTACAACCACGCCTTCAGCAACTCAATCTCTGCCGACTTTAACAACGAAAGTTGCGCAGTCGGTTTCATTTTCTGGATTTATCACCGGTGGAATCATCACTCATCAAGGTGGCAGCGCAGTGATCGCCCGCGGAATATGCTGGGATGTTTCACCCAATCCGGATATCTCCAGCGGCATTTCGATTAATGGAAATGGGGTGGGAGATTTTGCAAGTTCCCTCTCGGGATTAGCTGCATCAACAACATATTATTTAAGAGCCTATGCAACCAATGTGTTTGGAACGAGTTACGGAAATCAAATTAGCGTAACTACTTCAGCAGTGCCTGCTACAAGAGAAGTGTATGTGGCGGGTAATATTTTTGCAGTTCCGGAAATGCTCGAGGTGGCCAGCTTGTGGCACAATGGTGTTGAATCTGAATTGCATCCCCGATCTGAATACTCAAATGCAAGGGGGATCTTTGTTGAAAATAATGATGTCTATGTTGTAGGAGAAACAAATCACGGAGCGGCAGTCGATTATTTTGCCACTATTTGGAAAAACGGTATTCCTTCCAAATTGAGCCAATCGAGTCGGAGCCGGGCTTTTGGCGTTTGCGTAGCAAATGGCGATGTGTATGCAGTGGGAGAAGATTATGCGGGAGGCCCTGCCACTTATCCGATATTATGGAAGAATGGTATTGAAAGCAGGCTTTCATTGGCATTCGGCCATGCCTCTTCTGTTGCTATTTTTGGCGCAGACGTATATGTAGGAGGCAGAATAGAAGGTGGAATAAATACAGCCACCATTTGGAAAAATGGCACTGCAGTTTCACTACCTTCAAGCCACAATGCCTCAGTGTCGGCACTTGCATTTTCAGGCTCAGATGTATATGCTGCCGGACAAACGTTGGCGGGTTCAACCAATATGCCCGCATACTGGAAAAATGGCGCCCTCACTGTTATAACTACATCTAACGAAGCGGCTGCTACTTCAATTGCGGTTTCGGGAACCGATGTTTTTGTGGCGGGAATTGAATGGGAGTCCACTGGTATGATGGCGAAAGTATGGAAGAACGGAACACTCATTATGTCAGAAAGCGGCAGAGCGCGATCAATTAAAATTTCGGGATCGGATGTTTACGTCGTGGGTAATATTTTTGACAGCACCGGAGAACATGCAGTGATCTGGAAAAATGGCGTGGCCACCTTCCTCGGAGCGTTGACAAACAGTAGAAGGGCTTTAGATGTTTTCCTTAAATAATTTTATCTTAATGAGCAGGTTGAAGGGGAATACCTTCGCTGTTGGGACCCCATTAACCTTTTTCAGCGCGTTTCCAAACTATAAGCCTATCTGCGACTTTTTTGCCTCCCGCATTCACAAAGAAGAAACAAGCAATTGGCGCTGCCATATCTTATTTTCAAGCGGGTGTTTCAAGATCGTTTGGAAGGCAGATCGCTAAAAAACTTGTACTCGGTGTATTGTTGATAGTTGTATGCGTGTATTCCTCGCAGATTGTTTTCATTTCTCGCACATCTATAAGCTTTTTGGCACCTGAAAGCAATGGGCCGAAACATGATTTGAGCCAAGTTATTCCCGATACGATATTCGATCCTAAAATATATATCGAACATCACGAAGAGTTCCGACCTTATCTTCGTCCTCCTGTTGTCACCCGGGGTACCGTTAACCCCTATCCCCACAGAAAAGTTCCGGATTTTTTTTGAGAAGAGGAGTTTTTAAACATTTACATTCGGATAAAATGCAATGCCTCGTATAAAGTTCTCCCGGATCTCTTCAAAATTCCAACCCTGCAAAACTCTTGTATAACCGGCACCAGAATCTATTCACCCGGCTTTCGTTAATTTACCTCAGCACATCAAGAGTTTTGGGTAAAGCTACCGGGAAGAAAATGACGCAATAAAAACTTTGGTCAATTTTTCTATCCTTACTACCCGCCGGACCTAAGAACAGTGACTACTCCTTATCTTCAATCACTCTTCACCCGGGGTACCGTTAACCCCTATCCCCACAGAAAAGTTCCCGATTTTTTTTGAGAAGAAGAGTTTTTAAGCATTTACATACACTTAAATTTTACCAATTTCCGCTACGGTCTTTACATCAAATAAATGAAGACTTTCCAACTTTTGTTTGACTCAAAATTCCACGATCAAACCTATCGACGGTACAAAAGATGCATCGTCATTAACTATTCTCACGGGAATACCATTGCTGCCATCAGGCTTAATAGGATTGCCATCGGTCGTTTCAAAACCAGAATTATCAGCATTGCGCTTAAAAGTATAGCTGTCAGGCTCCGAACTTTTCGCGCGGTACCAATTTGTAATATCCAGGAAAAGATCAATCGTTGTTTTTTTAAGGTTCCACTTTCTGTCGATTCGCAGGTCGCTTGAATGAAAATTACGAAGGCGAAGTGTGTTAAGTTTTGAATAGTCAAGCAACCCCGAGCCGAGCGAGAGATAATTCAACTCCGAGGCTGCTTCATCAAAGGGCGTATATGGCGCACCGCCCTGGAAGCGAAATTTCAAACCTAGTTCCCAATTGCGCGGCAATTTGTATCCTAAAGTTGTACTCAGGAGATGACGATTGTCCCAACTTGATGGAATATACTTGTTGTCGACGCCTGTGTACTCAGACTTATAAAAGGTGTAGGAGAGGAGACCGAAAAACCGCTTGGACAATTTTTGTTGGGCGAAGAATTCAAAGCCGTACGCTCGGCCCTTACCGTTGGTGGAAACCGCTTCATTCCCCAGCACATTAAAATCTGAACCGAGATTTGAAAGAGAAATTCCATTGCGAATTGAAACCGGTACGTTGCTGTACTTTTTATAAAAAACTTCAGCGGTAAATCTTAAAGCTTTGCTGGCTAAAAATTCAACCCCTGTTACATAATGATCGCTCTGCAGATAATCTGCATTCTTGTTTATTAATTCGCCATTGTTGGTCGCAAAACCAAGAATTGTATAAGGTGGAATTTTGAAGTATCGCCCGACTGAAGCATTGGCGGTCCATCTTTCTGCAAACAAATAACTGAATGAAACGCGGGGAGAAAGAGTTCTTACAGGATCATTTCCCTGGCTGGTAAAGGTGTTCATATCAGATCGTATACCAGCGCTTACGCCTAACCGTGAGTCAAAAAAACTCCTGCTCAATTGGGCAAAGGCACCAAACCGCCAGAAGTTTTTCAATGGACTTATAAAATCCGCCCTTTGGCCGGGCTGTATAATGTTTCCAGAATCATCTTCCAACTGGCGACGAATAATATTGAAGGTTTCATTTTTATATTCTGCCATTTGGGCCGAAATACCGTAGGCGGATTTCCATCCGTTGCGATACTTATTTACGTCTACCCGAAATTTATTCTCCGTTTCGCGGCTTTGATAATCGAGAGTTTGTTCACTCAAAAGCCTGAACTCGTTATTCTCATATTGCTGAATACTATTGTTGAATGTATTTCTGCTTAGTGCAACATTTACAAAACCGTCCTTAACCAATCTTCGCAATGTTAGGCCTGCAGTATAGTTCCATTGGTTGATAAAGGGATTGGAATTTAATACGTATAACTTTTCCGACGTAGCGTCCTTGATCTTTGCAAAACTGAATTCATCTATCGCACCTAGGCCAATAAAAGCAAGAGTTGTTTTAGCGTCTATCTTATGTGTAATTTTAGTTTGGAAATCCCAGTAGTTAGGCCTTATGGGAAGGTCGATCAGGGAAAAAAGAACTTGCAGGTAAGATCTCCTTGCAGAAGCAAGAAAAGTAGTTCGCTTATTCTTCGAAAGCGGCCCTTCCAATGTTGCTGACAGATCGGTTGCGCTTAACCTCACATTTCCCTGGATCCTGTTCGGATTGCCGGTTCGCTGCCTGAACTGGAATACTGAACTTAGCGTGTTATCATAGCGCGCCTCAAATGCTGACGAGCTCAATTTTACATCTTCAATAAATGAAACATTAAGCATTCCTTGCGGTCCGCCCGAACTCCCCTGTGTTTGGAAGTGATTGATCACCGGGATCTCTATGCCGTCAAGGTAAAACACATTCTCATTTGGGGCACCTCCGCGAATTATGATATCATTTCTGAATCCGCCTCCGCCAATTCCACCACCAACTCCGGGTAAAGCCTGGATCACTTTACTGATATCGAAATTTCCGCCAGGGTTGCTCCTGATCTCCTCTGTTGTTAACCGTTGTACGCTTAATGGAGATTCAATAGTGGCAGCTTCTGCAGTACGCCGGTTAGATCTTACTATCACCTCACTTAAAGAGCCTGCAACAGGCTCCAGCTCTACGTTCAGGAAGATTTCATTTCCCGCACTCATTACAATATTGAAAAGCGTTTGGGCTTTATAGCCGACTCCGGAAAATTCAATATTATAACTCCTGATGACCAGATCGGTCAGCACAAAAGATCCCGAAGAATCTGTAATGCTTCCTACCTGCAAACCTTGCAATGAAACGCTGATGCCCTGAAGCGGCGCCTGGGTTGCTCGATCAACTACGCGACCGGAGAGGCGAACGGTTGTTTGGCTGAATGAAAACTGGGAGGCAAAACAAAGCAGGGAGCTAAAGAAAAGTACAGAAGTACGTTGCATGACAGAATAATTGTTTCGAAACCATGCAATTTACAGGCCGCGATTGCTTTTCAATTTTCACCGGGTCAAGTTGTCATAAGATCGAAACAAAGCAGCTTTAATATCTGTCATTGTTTTCTCATCTACCGCAACGGTTCCTCCCGCAGTATCGAGATCATCATTTCCGCTTCATTGATCAACTGCGCATCAGTGTCAAAACCTTTGGAAGTAAACTGCAAAATTCCCTGCTTATCTATAAAATATTTTGCAGGAATACCGTCAGGCATATAAGCCGATAAAACCCTGAATTTGTCGGAACCTTTTTTAACCGCTTCGTCAACCAGCACATGGAAGCTGAATTTACTGCCTTTCATAAATTTCTTCACCTTTTCAAAAGCATTTCTTCCTTCCTGTACCGCGATAAAAAGGAACTCAACATCAGGGTGCTTATTCACCAGGGTTTGCATTGCAGGGAAGGATGCGATACAGGGTGCGCACCATGTTGCCCACAGATCCAGCACCACTATCTTTCCTTTGTAATCAGAAAGACTAACCTGCCTGCCCTGAAGGTTTTTTATTGTGAAATCTGGAGCTTCCTTATTCAGCATGGTTCTTTGGAACTCGTTCCTCATATTTTCTTTTAACCGAAACTGCAGACTGTCTAGGAACTGATCATAGGATTTATCTGAGCGCTGGCCTTTGGCGTAAAAGCTTTGAAGAAGGTTAGACATGTTTTTATTTAACCTCCCCATTGCAGCAACTTTTAACAGCAGATCTATAGCCTCATCATTCCTGTCATTCAAAGTGAGCAGTTCTGCATAGCGTTCTACAGAAGCTGGCAATCCTTCTTCCGGCTTGCCGGCAAAAGCCATTTGTTGAAATGTTAGCGCATCTTTGAAATTTCCGTTTCCAAATAGAGCGCGGGCGTAGGTATCGTAATAAGGATACTGCGCAAAATTCATGAAACGCTGCCAGTCCTCTGCTTTAAAGTGAGATGGCATGGCTGTAGGATCATCTTTAAACCGGCGGAATTTTTCAATGGTTTCCCTTGCTATTCTTAACGCAAGTGAATCTTCAGATCTTCTATCGAGCAGCTCAGTTGCCGCCATGTTCATCATTGAGGTTTGATTGAACTGGTTTTTCATCAGGCTAATGTAGTGCTCAAACCCCTTCGCTTCATGGTTTCGCGCATACACTAATGCAATGCTGCCGTTAATTATGTCAAAGGTTTCGGAGTCTTTAGTACTATCAATAGAGTGCTTCCTGACGATCTGTTCTTTCATTCTGATTGCCCTGGAGGGATCGTTTTCCTTAGTCAATGCCCTGAGTTCAGCATTCAATTTGCCCGGCGTCTGCCCCTCAACGTTAAGAGATGCGAGAGTAATTAGTATAGCTATGAGAATTCTGTAATGCATTATGAAAGGCTATTAATTTTGAATTTGCAAATTCTGGGAAATAGCGACAATTCTTATGCCGTAAGAAAGGAGCGGATCTCTTTTCGAATCTTGTTGTTGAATATCCAACGGTTTATTAGCACGGGTATCCAAACGAAAAAAGGCATCACAAAGAAGGTTCCTCCAAGCGAATCAATATTATATGCAATTGCCGCACAGATGATACCGACAGCCCAAACCCAAACCGCGGGAACTCCCATGCCAAGCTTGTCCTGGATGTTTCCCGTAGTATAATAATAACTGCGTGTTTTTAAATCGATAAGGGCAACCACGCTACCGTTTGCAGAAAGCAGTGAAACTTCCTGGCCATTGTATACAGGAAGATCAAGATGCCTCACATAAACGCGTATATCGTCTCCGTTAGTGAGGGCCACAACGATATCAGTATTCAGCACTGAACTGACGGGAAGATTTCCCCAGCCTCCACGCGCTTCGGAGTATTTGTTTGCATGTATCACCCTGCCGGCATGAAGGCTGAATTCGATCTCTTTTCCAGATAGTATAACGGTACTCATCACATGTGAATATAGTGAATCTGGAGGAAAAAAGCGGGTGGAAGGGCAGGCTGTACCGATTAGAATGGTAAAAGGATTTTTGAACGCTGAGTTTAGTCTTAGTTTTGTGATCTCTGGCTTTGCATTTCTATTATTTCATAAAGTTGCTCGTTCTGTTTTATATCTCCGTAGCGCTGCGAAGACTATGCTTATAAACCACCAATTTTTGTTTCTGATATAAATGCAGTAGTTTAACCACATGCCTTATTGATAAATTGAATAAAGGATCCTTCATGTTGTTGAAAACAGTTACACTTTTAGTTGCAATGTCTATTTCATTGCATAGCATGGGGCAAGATTCTCTCCAACTCAACACCCGCTCAAGAAAGGAACGTAAGAAGAACGATGCATTTATCAGGAAGAACTTGCCGGGTAAATGGAAAGATCAAAATTCAACTCTATACTTTTATCCCAATGGCAATCTTCTGATCAGGTGGGATGCAGATTCCTTAACTTTTAGTGGCGTGTGGGAAATCGATAAAGGTAGATTGATGACATATGAAATTCCTTCTCTTTATTCTGTTGAATATGAAATTTTTTACTTTTCACCGGTACGGATGAAATTCCAGGGCCGTAACTACGACAAAAACCTTTGGATCGCAGACAAGATAGGGAGGTTCGATTCTAAGGAAAACTATTGATGACCGCCTTTTTCGAGCACGAGTTAATTCTATTCGCCAACAGTGCCCGTTCTCACATCTCCATTCCTGCTGTAGTTCGCGAATATGACTCCGTTGCGGGTTACCTCCGTGCTGTTTAGTGTGAATGCTGCCGGAGCGGTTCCATTCGCAAACAATTTCTTTCCTGCTCCAAGTGTGATTGGGAAAATCTTCAGCCACAATTCATCTGCCAGATCATTCTCTAATAAGGTTTGTACCATTTCACCGCTGCCATGAACCTGCATATCGCGCCCTTCGGAATTCTTCAGCCTCAGGATGTCATCAACATTATCCATGAAAAAGGAATTTTGCCATTCCGAATCTTTGCGGGTTTTGCTCAGTACGTATTTTGTCACTTCATTTATACCCGGCCAGGAATCTGCATGAGCAGGCCAATAAGATTCAAAAATGTCAAATGTTTTACGGCCAAGTAAAAGATCGGCAGGCTTCATTTGTTTTTCCATCAATGCATACATGTCGTTGCCACCGTCATTGAAAAATGGAGCAACCCAACCTCCATACCTGAAGTTGCCGGAAGTGTCTTCTCCTGGCCCGCCGGGGGCCTGCATTACACCGTCAAGGGAGATAAAGGATAATACGATTATCTTTCTCATTATTTTTTATTTGGATGAACACAATAGATGCTCATTCAAATTTCGCTCTTCTCATTTTATCGTATGATGCCTGATGCGACAAAGTCGGGGTGAAATGCGACTGAAATGAGGTTGGTATAGAAACCGGACTACCTGTACCTGTAGATCAGTTTTAATGCAGTGATAGTTGTAACTCCAACATTTGTATAGGTTTCAACTGATTTTCCTGACTCAGGATAACCATCAGATCTAAGAGTATAAGTATAATTTATTTGCCTGTCGTAACTCCCCGAACCCGGTCCTGGTGAATGCCATGATCTTAAAGATGATATCTCCTGTGATGGCAGGTTTGATGAAACAAAATTGCCGCCGAACATGTAATCATCATCGTGCAGGTAATCGTTAAAATCTGCCTGAGCAATTTTAGTGAGAGGATTGGGAATATTCGTATAGGTGAATGATCTTTCAAAACGATCAAATATGGTGTTTACGGGTGCGCGCAAATATTCACTTACCACGGTATCGATCTGGTAAACAATGTTACCGTTCGTCTTTGTTTGAAATATTCTTGAATTGATCTGCCATTCAGGAGTGTTGGGTTGAAGAAAGATCGAAGCATTATGCAAAAGCGCAGAAGAAGTTTGCACATAACGATTTACAATATACTTGCGGCCCGATTGGCGTGTTGAATCCCATACATGCCGACCATTCTCGAAATGGAAAAAGGTTGTATCCCGATCAATATCAATGGAACCGAATACGTGTTTTGTTCTGATCACACGGGACGCAAAGGTGTCGATCGAATTGTAACTGTAGGCCTGATGTACATTGTAAACTGTATCCCCAACATCATCAGTTTCTATAAACAATTTCGAAGAAAGCCTGCCTTGTGAATCGTAAGTAAAAGCGAATCTTTGAACAGTATCAAACGGCGCACTCAGTGTTGTGTCCATCTTAAGCAGTTCGGTCAATTGAGGAGCAATGTTTGTACTGGGCGAGGCTTCATCTTTTTCACAGGAGATCAGATGAAACGTTGCAACGATGATAATGAGGGAATTAAAAATATTTTTCATCTTGTCAAAACTATTTTTATTGGAGTTAAAATGAGAGCAGCTATTCGTAGAAGAAAATATACTTTAAATGATGTCCCTGGTCTGTAAGCATTCTGAGCACAGATAGAAGTCCATCATTTCTGAACTCAAAAGTATAATCGTGACGATGCTCGCTATTATTCCCCAATGGTTGTAGCGGTTTGTATAAATAACGAATGCTGCTGAATAGTTGCCGTGGTGCTGCCATTTCACTGCCTACTCCGAAATCATCCCACAAATATGGCCGGCGAATAGGGTCTGAAAACTTCGCCATCGGGTTCAATGCCGAATGATAAGTTGCGATATGTTCATTTCTTGAAGAAAAAACGGGGATACCATTCTGAAAAGTAATTAGAGTGTCGATTTGATGTAATACATTATTGTTGGCATCTAAAGTTTGGTAAACTCTTCTAACCGAGGAACCATTTGAGCCCATGGAATCAACCCCATTGGATTCTTCCAGTATAGTATTCGCGGAGTAAGTGTAACGTGTAATTGCATAATATACATTTCCGGATACAGCAACGCCTCCTGAAGAATCCATTATCAGGCGACCGTTGTCAAAAAAATGATAACGGGTATTGGATGAACTGGGTCTTACTCGTTGCGACTTGAAAGCCAGCGTATCCGTTCCATTATAAAAGAAAGACATCGATGATGCGTAAGTAGAATTTCCTGAAGCATCGGTTTCATTGTATTCAGTTCGTACAGGTCTTTTCAGGTTGTCATAAGTATAGGTATATCGTTCAACCGTGTCGAAGGGAGGAGCAAGAGTAGTGTCAATTCCTGCAACTCTCAACAGCAAGGGCTGACCGGAAGGCGGGGGCGCGGCGGTTTGGGTATCGCTCTCGCAGGATGTAAATGCAACTGCTAGAAGAAGAAGGGCAAATTTCAATATTCTCATCTGAACTGTTTTTTCTATGGCTAAAATTATTAAAGAGACAGGTGGTATCACATATCGCAGTGGTATTAAACCTTCCAATAATGTTGAATTTTTTAATTGTGGAAAGGTTATGATGGTAACACAACGACTTGCCGTGTTGCCTGTAACTTTGTACTATTTTCCTTTTTTTTGTGTATCACATTAAGACGCCTCTGAATTATCTATCCTCTTCCTGGTAAAGAAGTAATAAACGATTCCTGCAACAAGAGGAAAAACTACCATTGACAGTGTAAGGTTTGTTTTTCTCCTTTTATCAAGGAAAAGAGAGCTGTTTATTTCAACCACTGATGCCACGATCATCGGAACCGAAAAAAGATAGGTAAAAGAAAAGATCATGTCGCCCGAAATGACTGGTGAAGCGATGGCCAATATATCAACAACAATCATTAAAAGCAGGTAGGCAACCAGATTGGGATTTTTTTCCATATTCTATATGTTGGTTCGTGAAAGTAAGATAATAAATTATAAGTGAATATTCCACTATAAGTAAACGACGCTGGAAAACGACATTTCGTTTTCTGGTGGATTATAATTCTTTAATGCGGATGCTTTCAATCTTATAACAACACAGGGCTGGATGATTAGAAAACTTTGAACAAACAAATTGAACCAGGTTCTATTGAAAGTATGATTTTTCTCCTACCTTAACGGACGCAACTTCTCATTTTCAAAACCCCAATTTGAAAAGCATGAAATTTATTATAGTGTTGGCATTATTATTTTGTTTCTCCGGTGGTGTTAGTGGACAAACCGTAACCGAAAAGGACTTGCTTGGCTGCTGGGAAATTTCCGAAATGAGAACAGAGGACGGAAAGACTTTATCGATTAATGATCTGAACGGACCAGGAACCTTCATCGCCTGTTTTTTGGAAAACGGCAAAACTGTTTCTAAGGTAATAGATGGTGGCAAAACATCTGAGTTGGGCACAGGCACTTTTTCCATTTTGGAAGACGGTAAAACCATTAGGCAAAAGCGGGATATAGCAGACCAAACAGGATTGGAGGAAGACATCGACATGGAAATTCAGAGTATCGATGCAGGATCAATTCATTTTAAAGGCGGCGGAATAATTATGGTGATGAAGAGGATGGAGTGAAGGTGATACAGGACGCAGGATTCAAGGTTGATAACTGGCTCCTTAATTAAGGCGACGAAGATTCACAAGAAGGTCGATTTGCAATGAAGTCCTTAATAAAACTCCGCATCGTAAATGCAATTGCATCTTTGCTGTATTTGTTACTTTGAGTAAAATTCTTTTCCCGCGGATCCCCCAAGATTGAAATACACCGCAGATGTTCGTGGATCGATTTTTGAATTTTTAATTTTGGCTTTTTACTTTTTATGAAGCCCGTAAATCGAAGTTTTCACTACAGATTACAGACTACAGAATGTTTCCGCATCGGCATTAAAAAAACACCCACTCCATAATTCCCGCCGCCGATTTTCGGAACTATCATTCCCTGGAAATTTCTTTCCCGCTTAAAGATTGTTCGCTTAAGAAACGGATGCAATTTATATGCAACTTTAGCACTTAGTATCCCAATGCCGGCGCCGGCAACAACATCTGTCAGCCAGTGCCTGTTATTATACATCCTGAAATAACCTGTGCCCGCAGCTACCAGATAACCTGAAATACCTAAGAGCGGAGACACATCTTTGTATTCCTGGTGCAGAATCTCCGCGCCCACAAAGGCAGTTGCAGTGTGCCCGGAAGGAAAGGAGTGTGTTGATGAACCATCAGGTCTTGTAACATTGCCCGTTTGTTTTATCAGGTTTACTGTGGTGCCCATTATCAAATAAGCCGTACCGGCGATAATGGATCTGTCACCCAGATTATTTCGGCCTTTGAGGCCTGCGAGGTTGAGCGCATATACAGCAAGCAGGGGAGAGTATTGTGAAAAATCGTCGACTGAAAAACGCCTGTCGATGTGTTCCTTCATTTCACCCTGTGTATCCTCATTAATGCCTTTCAATGTGTGACTTTCCAAACCGATTATTCCATAAGTGATCATTGCTGCAGGAAGTATAAATGATGAAGCTTTTATTTCCGGATCTTTCTTCTTTGTGATACTGTCTGCTAAACCTTGCTGTGCAAGGAGTTTAAATGGGAAAATCAGAAGAAAAAATGAAGCAACTGATGTGTACATATATTTCTCTTTTAAAAGATTGTTTGGCAGTTAAAGAAATAATGAAGGAACTGCCGGTAAATGCAGCTCCTTCATG
Source organism: Bacteroidota bacterium (assembly GCA_023433345.1). Classification (GTDB taxonomy): domain Bacteria; phylum Bacteroidota; class Bacteroidia; order Chitinophagales; family Chitinophagaceae; genus Ferruginibacter. The sequence goes on along the minus strand of JAEZDA010000009.1, from coordinate 18,277 downwards.
AATCGGGCTGTTTTAAAATAATGGTTTGATTTTTCTTTGTTAATCATCATCTTTCTCCCACTGTGCATTTTGTTTTTCGCCCTTCCCATTTTCGCTTTGAACAGCAACATCGCTCCTTATCTCACTGTGACGAATCTGCCCGCCAAGATGAGCAGTCTGAAACATTAATCCGCCGGAAACAAGAGCCAACAACAAAACGCCAATTTTTATTCCACCTCCTGCGATCTTGAAACGAGCGGCTAAGAGCGCTGCCAATGCGGTAAGTCCGCAAACTGCAATAGAGATCATGGCAATCTTCGCAATGTCTTCATGCTCTTCAATTATGGCTTCTGAAACACCCGGAAGTTTTTCCACTACATCTTCAGCGCCTTCACCGGAAAAGTAAACCGGCAATGCAGCAAGGCCTGCAACAAAGAGAAATGTGTATGATATTTTAGTAAGCATGTTATTGTTTATTCTGAATGAGATGGCAAGCATAACCAGGCCAACTATCGAAAGCACTACCGGCACATGCGTTAGTGCTAAGTGAATTTGTACACTGTTCATATTAATAAGATTAGGGTTGTAATAAATGTTTGTAAAAAATAGTATGTAGCAAGACTATCTTTTAGGAGGGTGGAATATACCTCGTGCCCGCATATCCGGGATACAGTTGGATGAGAAATCAACGTTCTTATTACAAACTGCCCGCTCAATTGTAGCAGGCAAAACCGGGGAGGAGGTTAATATAGCTATGCCGGTTTGTTGAACTGAAAGGCTCTTGAAGGGCAATTGATCGTGTTCCGGGGAATTGAGATCTTTTTGTTGTGAGGCATAATGTTGAACCAGGAAATCAATAAAATCAATTTCGGATTGCTTCTGGTGTTTCTCATAGTGCTTCACCAGTGATGGTATCTTGAACAACTGGCCTGCTGGTGTTTGGGTTGTTACCATTAAGGAAAGCAGGAGTATGGTAGCAGAGCGCTTCACGGATGTAATGTCGTTCATCCATTTTTTCCAGCCTATGATTTTGGTCAGCCTGCGGTTAAAGGTTTGTGAAAGATACCTTGAAAAAAGTAAAGGGATGCACGGTTTGCTTTTTAGTAAAATCTCTATTGTGGCTTGTATTCATAGTTTGCATACAACAGTCAGGAACATCGTCTATTGCCCCATGATCTCTAACGCATGTTTTATTTTTACTGAAGCGCCTGGAGCATCATAACGGTAATGATAGCGGTAAAGGCTGGTACGCATTTCAGGATCGTTCCTTCCTTCCGATAAGGTGACGTACTTGTTCGACAACCGCATTTTGTAATTGTTGCCTTCTTTTCTTATGTCGCTATGGCCTGAAGTGGCATCGAAGCGTATCCAGCCTTGCTTCTGAAGGTAGGCCTCTGACCATGCATGCAAAGGGTTGGCCGATGTTTCGTTTACCACAATACCGAAAACTGATTTAGCCGGAATGTTGTTCGCCCTTAACAATGCAACAAAGAGATCGCTGTAATCCATACATTTCCCAACTCCTGTTTCCAAAACCTTCTCTGCACCTATCGCAGGATTTCTTTTGTAAGAGATATGATTTTTCACATAATCAAAGGTTTCAACAACCGTTTCGATATCTGTTTTTCGTTTTAATTCACGGGCAACGGATATGATCTTTTCACTTGACACTTCTATATTTGGTTCGCTTACCAGGTATTTGCTAAAATCGGTTATGGTTGTATCTGCCCTTGCGCTGATCGAATTGTAAATATTGATCCTGCTCTTTAAAACAATCTTAAAATCCTCCTTAACATCGTTGAACTTAAAGAAAACGTAATGGTTGTTATTGGCTGAATAGAAACTATCGGGGTCTATTGAGAAGGAAAGATCGTTGATCGTCTGTTTGTCCTTTATGTTCGCAGGGATCACCATCCAGAGCCGAAGGGTTTTGATGTGCCCGATGACATTTACTTTGAAGGTCATTTTTAGTTTAACCTCCCTTTCGTTGGTTAAAACTGCTTTATTACCTTTTCCCGCGGAAATAAAGATGAAAACAAGGAGCACTAATACGGTGGAAGAAAGAAGCCGGTTCATAAATTATTATCCCAAATTTATTGTTTTGTTAGAAACATTTGCGGAGTACTTGAATTGACTTTTAATTAAACCAGTCGATATGGTTCCATTTGCGGCATTACTTGAACAAAACTCCCGAAGAGAACTCGCAATAGAATACAAGGCGGATCGCTCGGATCTTTTGTTGTGAAACCCCGGAAACCAGGAACAGGATCTAGGAACTGTACCGCACTTCCACAACGCCGCACTCAAACTCCTTCGACGCTTCCAATTTCAATTCCGTTTTTGTTTTTATATTTTTGAATAAAGGAATTCCTTCTCCGAGAACCACAGGGTTTATAAAAAGCCAGTAGCCGTCAATCAGGCCCAGTTCCATTAAAGTATGCGTTGCCGTTGGACTCCCGAATACCAATATCTCATGCTCACCGGAAGACTTTTTTATTTCGCTTACCTGCTTTGTAATATCATCGTTCACGATCGTGGTATTGTCCTTGTCAATTTTTTTCATGCTGCGCGACAACACGAATTTATGGGAAGTATTGTACCAGGTGGCGTGCGCCTTATCATGCCTGGTTGCATTTGGTTTGTCTGCCGCCGTAGGCCAGTAGCTTTCCATCAGGTTGTAGGTAATGCGCCCGTACATTGCAGATTTACCGAGGGAGATGCGCTGTTCTACATGCGCAAAGATCTCATCATTGATCTTTATCCAGTCCATTTGGCCCTGAGGCCCGCATACAAAACCATCGAGAGAAATGTGGTTGAAGGCAATGAGCTTGGTCATTTGACTTTTTTCAGTTTCAATAAAGGTAAATGTTTGTGAACACTTGTTGTAGGTTACGGGTTGTGGGTTTTGGGTCTTGGGTTGTGGGTTGTGGGTTTTGGGTTAATGCACCTATGATCTCGCTGATCTCGTTTTGAATTTTGATTTCTTAATTCTCTTTGCGGCCTTGCGTGAAAGTTTCCCGCTTCCCCGGATTGAAATACGGCCTTGATTTTGTGAATTCTTAATTCTTAATTCTATTTGCGTCTTTGTTTTCTTTGCGGCTTTGCGTGAATTTCGTGTGCTTATGTATTCTTCGTGTGCTTCGTGAGAAATCGTCAGCGTGTGAAAGTTTCCCGCAGATTCCGGAGATTGAAATGCAACGCAGATTCCGGTAATCGCATTTTGAATTTTGAATTTTTACTTTTTAATTTAATTGCGTGCAACCGGTCAGGTGATAACACCTGCCGGGGCGAACGAGTTCCACAGAGGGTAGGAGGTCCACAGAGGATGAACTTCATTTCGTGTGCTTATTTATTCCTCGTGTGCTTCGTGCGAAATATTTTCCCGCAGATTTCCGCTGATTAAAATGCCCGCTGATTCTCGTTGATCTCGTTTTGAATTTAAACTTTGAATTTTCTTTTCTTGAATCTCGTACATCCTCATTTGAACTACAGTCTACTGCCTACAGACCTACTTGGATACCGTCCAAAACGAAATACTTGGAGGTCCTGCTAAAAAACCGCCGGCATTGTTGATGAATTCCTTTAGATGCGCAGTTTTCATATGTTCGCCATTATAGTAAACTTCATCAGACCATTCTTCGTACAACAGAATATTTGATCTGTCTACCGGATCTACATGGAGAACTATATTCACATAGTACGGTTCCAATTTTACTTTATTTATGAGGTCTTTCAATGTGGAGAGTGCCACGCTGTCTTTCCCTGGTTGCGTTTTATATTGAACCAGCACTACTACATTTTTATCGGCCTGAGAGTATGCCGATGTAAATGTAATTGAAGCCAATGCGGCAAATATTACGACCAGGAAAGGAAACTTTTTCAAATTGCAGAATTTTTAGTGATTGATTAAAGCTAAATAAAAAAACGATAGATAAAAAAGGTCGTTATGCTAACAATTCACTTTTGAAAATTTCTATGAAGGATCTTTTCCTTCCAATTTACTCGGCTTGAAATTCAGCGCTGTTTTACACCGATCTTTCTTGAATTTTAATTTTTTGGTCACGGCGTTGCGCAGAGGAACGGAGGTCCACAGAGAGGATTATTCTAATAAATTCTTGATTCCTAACTACTAATCTTTAATTCTCTTTGTCTCTTTGCTTCCTTTGCGGCTTTGCGTGAAAGTTTCCCGCAGATTCCGGAGATTGAAATGCAACCGCAGATTCCGGAAATCGCATTTTGAATTTTGAATTTTCACTTTTTATTTTTTGGTCACGGAGATCCACAGAGGGTAGGAAGTCCACAGAGGATGAACTTCATTTCGTGTGCTTATGTATTCTTCGTGTGCTTCGTGCGAAAGTGTCTAGCTGATTCCCGCTGATCGTTTTTTGAATTTTTAATTTTGACTTTTTACTTTTTCTCGCCGGGAAGATTCTCAAAGAGACAAAGATTTCATAATCGCGTCTTACATTCAGAGGAACTTTCGCATCATTTTTTCAACTTCGGAGGGATGAGAAATAAAAAGATAATGGTTGCCTCCTTTTATTACCTCAACTCTGCTATTGGCAACTTCCGTTTTAAATTTATCGCGCTCTGCGGCGCCGAGCCTGCTGAAAATATCAAAGAGTTTATCGGCCTTGCTGGCATTGTTGCTGTCTAGCTTATCGTAATATGGCAGCAGTTCTTTCGCTGAATCATTTACAGAATAAATTGCCAGGGCCGGGCATTTGATCTTATCATACTCTGGTTTTATCGTTCCTTTGATGATCTCGCCAAATACTTCCCCGCCTGTTTTATCTCCCAGATACCGACCTTCCTTCGAAAAAAGCGAGATCTCGCGAATTTCCTCTTCCGGGAGAATTATTCCGTTTACTGCAGAGTAATATCTTTGAAGATTTTCAATAGATGCCGAGTCTTCAATAGTTTGTTGCGGTGGTGCTGGCGCCTCTGCAAACAGTGAATCCGAACCTGTTCTGTCGTAAGCGGCATCAATATATACGATCTTCTCAACCCGTTCGGGATACAGGCCGACGAATTTGGTGATCTCTTCTCCGGCAACGGAATGTCCTACTAAGATGACCTTCTCAATTTTTAGCGAGTCTAAAACAGCGAGGATATCGCCTGTCAGAACATCGATATCATACAACTTTGGCTGATCTGACCTTCCGAATCCCCTTCTTGTGAGCCCAAGCACATGAAACTTGTCGGTGAACCTCGGAGCGAATTCCTGGAATACATGGGCAGTGTTTCCCATGCCGGCAAGAAAAAGCATCGCACTTCCTTCGCCTCCCCAGTCTAAAATTTCAAGCTTGTTATGTGATGAGCCCTGAATAAAATGGGTTTTCCGATCCTGAACGGAACCCGGATTCTTTGATGCACATCCTGCCAAGGAAAGTGCGAAAGTGGCTAACAGACAAAATGAAAAAAGCTTCATGATTTTAATGGTTTTTTCCGACGAAATACCTTTCGGTTTTAATGCTGTGTGCTCGCGATAATTAGGGCGGCTTCTAAAGATAGATATCGGAAGCCAGAAACAAATGGAAATTTATTCTTTCTGGGAGGCCGTTTGTAAAAAGACCCGAACCTCGCAAATCGCAATAGCGTTTTGTCTTCCTTTATATTTTGTCGGAATTCTTTTTCCCGCAGATGGCCGCAAATTAAAATCCACCGCTGATGTTCGCTGATTATTTTTGAAGAAACGAAAGGTTAAAGGCTGACGTCAATCAAAAGTTTGGAAGTGGACGAATCGATCCATTTGTTGAAAAGGCAACCATCGTTGCGCATAGGGCGATGTTACCTGGTGATCTTTTCTACCTTATGGTTTAAATCTTTCAAACGTTTGTCCGTTAAACGTATATGCTCCTGTTTCGGGAGTGCCAAGCCACAAGATTCCTTTCTTGTCTTTGTAGATGGAGAACAATTTTATTTCCTTAGATCCATTTTTTATAACAAAGTGAGTAAGGTCTTTACCGTTATAATGATAAACACCCGAAGTGTAGGTTGCAATCCATAAATGGTTATTGCTGTCTTTGGCTATTGATAAATACTCCGTCAAACTGCCATCAGACTTTCCCTCTAAGCTTCCAACGCTTTCTTCTCTTGAATAGAATAAGCTGCCCGAATGAGTTTTTGAAAGTTCTTTACCCTCATGCACTTTGTAACGATACATTGAATTGAACCAAAAATACCCATCTTTATCCTCAATAATTGAACGCACACCGTTTGAGCCCTCTGAAGGGAGATTGAAAATTTCTACAACGTCTTTTTCTAAAATCCAATCAAACGACTTGCCGTTATATCGGAATGCTCCTAATGCACCAGTGCCAAACCATACATTTCCTCTGCTGTCGGAATAGATGCTATACACCGAGTAAGGATTGGGGTGCGTGGGATTTTTTGAAATGTACTCTTCCCCCAATTCGGTGGCAGGAAGTGGTAACTTATGCAAATATTTGCCATCATACCTAAACACAGATTTAGAATCCCAGCCATCTTTAAACCATAAATCACCTTTCTCCAATTTCCATGTACTGCCAAAGCCGGCTTCTTTTAGTTTCGTGAATTTTTCACCATCGAATTTTATGATTGTCGAACTGGCAGCAAAAGCGAAATATATATTTCCTGAATTATCCTCTTTAATTTCATCAATTCTGTTTTGAGGTAAACCATTTTGAATTGTAAAATGAAGAATTGTCTTTCCGTCATATCTATATAAGCCATCTTCCCAACTTCCAAACCAATAATTATCTTCCTTGTCCTGGTAAACAAGCATAATATTATTTCCCAGTTCTTTTACTGTGTCCGCTTTAGTGAGATCAATGATACCTGCATCTTCAGACCGACCAATGGGTTGCGGAGGGTTTTGCCCGTTGCATGAGAATAAGGTGATGTGTATAATTAAGAATAGAAGTATGTGCTTTTTCATTGTCTGTTGTATAATGTTTGACCGTGTCAGAGTTGCTGGTAAGGGACACCTACTTTGAAAGGGATACAGGCAAGGAAGAGTGATACCAAGGCTTGAAAGAAGTGGATTAAAATATGCATCACATTGTTTATGCTTTGCGTGAAATTATAATCCTAATTAATCGCCTCATTGGGTTTTATAAAGACAGCTTAAGCTTTTGCCCTGAATTGATGAATCCCCGGCTTTGATAAAATTTAATTGTTCTTTCCCACCGCTGTTCAGTGGAGTAGTAACGTCGATCCTTTTCCATTTCTTTTCGTTGGCAACAGCAACAGCTTTATCCACGAAACCTTTCCCGATTTCTGCTGACCTGAATTCAGGCAACACATACATTTCATCAAGTAATCCATATTTCCCACCTGCATATATTGATTGACATTCCGTTAGGGTCAGTATTCCAACAATTTTCTCATTGTTGTGTTTTGCAAGATAGATTTCTGTTTTGCCAGATCGAATCATATCCTGAACCAGATTGTGTGTAAGAAACCGAACCGATTCAGCTTCTTCTCCGAGTTCAGTGTAAAGCCTTTTTAACAGGTCGATTATTATAGATATTTCGCTTTCGTCTGCTTTATGAATAGGCATTAATGTTGTTAGTTGTGTCGCAGTGGTTGGATCTTTTTTTCGGTGGACTATGTGCGCTTGTTATCTGATACAATGAACACTTTCACCCTAATCGCGCCCGTTAATCAGAATGCCAAAGGTGAAAGGCTGGCCTCATTCAAAAATTTGGGCATAGGTGGATGATGGCAGCAGTACTATGGAATTTGGATCAGCCTGTAGGAATGCATGTTGCCCGGATCTCCGCCGATCGTTAAATTTTCGGTGACATGAACATAGTTCCCGGAAATTTCAACCATGCGCCAAATATTGGGCGACGCTCCATCAATTGAAAAATGAATTGTCCGTTGATCTGCAGTTGGAAATGACCAGGCTACTGAATGAGTAGTATTAAACTCATCAACATAAACCCCGGTTCCATCGCTATCGAAGGTATACCGTGTATTGTGATAGTCGATTCCGGTAGTATTTACGCCACCGCTTTCGTATAATCCATAAGTGCCGTTGATCACATTGTGCAACTGATCTATTTTCCAGGTCTTTGCAACCAAAATTTGCTCTTTGGAGAGTGAAGTTGTTTGGGCTACTGCTTCCTTCTTACAACTTATTTGAAAGAGTGCAATTGAAAGGGAGAATATTCCTAAAACCGCCGAGCCCATTAGTAGTTTCTTCATAACAATAAACTTCATTTAATTAATATGTGTTAAGATACATATTTAATCTTTCTAAACAGCCTGCAGGAATTGTTTACACCACTTTCGCTGACTGGTTTGGGATAGCTCACAAAGATTACGGAGAGCGGAGGTACACAGAGAGCTCTTCATGAATAGAATTCTACATCGTACCTCGTAAATCGTACATCGTAAGTAACAATTGCGTATTTGTCTTCTTTGCGGCTTTGCGTGAAAAAGTTTCCCGCAGATTCCGGAGATTGAAAAGCAACCGCTGATTCCGGAGAACGCTTTTGAATTTTTAATTTTTACTTTTAAATTTATAGGACGCGGAGTTCCACTAAGGGCAGAACTTCATTTCGTGTGCTTATGTATTCTTCGTGTCCTTCGTGAGAAATCGTCAGCGTGAAAAAGTTTCCCGCAGATTCCGGAGATTAAAATGCACCAGCTGATTCCGGAGATCGATTCTTGAATTTTTAATTTTTACTTTTTAATTTTTTGGTCACGGAGTTCACAGAGAAACGGAGGTCCACGGAGAGATCGTAAATGAAATTGCGTGTAACCGGTCAGGTGATAACACCTGCCGGGGCGAACAAGAATTGGTATATCGTAAATTGGTTTGCCCAGCTAATCAATTTCCCTGCGGAGCCGCCTGCGGTTTGCTCAGCAGGTCGTCATTGGTGACGCCTTTTTTCTTGGATACCGTTTCGGTTAGCTTTCCAAAGTTCCAGGTTAAGGCCAACACTCCTGCACGACGTGGCCGCGTAACTGTATTGGTTGTGGTGAAATTGGGGTTGAAGGTGACAGTTTCAAAATCACGGTTCTTTTCATAATAGTTCACTGCACGCAATGATATATTCACCTTGTTCTTAAAAACTTTATAGTTGAAGGAGAGATTATGCCAGGGATAAAGCGGGTACCGGGTTTGTATGCTTTTCGCCTCCTGCCATAAACCTACATAGCTCGCAATATTGAACTTTTCGGATACCTTGTAATTCAAACTCAAATTGAAGCTCACACCAATTCCATCAGCGCTTTGCGAGGCATCGGTATTATTTTTTAAATGAACGTAGCGTAACGATGCATTAGTGAACATTGTCAGTTTTGGATGGAGCTTTCGGTTCATGTTGAGGTTCACACTTGCCTGGTATTCCTTTCCGATGTTGAGGCTGGTGGTTTTGGTGACACCTGTTTGCGCATCAAAAACAGCGTATGGCATTATCCGGTCTCCACTGTAGCTGCCTTCAAAATTCAGCGAAGTGAAATTGCCGTTCTTCAAAAACCGGAACTGCGTGGAAAAGGAATGGATATTCTGCGGACCAAGATCCGGATTGCCATAAGAAATATTGAGAGAATCGTTATTGATCACAAAGGGATTCAGATCATTGATGAATGGCCTCGAAATACGTTTGTTGTAGTTGAGCACCAGCGTTAAAGTTTTATTCAGTTTGCGGGTCATCTGCACGTTAGGCAGAATGCTGAAGTAATCACTTTTCACTGATGTATTGCTGCTGGTGAAATCTCCATTGATATCGGTATATTCTACACGCGCACCCAGCCGGAAATTATTTTTCTTCTTTGTAAAACTAAGCATACTGTACACGCTTGCTACATCCTGGCGATAATTGAAGTTGTTGGTGTTGGAAGGATTTGTTTCATAATCTTTATCCGGCTCATATTTTACCCTGCTTTCAAAGTCGGAGCTTGCACGGCGCATAATAGCTTTCACGCCTGCTTCGAGTTTACCCCACTTTAAAGGCATGATGTTGTCGGCCTGTATCGTGTATTCATTATTAACGGCCTTACTTTCATTAATGAGGTAGCGGTCGGTGCCGGGGTTATCCTGGAAACTGTTTAGGTAATTATCGTTGCGGCCAAAGCTGCCGAGAAAACGGAGACTGAATTCTCTTTCCTTGTTGCCCTTGTAACGTTTAATAAAATCTGACCCCACACTGGTGCCGGGATTTTTTGATTTGTTGTATAGATTGAAACGACTTTCAGAGGGATCGCCATTGTTGAAGTATGTTGTTATGTATTGATCGCTCGCATTGGTGTTATTACCTCCATTGAGGTTGGTATAAACGCTGATAGTATGAAGACTGTCTACATCCCAACTCAATTCTGCATTTCCAAACTGCCAGCTTCCACTGGTTCGCTGGTTGCCATCCAACACCCGCCTGGTAAAGATGCTTTGGGTAGAAGCCACAGTGGTGGTATTGCTATGGATCGATATCGGATCAGAAATCCCCTTGTTCATAAAAACACTCAGGCCGAACTTTCCCAATTTTGCATTTGCATTGAGCGAATAAAAACTCACCTTGTCTGTTGTGCGGTTGAAGGTGGAAAGTGAACCATTATAACCGGCAATTTTTTTCTTAGTGATGATATTAATAAGTCCGCCAACTCCTTCTGCATCATATTTTGCAGAGGGATTGGTGATCACTTCTATCTTCGATATCGTCGTTCCCGGAAAACCTCTCAAGGCTTCCTTTACATTTTGAGCAAACATGGAGGTTTCCCTGCCATTGAGCAATACCTTAAAATTTGGTTTGCCGTTGATCTTTATGTTATCATCTCCATCTACCGTTACAAATGGCGTTTTGCGGAGGATGTCGATCGCGGTTTCGGTTTTTGCAGAAGGATCATCTTCAACATTCAGTATCACCTTGTCTTCACTTTGCTCTACCAGGGGTCTTGTTCCTTTTACCACTACTTCGCTCAGGTTGCCGGATGTTTTTACCATCAGTACGGGCTCCACTGCAATATCACCATCGGCTGCAATGCTGACGGCCTTTTTTTGTTCTGCATATCCTGTGTGGGAAAAACTGAGGATATAATTGCCATTTGGTGGTTTAGGGAGTTCGTAGGTGCCGTCTTCTTTGCCGAGCACCGTTTGCAAAGCTCGGGGTTTATCGGCGGAATAGAGTCGGACGGTAACGAAGGGCAGCGCTTTTTCATCGCCGGAGACGGTCCCTTTTATAAAAAAGTTCGTTTGCGCAGTGAGGTTAAAAGGAAGCGCGAATAAAATGAGGGCAATACATATTGCGGTGGTTGTGGTTCTCATGGCTTTCCCGGGTTGTCTTTCTTTACAATAAGATTACGAAACATGTTAATGTTCGTGGGCTGTATAATGATAGAAGGAAAAATGCGGGGATAAATAGAATGGTGGGAGGGGTGAATTTGAAAAGGTGATCCGAAAGAGTGTACTACTTTGGGCCTTTGCGTGAAATTCATGTGCGAATGTATCTTTCGTCTGCTTCGTGCGAAAGTTTCCCGCAGATTCAGGAGATTGAAATGCACCGCTGATCGCGGAGATCGCTTTTGAATTTTTAATTTTTACTTTATAGGACACAGAGTTCCACAGAGGAGGGGAGGCACTGAGAGCAGATTTTCATTTCGTGTGCTTATGTATTCTTCGTGTGCTTCGTGAGGAAGTTTCCCGCAGATTCCGGAGATTAAAATGCACCGCTGATCGCGGAGATCGCTTTTGAATTTTTAATTTTTATTTTATAGGACACAGAGTTCCACAGAGGAGGGAGGCACTGAGAGCAGATTTTCATTTCGTGTGCTTATGTATTCTTCGTGTGCTTCGTGCGAAATTCTCCCGCAGATTCCGGAGATTGAAATGCACCGCTGATCGCGGAGATCGCTTTTTGATTTTTTAATTTTTACTTTTTACTTTAAGTGCGTGCAACCGGTCAGGTGATAACACCTGCCGGGGCGAACGAGATCCTTTTAATGAATTCGTACATCGTACATCGTAACTCGTAAATTATATGTGTCGGGCATCGCTAATCCGGAGGACTGTGTCGACACACGCTAACCTCGCAGCGACACCCGCCACACCCGGCAAAGTTGAAAAAAGAGCATCCTATGCAATTCCGCCTCGGTTGAACACCGAAGTTTTGGAAGATATAGCCTGCGTATTTCTAATTTCTAATCTATAATCTAATCTATAATCTCTAATCTATAATCTATATTCTCTAATCCAATCTTAAACCTTTCCCTTCTGCCTTGCATCATAGTCAACCATCCATTCAATTCCAAATTTGTCGCGGAACATTCCGAAGTATGAGCCCCAGGGGCTGTCGGAAATGGGCATTTCGATTTCACCGCCGGCGGAGAGTCCGTTAAACAACCTGTCTGCCTCTTCCTTGCTTTCTGCACCAATGGAAATTTTGCTCCGGTTCTCTCTTTCATTTGTCTTTCCAAATATTTCCGGAACGTCGTTTCCCATAAGTACATTCGGACCTATCGGTAAGGCGATGTGCATTATTTTTTCTGCTTCATGCGCGGGCACCTCAAAGCCGGGAACGGACATATCTTTATAGCGAATAACCTTGGCGAACTCACCGCCAAAAACCGATCTGTAAAAATTAAAAGCTTCCCCGGCATTGCCGTTGAAGTTGATGTGGGGATTGATCAGTGCCATGATTTTTGTTTTTTCAAAAGTAGCCTGCTAAAACATTTCCTGAATGGCTTTGTGCGTCAAATAGGGTGGGTGTTTGCGACACGAGAGATCAACAGTAGTTCATTTAAATGCTTACCGTTCTGGGAAAATCTTGAATGCCAAAGAGAATGCATAGACACAGTTTCATTTCCTGTAGGCTTATGATTCATATTATTTGAGAGCATTTTGATAATGTCGACGGTCCGTTTCGGCTGAAGTTAGTTTCCCGGAGCTACGAACACTGAAAATGCAACACCAAAACTTTGATCGGTTGTACTCAAGGGTGTGGCAACACCATTTTTCCAAAGTGTAGGCTCATCGAGCGGATCATTAGGATCGAACATATATCCGGCTGCGTAAACGTCTGATTCATGTACGAACACTGAATATACTTCGGCATAAGCGGTGGCCGAATTCAGACTCATGTTTGTACCATTCTTCCAGATCTTTGCTATTCCTCCATCGTGATATGCAATATAAACGTCTGCATCCTTTACAAAAACGGAAGTAGCTTCTGCATACTGCAGGCCGTCGCTTAGTTCAGTTGGAGTTCCGTTTTTCCACAGCATCGCCTTCCGGCCGCTGGCCACGTCTCCGTAAAAGCCTGCCACATATACATCCGAACCACTTACGTATATTGATTTGGCAGCGGCTTCTTCCACGCCATCAGTCAGGGAAGTTGCCACACCGTTTTTCCAAACAGTAGCGATGTATCCATCGAAACCTGCAACATATACATCAGAGCCTGAAACAAAAACAGAAAGTGCTTCCGCCTCCATCGTGCCGTCAGTAAGATCACTCGCCACCCCGTTTTTCCACAGCGTAGCAACCTTTCTTAAACCATTATGAATATAGCCAGCAACATACACATCGTTACCGCTCACATACACGCTGCTTGCCAACGATGATGTGTTTCCATCGCTAAGGGGAGAGACAATTCCATTCTTCCATATCGTAGCAAAAGGAAGGGTGCTTCCACCACTGCTCATGCCTGCATGATAAACATCCTGCCCACTTACGAACACACTGCGCAGGTCAACGTTAAGGCTTCCATTAGTTATTGTTGAAGAAACTCCGTTCTTCCATTGCCTGGCAAGGTATCCTGTGCCTGTGTCTTCCATTCCTATCACAAATACCCGGGGCTCTACAGGCTCGGGCGTTGAAGTGCTGTCTTTTTTGCAAGACGAAAACGTTAACATGAAAATAGCCAACAGAAAGGGTGCAGCTTTTTGAAAATACCTTGTCATATTTTTAAATTATTCTTTTGGTTTGCAATGAAACGGAAAAATTTCACAGCAACCGCCTGAATGAGCGATTATTTTTTAAGAAGGAAAGGCCGGCAGTGTTTTATTTATTACTCCTCAATTTGCTTCAGCGCATCATTGATGGCGCCGAAAACAGGGTGATCACTCTCAAAGATCTTTTCAAAACTCACTCTTGATTTTAAGAAATAATCTTTGGCCAGTTTCTTATCTGATGCGGTATGCAGTCTTCCCAGGAAGAAATACAATGCAGCCTGTACCGATGTTTTTTCATTATTGAGAGGAAGCTGCGTCTTATAAAAATCTATGAGTTCATTTTCTTTTTTATTTGCTGAATAGATCTCTTCAAGGGAATTATGAACACCGGGATTGTCGGGTCCATGATCGAACAATGCCTTTGTAATTTCCCCTGTACGCTGATGATCTGCTTTTACGTAAGAACCTAAAAGTGCAGTGATGTTATAAAAGTTTGCGGGATCTATTTTGTAAGCCATCTCATTATATGCCATCGCGTTCGAAACATCATTCAATTCAGCATAAACCTGGCCTGCAAGCCGTGCGGCATCGCCTTTATATTCGGGATCAGTATAAAGATCAATTGCAAGCTTTGCATATTTCAATGCGTTTTCCTTATCTTCTGTAAGCAGGTAGCTGTAGGCCAGATTGTAATGAGAGGCGCCATAGCTTTTATTAAGTTCGGTTGATTTTAAAAGATAAGGAATGCCTTCCTTTACTTTTTCCTGCACCGAGTTCACATATCCCACGGCATAATAACTCAAGTAGTCGGCACATCCTCCATCGATCGCCTTTTGAAAATTGGTTTGCAAAAGCGTGAGCAGTTCGGCTTCTTCCATCAACCAGTTTCCGTCATACTTCCTGAGCACATTATAATAATAGTCGCCCAGCCCTTTATAGAGCTTGCAATTTTCAGGATACTTTTTTATCAGACGATCAAGGATGCTGTCTGCAGAAAACATGTGCATGCTATACGATCCTTCCTTACCGCGGTAGTCGAGAATATCTTCGTTCTTCTTTATATCCGTCAAAGCAAACATCTGGTGCATTATGCTGGAAACGAAATAGTTCAACAGTATCTCTTCTTTTAACAATACAATCTCTGGCCTGCTATTTTCCGGGTCAAACTTATTCAGCAGTACAAATGCCGACTCATACTTTTTGTCTTCAATGAACGCCTTTGCTTTTTTAAGTGTTTCCGTTTCCGATTGGGCAATTGCAAAAACAGAAAGAAGGGTGAAGGCCAGCGTTGCGAATATTTTCATTTTAATTTTTTTACGGCCAGAAATAAGATTTACGATGTACGATTTACGATTTACGATTTATGATGTAGGAAGTAGAATTAAAAATTAGGAATTAAAAATTAAAAGAAGATGAGTTCCCGTTTTGTCCGGTGCTGCAACTTATGTAAAATTGCGACTGCCACCTTACACCTTGCACCCTAAACCTTCCTCAATATCTTTTCCATTGGTCTTCCTTTCGCGAGTTCGTCTATAAGTTTATCAAGGTAGCGTAATTCGCGGGTCATTTTATCTTCAATTTCCTCCACGCGGTAACCGCAAACAACACCCGTGATCTTTGATGCATCGGGATTTATTTTCGCCTTAGTGAAAAATTCTTCGAAAGTTGTCTTGTTGTCGAGGTGTTTTTGCAATGCTTTTTCATCATAACCCAAAAGCCATGAAATAACCTGATGCAGTTCGGATTTGGTGCGACCCTTGGTTTCTACCTTTTTCAAATAAAGTGGATAGATGCTGGCAAAGGTCATTTTTAGAATTCGTTCTTTGTTTTTTTCATTCATAGATCATGCTTATGTTATCTTGTAAATAAACTCTTTCGTTTCTGCCTGCCATTTGCGAAGCCTTTATCGGTATTGTTTTTTATGAGCACTAAAAAACGACAACTGCCACTACCAATTGCCTGCATAGCCAATGTCTTCCCCGGTTGTATGTTTCAGGTAATCGTATTTTAATTTAGTGATTTGCCGGAAATGCAGGTAATCGTGTGCAAGCCAGTTTGCAAGTAAAAATTTAGCCGACATCGGTCCGAATTTTTCATGATGATAAGAGCTGTTCCAATCGGGGGCTTCCAGGTTTCGCAACCATGTTATGGATTGATCCCGTTCCACCAGGAATTTATTCAGCATTTCCTGATAATCCTGTTCCATATATTTTCGTGATACAACCCATCCCTGAGGATCTATGGGAGTAAGGTGTATAGAGGGAGTTTCCAAAATCTGCTTTGTGCGGGCCCTGAAATCTTCGCGTTCTTCGTCGTACAAATGGCATACAATTTCGAGCAGGCACCATTTTTCAGGCGACTGTTTCCAAACGTACATTTTTTGCGGAGCACCGGTGAGAAGATCGCGGAACACATCTTTATTATACAACAGTTCGTTGAAGATACCTGAGTATTCCATCAGTGAAAAATTTTAACAGCAATGATCACAATTGCAAGTGAAATGACAAGCGTCATTTTGCCGAGCGGTTCAATTTTTTTCATGTGCTCATCTGCATTACCATGCAAAGCCCTCCTGGCGCCCCGGCCAATAAAAAACAAAAGTATGATGAGGAGCAGAACCAAAGAAAGCTTTACGATCAGCCACGGATTATTTTCAATTGAGGCGAGAAAGGGCGTGATGAGGTATGCACCTGAAATGAGAAGTAAGGTTAATCCTGTATATCCCATCTGGCTTAGCACCATGAGGTTTATGCGAAATTTCGTGGCCTCCTCAGGCTGCATCTTTGAAACGGGCCTCGCGAAGAATGCATGTGCGAAACTCGTTCCGAGCCCCATTGCCAGGCCTATAAAGTGTAAGATCAACATCATGTCGCGCATGGGAACAGTTATTTTGGTAATGATGAATTTTTCGGGCGATCGTAGGGGAGGATGGCAATTTATAAATATCTTATTGAAGATAGGAAATTCAACAACTTATTAAAGCGGTTTGATTGACCATGTTTTTTCAATAAGAACTTAAACAACCGGTAAAACCAGGTTGAATCAGGGAATTTCAATGTCAGCCGAAAGTAGCAGCCTCATCATGCCTGCGGGGAACCATCTTCCCTGAAAACTTTTGTTGCAGGTGTAAGCGCTATTTTCATGAGTTGTGCTCCTTATGCCAAGATAAGGACCGTACTCCAACGCTCTTACTTTTCTTCCATCTCTTCCTCTGTATTTGGTTTTGTGAGCATTTTCAGGGAGAAACAACCATTCGATGGCCACAAAAAAGTCTTTGCCAGGAATAACAATGTTCTTATCTGATAAATCAACTTTCACCCGGCGGTTTCCTGATCGGACCTCGATCACCTCGGAGGAAAGTTCGAGCCCGGGCTTCAACCGGCCACTTGAATCAACGGTATAAAGCCTGAACCGGAACCGATCATAGCCGGCCTCCTTACAAAACTCCAGTGATTTTAACCTGCATAATACCTTTGGCGCACTAAAGAGCTGAGCCACCTGCGTTACGAATCCGGATGTTGTGTAAAAATGAGAACTGCAGGAAAAAAAGTTATTCAGAACTTCCCGGCCTCTGTAATGTATCAGCCTTAGTGAATCAAGCATAATACTGTGGGGTTTCATTTCTATCAGGATATTATGTTGATAGGAATCTATCGCAACCTTTTCATCATCGAAACCAACCGAGCTTATTAGCAGAGTATCGGGCAAGCGCACTGGTACGGAGAATAGAAAGAATCCTTCCGCATCGGCATTGATTGCAATGTTGGCGCCCATAATGGACACTGTTGCGTAGGGGACGGGAGAGGAAGTTTCTCTATTTGAAATTTTCCCGCTGATCTGCTTTTGAAAGGGATGCCCGGGAGCGTTGGTAGTGCCTGACTTTGCCTTGCACAGTGCAAGCTTCTGAAAGCTGACTAATAATATCATAATTAAGAAAACAACTTTCTTCATTCGGAAACCATTTAAAACTTTTGAGGGGAGAAGCTGTGTTAAGGTACGGAGGATTGATCTTTAATTTTCCTTTGATGACCATTTTTCGAAATCCCCGTTCAAAATCTTCTATGGAGGCTAAAAAGATTCATTTTTCTGCCGACTTCACACGGAAAGAATCAAGAAAAGTTTGGAGCCGGGATTATTTTTCCATCAAAAGATCACTATAGGAGCCGTCTACCAGATCTTTGTGATCAAGACCAAAGAATTTAAAATAGTGATCGCACTGGTGTTTTAGCTCTTCAACCGGAATATTTCCATCGCTGTCGATCGCTTCCACTTCCAGAAATGTTCCCAGCTTTTCTACTACATCAAAATGGAATTTTACATTGCCGATGAAGTAGATCTTTCTTTTCTTGTCAACGACAACTTTTATTCCCAGCTGTTCAGTAAGAATTTGTTTCAGAGCCGCGTCGGGTTGATGATT
>JAEZDA010000004.1 GCA_023433345.1 Bacteroidota bacterium | reverse complement strand
GCAGACAACACCAGACGGCCCCCGTAATAAAGGATGCAAAGCACGGCTGTTACCCCGAGTAATTCGGAAACGGGCGAGGCCAGGTCGCGCCGGCGATTAGCCTTGTTTTTAAAATGAAACAACTTCTCATTTTCTTCCCGGAACTTTTTCTCAACCCGTTTTTCAGCATTAAATGCCTGGATCACTCTGATTCCACTCAGAGTTTCCTCAATGGCCGAAAACAAAACCCCAAACTGTTGCAACAAAACCTTGTTCTCCTTTTTAAGCGCCCTTCCTATTCTGCCCAGTATCAATCCTGCCACCGGCAAAAATATTAAAAGGAAGAGCGTGAGTTGCGGACTTAATATCACCATATAAATAAGAGAGAACACAATTACAATTGGTTCTTTAAAAGTACTTTCCAGCACACTCACTGTAGAACCTTCCACATCATTAAGATCGTTAGATAATTTACTGAGAATATCACCTTTCTTTTGCTCACTGAAGTATCCCACGGGTAAACGAAGTATTTTATTATACATCCCGCTCCGCATGTCATTAATTATATGATTGCGGATAGGATTGAGAAAATACACACTCAGGTATACAAAAACATTTTTCAGAAGGATAGCAAAAAACATGATGAGGCAAATGATCAGTAAAGCTTTTGTACTTCCCCCCGGCTCGGTAACCAGGCCATACAACCACTCCTTAAAATAATTGATAGGGTTCAGGCTGCCAATTCCGTCTTTGTTGCCCACATCACGAAAAGTATCACCCTGCCTGAAGATCAACAACAGAAAGGGACTTAATAAGCCAAGCGAAAAAACACTGAAAAGTGCGGCAAGAATATTGAACGAAAAATATGTGGCTACAAGACGCGGATACCTGCTCACATACCTGTAGATCAATCTTAAACTCTTCATGCCTCAAATAATAAAACGTAAACGGTACAAAGTAAGTAATTTTACACCTTAAAGGCGGCGAATATGTTAGAAGGAAAAAGACAGAAGCAGGTAGCTGCAGTTATTGAAAAAGAAATGAATGATATCTTCCAGCGGCTTGGGCTTTCGATGATGGATGGTGGCATGGTTTCTATTTCATCTGTAAAGATCACGCCCGACCTTCATGAAGCGCGCATCTATCTTAGCTTCTTTAAAGTGAAGGATGCTGTTGCAGCACTGAAATTAATAGAAGAAAGAAACTGGGAAATAAAAAAACTCCTCACCTCACGCGTACGTCACCAGTTTCGCACCATGCCCGTGCTCTCATATTATATTGATGATACGCTGGAGTATGTTGATAAAATGGAAAAGCTTTTTAAAGACATACGCGACCAGGAAACCAAAGACAATTCTTAGCACAAATTTTTCGGCATGTATCTACAATTTGCCTGGCGATATTTCAGAGCTAAAAAGTCTGCAAACGCCATCAATGTGATTGCATGGGTGACTACATCGGTGATCGCTTTTGCCACATGTTGCCAGGTACTTGTTCTAAGCGTATTCAACGGATTCGAAGATCTTGTACGCTCACTTTATTCTACTTTTTATGCTGACCTGAAGGTTGCGCCGCAAAGCGGAAAAACGATAGAACTTACTCCTTCGCAAATTGCCGCTGTAAGAAACCAGCCTTATATTCAGGCAGCATCTCTTGTGCTTGAAGAAAAGGCCTTGCTGCAAAACGGAGAAGCACAAACGGTCGTATACCTGAAAGGCGTAGACGAAAACTATAGTGATGTCAGCAGAATTGATGAAAAGATTGTGCGCGGCGAATTTTCAACGGGCAGCGCAGACGATCCCGGCATCGTAATGGGCTCCGGTATTCAATCCGCCACCGGAATTTCAACCAACCCGGCTTTTAACACAGATCCTACAACCATCATCCTGCCGAAAAGAACATCATCAAATGATCCATTGGAATCTTTAAGCGAGGGCAACGTTACGGCCACCGGCGTTTTCTCCATTCAACAGGAATTCGATAACCAGTTTGCACTCACCAACATCAACTTCCTGAGGCAACAAATGGCATTGGAAACAAATGAATATTCAGCTATTGAGATCAGGTTGAAGCCCGACGAAAAAATGGAGAAACGAAAGGCTGATCTCATGAACCTGCTGGGCACTAACTATAAAGTACAAACGAAGTACGAGCAAAATACAAACCTCTATAACACCATGCGAACAGAGAAGTGGGCCATCTTCGCAGTGCTCACACTTATCCTTATCATTGCCGCCTTCAACATGATAAGCGCTCTCACTATGCTTGTATTGGAAAAGAAAAGAGACATAGCTATCCTTCAAAGCATGGGAAGCAGGCGATCGCAAATCAGGAAGATCTTTCTGAGTGAAGGTTTGTTATTGGGTGCATTGGGTGCGGCGTCAGGCATCCTGATTGCCGTGATCATTTGCCTGCTGCAATTGAAATACGAAATGATCCCATTGCAGGGTGGATCGTTCCTCATAGATCATTTTCCGGTAAAACTTATCTGGACAGATTTCCTCCTCGTTGGAAGTGCAGCCCTGTTCATCGCATTCGTAGCATCGTGGTTCCCGGCCTATAAAGCGTCAAAACAGCCGTTGAATTTGCGGTAAGGTCAATTGATGATTTGATTATGAAACATTTCTATAAGTCCTTGCAATGGCAGGTTAGAGCAAATTTTATGTCTGATCAAGAATTATAAAATTCAAGGCCGCCAGTAGATAATCGACGGACAAAAAATCATCAAATCACCAAATTTACTAATTAGCAAATTCCTAATAGTCTTCAAACGTTCTCGGCAACTGCACCAGCGCTTTCTCCAACTGCTCATCATTGGGCGCAATTCCATGCCATTCATGGCTGCCCATCATGAAATCGACCCCATGGCCCATGCCGGTTCTCATAATTATTGCAACAGGCTTTCCTTTTCCGGTTCGGGTTTTTGCCAGTTCCAGCGTTTCCACAACCGACTGCATGCTGTTGCCATCCATTTCCAACACATCCCAATTAAAGGCAAGTAGTTTTGCATTCAGGTCGTCGAGAGCCATTACCTCGCTGGTTGGTCCATCGATCTGCTGCCCGTTGCGGTCTATCGTTGCTATCAGGTTATCCACCTTTTTATGCGCGGCAAACATGATCGCCTCCCAATTCTGACCTTCATCCAATTCTCCATCACCATGCAGGGAGTAAACGATACGGTCATCGCCATTGTACTTTTTTGCCAGTGCAGCGCCGACCGCCACGCTCATTCCCTGGCCTAAAGACCCGCTTGCGATCCTTACTCCCGGAAGGTGTTCATGGGTGGTGGGGTGACCCTGTAAACGGCTGTTCAACTTTCTGAAAGTTTTAAGTTCCTCAACAGGGAAGTACCCTGATCTGGCCAAAACACTATAATATACCGGGGAAATATGACCATTACTCAAAAAGAACAGGTCTTCTCCAACCCCATCCATTGAAAATTTGGGATCATGCTTCATGATGCGGAAATACAGAGCGACCAGGAAGTCTGTGCATCCAAGGGAACCACCCGGGTGGCCACTTTGAACGGCATGCACCATTCTTACAATATCGCGCCTAACCTGGCTGGCAATTTTCTCCAAATCCTGCAATTCCTGCATATGAGTTTTTGTTTTTGCAAACCTAATTTAAAAGGGAACACCTGCAAAGTAAAAAGGAGCCTTTCAACCCATACTTTTTGCCGAATTAAAACGTTTTTTATAATATCCGTGCTTTAAAAAATTTGAAACGAATTAGAAAAATAGCCTAATTTAAGGCCCGGAAAAAGCAGTTCCAGGCACAAAAATATTTATACTACTGGTCATATTTGATATTTTTGTACTGACGACTGCCTTTAATCTACTCGCATGGATAACATTATACTTAGTGCGGCCTTAGCATTTCTCATCACCTATTTTGCCATTCCGGTAATTATCCAGGTAGCGAAAGATAAAAAGTTATTTGATGAGCCAGATGAAAGAAAGGTGCATAAGGTGGTCATCCCCACCCTGGGTGGTCTCGGAATTTTCGCCGGCTTTATAATCGGTTTCCTGATGGGTGTTCCCTCAAACCTTGCCTACGAAATGCAATTCTTTATTGCAGCCTCAATAGTCATATTCTTTCTTGGTATGAAAGACGATATCCTCGTATTGTCTGCAAGCAAGAAATTTATAGGTCAATTGATTGCAGCCGGAATTCTAATCAAATTCGGAGGCGTGCAGATCACCAATATGCATGGCTTCCTTGGAATCTACGAATTACCGCACATTGCAAGCATTGTATTTTCTGTGTTCACCATTGTTGTTATAACTAATTCTTTCAATCTGATAGACGGTATCGACGGCCTCGCAGGGAGTCTTGGTCTGCTCACAACTACTGTGTTCGGCCTTTACTTCTTCTACAGCGATCACCTCATGTATTCGGTAATGTCTTTTGCTCTTGCCGGAGCCCTTGTTAGTTTTCTTATTTACAACTTTTCTCCCGCGAAAATATTTATGGGAGATACAGGCTCGCTTTTGCTGGGACTGATCAATTCCATTCTTGTTATAAAGTTTATTAATATAGCGGGCACCACAGGAGGGAAGGTTTTCCTTGATGCTTCTCCGGCCATCGGTTTCGCCATATTAATGGTGCCACTGATGGATACACTCCGCGTATTTGGGCTAAGGCTCCTGCAGCGCAGGTCGCCGTTCAGTCCTGACAGGCTGCACATCCACCACTTTCTGCTCGATCTGGGCTGGTCGCACCGCCGCATCACACTTACCTGTGTGCTCGTGAACATTGTTTTCATTGCCGCCGCATATTTCCTTCGCAACCTCGGCACCACCTATGTATTGCTGCTTATGCTGGCCGGCGCAACCTCACTTACCTCATTGGTTTATTACTTTCGTCAGAAAAAAATGAACAAGCCCTCACTTACAGGCGCCAAACACGAAAAACAGATAGTAGCCCACCAATACTTCACCTTCGCGGATCCTGTTGAAGCGGAATAATGTTCAATTAAGAATCACTAGTGTCCGGAGAAAATAGGCAGGCGATATTCTTTAGGCGCAACCCGGCGTTCCTGTATTTCCAGCGGCCTCACTGGCATGGAGAAAAAGAAATTTAATCAGCAAGGCCAGAAGCAGAAAACGCAATGAGCTATACATAATGTTGATCGGGGTTTGGGCTGAAACTTGCACCTTCGTTGGGCTTTAGCTCGTTTTCTGCAGCGCAGCATTAAATTTCCTCCATGCCAGTGCAGCCTTGAACTTTCTTTGGTTACTTTCTTTCTTTCAAGAGAAGAAAGTAACAACACGCCGCTGACAAGCTGCAGCAAAATCTTATTTGACTCAATAACTTGGAAGCCCATCTATATGAATTCCGCGCAACATAATGATCGCGAAGGTCTTGCCCAGAAACTTCAAACTTTTAACGGACAGTAATGATTACGAATTAAAAATTAAGACGTCTTAACCTATCAAAACCCGTATTGCCGCAATCTAAACAAGTCTGCCCTTTTTGGGCGTTCCCACGGCACTCCGGCCGTGGTCGGGCCTTCTCCAGTACACGGTACTGGTGCCAGTCCCTAACGCGAACGATGAAAAAACTAAGACGATTAATCGTTGCAAGAGTTTCGCATCCCCGGCCAAATGCGCATCTAAACACCCTATCTTCCAACTAAAAACAATTTTCATAGTTTTGCAACCAATAAATAAGTTATGGCAGAAGATCTTAACGGCATATTAGCGCAAACAAAGCAATTGATGACCAAGGCCGTCGACCACCTTGAAGTGGAACTCGGAAAAATTCGGGCGGGCAAGGCAAACCCCGCAATGCTGGATGGTATAATGGCAGAATATTACGGCAACCCCACCCCTATCAACCAGGTTGCAAATATTTCTGTGCTCGATGCGCGAACCATAACAATTCAACCGTGGGAAAAGAATATGATTCAGGCGATCGAGAGGGGGATAATCGCTGCCAACATAGGCCTCAACCCGCAAAACGATGGAAACTCGATCCGTCTTTTTCTTCCTCCCCTTACTGAAGAAAGAAGAAAAGAACTGGTTAAGCGTTGCAATGGTGAAGGAGAAAGCGCAAAAGTTGCCATCCGGAATATCCGTCGCGATGGCATCGAAGGCATAAAGAAACTTCAGAAAGACGGTCTTAGTGAAGACGCTGCAAAGGATGGTGAAAAAGACATTCAGGTCATAACTGACCAGTACATTTCTCTTGTTGAAAAACACCTCGTGGCAAAAGAGAAAGAAATAATGCTGGTTTAATATAACATCGGTCAATGCACTCCCGGGAAACCATATTCCTGTTACTATCTGTACCATTTTATGGTTTGTTGATCGGTGCGGAAATAATACTAAGCAATTGGAAGGGCCACAAATTCTATTCATTCCGCCAAACCCTACAAAACGTTTATCTCACCCTTCTGAACGGAGGCCTCGATCTTTTGCTTCGTTCTCTTTTCTACGTTTCAGTTCTGGCATTCTGTTATGAAAACCGTTTTTTTCAAATTGAAAACCCGTGGCTTTACTGGCCGCTTCTTTTTCTTTTGGAAGACCTGGCATTTTATATCGAGCACCGTATAGATCATTTCTGCCGGATCTTTTGGGCAGTGCATGTCACTCATCATTCCAGCGAAGAATTTAATTTAACCACAGGCTTTCGCTCCTCTGTGTTGCAACCCGTTTACCGCTTTGTCTATTTCATTCCTCTTGCTCTCGCCGGCTTTCATCCTTTAGACATAGTTTTCATGTATTCCCTCACTCAAACCTATGGCATACTCGTTCATACGCAATACGTAAAAAAGATGCCTGCTTGGTTTGAAGCGATCTTTGTAAGCCCTTCCCATCATCGGGTGCACCATGCGTCCAACCTGCTTTACCTGGACAGGAATATGGGAATGTGCCTGATAATCTGGGATCGATTATTTGGAACCTTTCAGAAAGAAATTCCTGCAGAGCCTGTTCGTTTTGGTCTTGCAAAACAAGTTCCTAACCTGGCGCATCCCGTGAACATAGTCTTTCATGAATGGAAAGGCCTGGCCGATGACATTAAAAGGGCCCGCGCTTTTTCCGACAAGTTGAAATACCTGTTCAATCCTCCCGGCTGGAGTCACGACGGCACCACTAAAACTGCCAGGGAACTGAGGAAGGAATTATCCCGCAACGAAAGCCGTTAAATTTGCCCGATGGAAATTCTACCTGTTCAAAGTGCGAAAGTAGCTAAACTGTTCCTGCAGGTTCCTCTTGAAATTTATAAAAAGGATAAAAATTGGATTCAACCGCTGAACAAGGATGTTGAAGATGTGTTCGACCCTTCAAAGAATAAAGCTTTCAGGCATGGTAAGGTGCAGCGTTGGATACTGCAGAAAGACGGGCGGCTTATTGGCCGCATTGCAGCTTTCACAAATTCGAAATACAGGAATAAGGGCGACGATGTGCCGGTAGGCGGTATGGGCTTTTTTGAATGTATCGATGATCAGAACGCAGCAGACCTGCTCCTCGATAATGCACGCCACTGGCTGATTTCAGAGGGAATGGAAGCGATGGACGGTCCGATAAACTTTGGCGAACGCGACCGCTGGTGGGGATTGGTGACCGAAGGCTACTATGAGCCCTTGTATTGCATGAATTACAATCTCCCTTATTACAAAGAGCTTTTGGAAAATTATGGCTTCAAACCATTTTATCGCCAGGTATGCCTGTTCATGTATCCTAAAAAACCTTTTAACCCGAAAATTTGGGAAAGGCATGCTGCACTCGCAAAAAACCCTGATCTGCGTTCTGAAAGATTAAGAAAAAATGCTCTTGAAAAATACGCGGCCGATTTCGCCACGGTTTACAACGCCGCATGGGCAGGTCATGGAGGTCTCAAACAATTGAGTAAGGACCAGGTGATCATCATGTTTAAAAAGATGAAACCCGTAATGGATGAAAACATCCTTTGGTTCATTTACGAAAAGGAAAAGCCGGTGGGCATATTCATAAATCTTCCGGATCTTAACCAGTGGTTCAAACACCTCCACGGAAAATTTGGAATTTTCCAAAAACTAAAATTTCTCTGGCTTAAAACATTCAAAAAAAATAAAAGGTTTACCGGCCTGGTATTCGGGATAGTACCGGAGTGGCAGGGAAAAGGGCTTGACGCATACCTTATTGGTGAGGCCGGCAAGATCATCCAGAGCAAAGAAGTACCTTATACTGAGTACGAAATGCAGTGGATTGGCGATTTCAACCCGAAAATGATCAACATTGGTTATGCACTGGGCGATGTAAAGAAAAGCCGTGAACTCACAACCTATCGTTATCTTTTTGATCGCACCAAAGAATTTAAAAGGCATCCGATATTGGCCTAAATTTGTAGCCTGTTTATCAGTTCGATTAATCCTGCGTGAATATGGAGAAATTTGTTGTTTCGGCCCGGAAATACAGGCCCCAGAATTTTAATACGGTTGTTGGCCAGGAACACATCACCACCACCTTAAAAAACGCCATACTGCACAATCAGCTTGCACACGCATTTCTGTTTTGCGGGCCAAGAGGCGTTGGAAAAACAACCTGTGCACGCATACTTGCAAAAACGATCAACTGCGAAAACAGAACTGCAGAAGCGGAAGCCTGC
Source organism: Bacteroidota bacterium (assembly GCA_023433345.1). Taxonomy (GTDB): domain Bacteria; phylum Bacteroidota; class Bacteroidia; order Chitinophagales; family Chitinophagaceae; genus Ferruginibacter. The sequence goes on along the minus strand of JAEZDA010000004.1, from coordinate 8,936 downwards.
AATACCTGCACGAGTTGTATCTCGTTTGATAATGGCACATCTATGAACATTCATGAGCTTGATGCTGCCAGCAATAACGGGGTTGATGAAATGCGGGCATTAACTGACCAGGTTCGGTTCGCACCCCAGGCCGGCCAATACAAAGTGTATATTATAGATGAGGTTCACATGCTCACCACAGCCGCATTCAACGCCTTTCTTAAAACATTGGAGGAACCTCCTGCCCACGCAATTTTTATTCTCGCTACAACAGAGAAACATAAAATTCTTCCCACCATTCTCAGCCGCTGCCAGATCTTTGATTTTAAACGCATCACACCGTATGACACGGTGAAGCATCTGTCAGAAATTTGCGAAAAAGAAAATATAAAAGCAGAAAAGGCTGCATTGCACATCATAGCGCAAAAGAGCGAAGGCTGCCTTCGCGATTCATTGAGCATCCTCGACAAAATAGTGAGCTTCACAAATGGTTCACTAACGTATACGAATACACTGGAACATCTTAATATACTTGATGAGGATTATTATTTCCGGCTTTTGAATCAAATGAACAGTCAGGATCTTCCGGGTGTTCTTCTCACCTTTGATGAGATCAACCAGAAAGGCTTCGAACCTGAAACATTCCTCGACGGGTTCTCTGAATTTGTCCGGAACCTTATGGTAAGCAAAGATGCTAAGGCAATTGCTCTTCTTCAGGTGGCAGAAGATTTCAAACCCCGGTATAAGGAGGCAGCAAAAAACATCTCTACAGGGTGGTTGCTCGCGGCCCTGAATATTTTATCTGAAACGGTTATTCAATACCGGCAGTCACGGAATAAAAAATTACATATCGAGATGGCTCTGATCAAATTAACCTACCTGCAACAGGCGGTTGAAATGATGGAGACCGAATCTCTTTCAAAAAAAAAACTAACTGAGCGATCGTCTTCAATTGCCTTCAAATCATTGATACCTATAAAGCTGAGGCCTGCGAAAATTTCAAAAGAAAGAATTGCTGAAACTTCTTCCCCCAAATTGATAATTGAAAAGGAGAAGGTTGAACCAAAGAGTACTCCTCAACCGTCGGCACCTGCACCTGCATTTACATCTGTACCTGCAGCTCCTGAAAGCACTAAAACACTGGCGAAAGTATCAGACCTGCGCCAGAAGTATGCGCGGCAAAATCGTCAGGAAATAGAATCAGTTCCTGTGACGCAGGAGAACCTTTCTGAAATGTGGAAGGAATTTTTGAAGATTCTTGAGGAGCAGAAAAGCGTTTACCTGGATTGGTTCAATATGGCTTCTATCAGCCTTGACGATGACAATGAAGTTGAAATTTCAGTCAGCTCTCCCTTCCATCATAAGAATATTGAATTTCTCCGCAATGAATTCATAGATCATTTCCAAAACTTTTTCCGGAGCCGTACGCTTAAATACAAATACAAGATCGAACAACCGGCTCACAATAATGAACCGGTTGAAAAGCCCTTGACCTCCAAAGAAGTTTACAATCTTCTTGTTCAGGAAAACCCGCTTTTGCAGGAACTTCGTACAAGGCTCAGACTGGAGCTTGACTAACAACTGGCGCATCACCATTATTCATTGATTTTACTTTAATTTCGGGCTTTAAACAAAGAACTATGGCAGAAGTGATTCGCATGCCTCGATTGAGCGATACGATGACGGAAGGAATAATTGCAGGATGGCATAAAAAAGTGGGCGATAAAGTAAAGGCAGGCGATGTATTGGCAGATGTTGAAACCGATAAGGCCACCATGGAGCTTGAAAGCTATCACGATGGCACCTTGCTTTACATTGGCGCAGAAAAAGGCGAGGCCGTGAAAATTGACGCTGTACTGGGCGTAATAGGAAAGGAAGGAGAAGATTATAAGAGCTTGATAGCTGAAGGTAACGGCGATGCACAACCGAAAAAAGACGAAAAATCTTCGGTTGACGAAAACAATACCACCGATAAAAAAGAAGAACAGCCGGCAAAACCTAAAGAGGAAGGAAACAAGGAGCCGGTAAATCTTCCTGAGGGCGCTAAAGAGATCAGGATGCCGCTCCTTAGCGATACAATGACCGAGGGCAAGATCATAGCCTGGCATAAAAACGTTGGAGATAAGGTGAAAAGCGACGATGTATTGGCCGAAGTTGAAACAGACAAAGCGACGATGGAGGTTGTTGGTTACGAGGAAGGAACCTTACTCTATATTGGTGTTGAAGCAGGCCAGGCCGCAAAGATCAACCAGATCATAGCCATAGTAGGCAAGGAAGGCACGGATGTAAAGGCCTATGTGGAAGCGGAAAAAAATAAACCGGCGGAAACTTCAAACAAACAAACGGAGCAAAAGCCAGACGAAAAAACAGAAGCTCCGCAAGTTGAAACTTCACAAGGGAATGAAAAAGCTGCTCCTTCCGAAGAACCCGTGCAGGAAGGCGGACGCCTGAAAGCTTCTCCACTCGCGCGTAAGATGGCGGCCGATAAAGGCTACGATCTTTCAGAAATTAAAGGAACCGGAGATGGCGGTCGTATAACAAGAAAGGATATAGAATCTTATTCCCCTGCTACTCAGTCTGCTCAACAACAGGAATCATCTCAGGCTAAACGCGCAGTTCCGTTCACTGCAGGTAAGGAAACTCATACGGATACCGATCTCACTCAAATGCGTAAAGTGATTGCACGCAGGCTTGGAGAGAGCAAGTTCAGCGCTCCTCACTTCTACCTTACCATGGAGATAAACATGGACAATGCTATTAAGGCGCGCGAAGCTATGAATGAAGTGAGCCCTGTGAAGATCTCCTACAACGACATGGTGATAAAGGCAAGTGCAACCGCTCTTCGTTTACACCCAGACGTTAACAGCAGTTGGATGGGCGATTATATCAGGCACAATCATCATATTCATATAGGTTCTGCTGTAGCGCTTCCTGAAGGGCTCATCGTTCCCGTTATCAAGTTCGCCGATCAGAAAACATTGTCGCAAATTGCTGAAGAAGCAAAGGAACTGTACGGCAAAGCCCGCAACAAGAAACTTCAGCCGCAGGAATTCAGTGGAAATACTTTTTCAATATCCAACCTTGGAATGATGGATATTGATGAATTCACGGCCATCATCAATCCGCCTGATAGTTGCATACTGGCAGTTGGCAGAATAAAGGAAGTGGTGATACGCAGAAACGGAAACTTTGATGTGACCAATGTGATGAAAGTTACCATGAGTTGCGACCATCGAACTGTTGATGGTGCTGTTGGTGCTGCATTTCTTCAAACTCTCAAAGGATTTTTGGAAAACCCGGTAACAATGCTGGTTTAAAAAATATGTATGGTGGAAAGTTCCGTCATCTTGTTTGACGGCGTGTGCAATCTCTGCAACGGCGCTGTGAAATTTATCCTCAGGCGCGATGTTCACCGAAAATTCATGTTTGCTGCACTGCAAAGCGAGGCAGGTAAAAAGTTAGCTGATAAACACTTGAATTGCGACAATCCTGAAAGCATAATTTTAGTTTCAAGAGGACGGTTCTATCAAAAGTCCACTGCAACGCTTCGCATCGCAAAAGGTCTCCCCTTTCCATATCCCCTGCTGTATGGCTTCATTATTGTACCTCCTTTCATCAGAAATGCATTATACAGTTATGTGGCCAGGAACCGTTACAAATGGTTTGGCAAACAAGATTCCTGTATGATGCCTTCCCCTGATATTATGGAGCGGTTCCTTAAATAAGTGATCAGTTATGTCAACAAAAAAAACAGTCGTCCTTGGGGCGTCCGAAAATCCTAACAGGTACAGCTTTCTCGCGGTGAAAAGTTTAAGAAAACATCATCATCCAGTAGTTGCAGTAGGTAAAACGACGGGTACAGTGGATGACGTTACCATCCATAAGGGAGCCGTTGAAGCGGCTGATGTGGACACCGTCACCCTTTATCTCAACCCCGCGCACCAAAAGCAGTATTACGATTACATCCTGTCTCTCAACCCGAAACGTATTATATTCAATCCGGGCACAGAAAATGCGGAGCTCGCATCTCTTGCAAAAAATAATAATATCAATACTGTAAATGCTTGCACGCTAGTGATGCTGGGAACCGGCCAGTATTAATTTTTTTTAGCATCCGGTATAATAAATTCCTTTCTTTCAGCGTTTCATGGTGGATCAATCCTATATCCAGTAAAAACAAAACCATGAAATCCATCGAAAAGCTATTTTTTGCATTCATGCTGACCCTAATCAGCACGGTATGCTTCTCACAAAAAAAGAATGTGAGCCTGTTTGAAGGCATCCCTGAAAAATTGCAATGTGAAACTTCGCAATTTGAAAAAGCATTTTCGCAAAAACCTAACAGCTTTATATCACTCAAGTTCGGGGCGGAGTTCACATTTTCCGGAAGAATTAAAAGCATTGTGCATCCCTATCATAACCTGAGCAGCATTGTGATCGAATCTCCCCGTTACAATAACGCATTGTTTCATTTAAGCCGGCAAGTTAACAAAGACAAATCCATCTCCTGGGTTGGCCGCATAATGAACATCTCTTCGAATGACGGATTTGAAATAAAAAGGGATGAAAAAGGAAACTATTCGCTCATAAAAATAAACACGGCAAGGTTGCTCGAAACCTGCAAATTATAATTGGCATCACGCTGATATCCATATCCAACATCCTAACTAGTATTCCATGAAAAACATTGCAAAAACCCTATTGGCAGCGATAGCAATACTGGGCTCCTTTATTGCCCAGGCAACGCCGAAACTCAGCAGCCTGCCAGGTGCTGAGGCAACTATCTATTTCGATTTTGATGGGCACACCGTAAATCATCCGTTTTGGAATGCAGGCATGACGCTGCACTGCGCTCCTTCCGGATTAACTGATGAACAGATCACGGAGATCTTCCACCGTGTATCAGAAGACTACCGCCCTTTCAACATTAATATAACAACTGATTCTACTGAATTTCTGAACGCTCCTTTAAATATGCGTTCACGCGTAATCGTTACTCCCACCAGCGGATGGTATCCGGGTGTGGGCGGTGTTGCATTCATCGGCTCTTTTGTTTGGGGCGACGATACTCCGGGCTTTGTATTCTCAGACAGGCTGCAGTACTTCGCGAAATATATTGCTGAGTGTTGTACCCACGAGAGCGGGCATACTGTAGGTTTATCACACCAGTCGCGCTACGATGAAAATTGCAATCTTCTCGAACCATATTCACAAGGAGTTGGAACCGGCGAAACCGGCTGGGCACCTGTAATGGGAAACAGCTACTACCGCAACATGACTGGATGGAATGAAGGCCCGACTCCTTATGGCTGTGCACTTGTGCAGGATAATCTCACTATTATAACAACTACTAACGGTTTCGGATACAGGCAGGATGATTTTGCAGATGTAATGAATGAAGCAACAACTCCTTTATCAGAATCCTCCTTTAGCAGAACGGGCATAATTTCAACGAGGGCAGATAAAGATCCCTTCGTATATACCACTTCGCGAAATGGCTGGTTCCATTTCGAGGCTAAACCATTCGGATTGAACAACAGCAGCGTGGGTGCGAATCTTGACATCCAGGTTGAGATCTACAACAGCGATCGCGAATTGATCAACATCTATAACCCTGCCGAAAAAATGAATGTAACGGTTGATACAATGTTGAATGCCGGCACTTACTACTTCGTAGTGAGCGGCGCGGGAAATGCGAATACGAGCGACTATGGCAGCCTGGGTTCATATACCATCACAGGCGCGGCTGGGCCTCTTGCTATCAGGGAAATTTCCATGACCGGCCAGGTTGAAAATGCTAGTCATACTTTCAATTGGAATATTATTGCCGATGAGCCTATCGCAGAACAGGTGCTTGAAGCCTCTTCAGATGGAATCGCATATGAAACTGTTGCTGTATTGAACGGCGATAAACGAGGCTTTACCTACAGGCCTGACAAAACAGGAGAAATTCTGTACAGGTTGAAGGTTACTTCGATCATTAATGAAACTGCCATTTCCAACACGGTTCGATTGAAAGTTCCGGATGGAAGAAAGCCTTTCCGCGTAGCTACAACAATAAGAAGCCAGGTAAGAATCCAGGGAACCGAACCCTTCCAATATGCTCTGGCAGACGTGAGCGGTAAAATTATATACAAAGGAAATGGAACTGCCGGAACCTATGACATCCCTGCCGGGCAGCTTGCATCCGGAATGTATATTTTGATTTTACATTCCGCCCATTCAAAACAAACAGAAAGAATTATAAAACAGTAAGGTAGATTCATGTGTAAGTCAGGGGTCAGCGTTAGGGGCTGGCCCCTTTTTTATTTTAAACCCCGGCATATTCAGAGATTTTAATTTAAGGTTTAATTTATTTAACTTTAGAAAACCCCTGCTTATATGCTATGGAGAAAATTCAATGGAGACCGCATTCAGCTTCCCATTAAAGATGCCGTTGAAAATGCAATCAGGCGAGAGACAGATCAAGGTTTCAAGCTAAAAGTTTGTATCGGCACAGACAGCCAGGTTAAGGGAAAGGAAACAGAATTTGCCACCGTCATCGTCTTTCTCAGGGAAGGCCACGGAGGCTTCATGTTCATTCACAATGAAAAGACCACACATTCTTACAGTATCAAAGAAAGAATGTTGGTGGAAGTGGCAAAAAGTATTGAGATCGCCTATGAACTCTGCGACCTGTTTACTCTTTATGATGTGGACATGGAAGTGCATGCCGACATTAACACCAATCCCCAGTTCAAAAGCAATGAAGCCCTGCGTGAAGCTATGGGCTACATCCTGGGAATGGGTTTTGCATTTAAAGCAAAGCCCGAAGCTTTTGCCAGCAGTAGCTGCGCAAATAAAGTTGTGAACTAATTAAGAACCGAAAGGTTTAATTCATGAATGAGGTTGAGCAACTTCTGCCTCCCGGTCTTCTTGACTGCACTCGTTACAAAATGCTGAGGCAAAAATTGCCAGTCTTTCTTCATCGCAAATAAAAAATCCTTAACATTCTTACTAACGGTACGCTGGTTTTCTTTATCGGCCTTTGTGAACACAAGGCTGAATGGAACTTTCCATTTTTGGAGCTGTAACAAAAAATCAAGGTCGATCTTCTGCGGGCTGTGCCTCGAATCAATCAACACGAAAACCATACTAAGGTTCTCTCTTTCCTTAAGATAATGTTCAGTCATTTGCTCCCACCTTCTCCGGCTGCTCAGGCTGATTTTTGCAAACCCATAGCCGGGAAGATCAACAAGGTACCAGGGATATTGAATGATCTTTTGCGATTCATTTTCACCTTCACTTACCACGTCAAAATGATTTATCATTTGCGTTTTCCCGGGGCTCCTTGAAGTTTTGGCAAGCTTCTCATTGTTACAAAGCATATTGATCAATGAAGATTTTCCTACATTGCTTCTGCCGATGAATGCATATTCCGGCTTATCAGGCGGTGGGCATTTTTCCACGGAAGGGCTGCTGATGTTGTAACTGGCACGTTTGATCTCCATTTGTAAAAATACTCATAATATAATTTAAAGCCTTCGCAGGCCCCTAAACTCATTTATCTTTGCCAACCGATGGCCCAGTACGCGCATGATTCTGTTCTTCCCGACCGTCAGTCTGCTCTTGAAAAGAAAGAACAGGTTGAAAATATGTTTGATCACATTTCGGGCCGTTACGATTTTCTAAACAGGTTCTTAAGTTTAGGAATAGATATTGGTTGGAGGAAGAATGCGTTGAAGATGTTGAAAGGAAGAAAAATTGAACACTTACTTGATGTTGCTACCGGTACCGGGGATGTAGCCATTATGGCCTCAAAGATCCTTAAACCGGAAAAGATCACAGGTATTGATTTGAGCGAGGGCATGCTGGAAGTAGGAAGGAAAAAATTAAAAAAGGAAGGATTGACACGGGAGATAGAGTTGTTAAAGGGAGATAGCGAAACAATAAGCTTTGCCGGTGATTCGTTTGACGCTGTAACGGTGGCCTTCGGCGTAAGAAATTTTGAAAACCTTGAAAAAGGACTTTCTGAAATATTTCGCGTGATGAAGCCGGGAGGTAAATTGGTGGTGCTGGAATTCAGCAAACCATCGTCTCCCTTAATTAAACCATTTTATAATTTTTATCTTCAAGCTGTTTGCCCATTGTTTGGGCGGTTGATTTCTAAAAATAAAACAGCATATAAATATTTAGACGAATCCATAAATAAGTTCCCCGAAGGAAAAAATTTTACCCGCATTTTAGACAAATTAGGTTTCAAAAACACTCAATTAAAAAAACTGAGCCTGGGCATATGCAGCATTTATTGCGGAGAAAAATAATCCTGTTATTGAGCGCTTTTACGGTTTGCAGCTTTGCAGCAAATGCGCAACTACGTTCTCTCAACCTTGAAGAGCATGATGATAAAGCATTCCACTTTGGTATTAATGTTGGCGTGAACCGTTCCTATTACAACTTTACGCGTCACCCGCAGTTCCTGAATAATGACAGCATTCGTGGCATTGAAAGCGTGAACAGTACCGGAATCAATCTAGCCTGGCTGGTAAACAAACGATTAAGCAATCACCTCAGTTTAAGAACATACCCGCTTAACCTTGTTTTTACTGAGAAGGCCATTGAATATAATATGTCACGCCCCGACAGGCTTTTCGGTGAAGACAGTATCACGGTGAAAAAAGTGCAGGGAATCACACTTGCATTTCCTCTTCACCTGAAATTCACCAGTGACCGTATCAACAATTTAAAAGTGTACATGTTTGCAGGAGGAAAGGTTGAATACGATATGGCGGCAAATGCAGGAAAGAAAAAAGCCGACGGCTTAATTAAATTGCAAAAGCTTGATTATGGCATTGATGCAGGAATCGGGTTTCACATCTATTTCCCTGTGTTTGTATTAAGCCCAGAGATCAAACTGGGATGGGGAATGCGGAATGATCACAGTCGTGAGCCCGACTTTAAATTCTCCAACGTTATTG
>JAEZDA010000099.1 GCA_023433345.1 Bacteroidota bacterium | reverse complement strand
GGATGATCCTGTTTTCAGCCAAAACCCTTCCCTGCATGTCCATCACCCTAACTTTCGCCACTGTTTTATCGGACGATTTCACCAGCAATCTAAAGTGTGCAACTGAGGGATTGGGATACACTGCAACATCAAATATTCCTTCTTCCGGGTCTTCTTTTGAGCCCGCTACCAGGGGAACTTTGGCTTCTGGCGGACATGCCGGCAGTTTAACACTCACAAAACGCAGCGTCTGGCTCTGGCTGCAATTATTAAAGGCCTGAACGGTTACATCCCCTTGTATCGCTGTTCCGGCATAGCTCACCAAAATAGAAGTTGTTCCCTGCCCGAAATCTATCGTACCTCCCGCAGGAACGCTCCACAAAAGTGAAGTTGCATTCGTTGGCATGGCGGCAAGTGAATAGGTAAACTGCCTGGTTGGGCAACTTGCTACTGTGGCCACGTCTATAGGAGTCGGAGTTCCCACCTTCAATGAGGAAAGTGCGAGCGACCGGGTTACCGATGTGCCGCAGCCATTGTGCGCCTTCACGGTAATGCTTCCTGAAATAAAGCCGTTGGGGAATGAAACGAAGATAGCGGTATCGTTTGCGCCGCTCGCATTTTCGTGCAATACGGTCGCCCCCGCGGGCACAGTCCATGTGTACGAAGTGGCCACCGGTATTTTCTTGATGGTGTAATATGCCTGCAGAGCTGATGGCAATGAATACTCGCACACATTGGTTGGACCGCTGATAAGGCCGGGTGTAGGTGGATTCTTCCTGTAGACCATAATGCTTCGTGCAGAACCGCTGGTAGTGCACTGATTCACAGAGATCACACTGATCAAGGATGTAGTGAAGTTGTTATCAAACACTACATTGATCACCGTATCGTTTATACCCGGACCGTTAGGATGCGTAACGGTTGTGCCCGGAGGTGTGGTCCACACGTAAGATGTGGCAGCCACCACCTTGTTGATGGTGTAGGAAACCTGTGTTGGCGTGTTTATCACGGAGCAGATATCTGTCATGCCCGAAATCGGACCAGGCGTTATCGGGAACTGCGCTAACAGGTGCATTATCTTATAATCACTGTTTCCACAACCTGATTCAACACGCACCCTCACCATCTTGTCTGCAAGCGACTGGAAGTTTGCTCCTACAGTGAATGTAACATTGGTAGTACCTTGTCCGGATACAATTGAACAACTTGGCGGAATGATCCAGTTGTAATTTAATGCGCCAGGTACGGGATCGATGGAGTAAGTGATCGCCTCAAGGGTTCCAATGTAAGGACAAACATTTTTCGCCCCGCTGATTGCTGCAGGCATTTGAGGAACCGTTGCTCCTACATTGAGGGTTCTGTTCTGCAGAGGTCCGCAGGTACTGGTAACATCAACTGAAATTGTTCCGTTCACAAAACCCGGAGGATAGATAAATGAAATGGTGTTCGTTCCCTGCCCGGAAACGCTAAGAGCCCCAACGGGAAGCGTCCACGTGAACACCGAATTCGGATCGGAGGAACTTAAAGTATACACTGCAGCGATACCTGTTGGCGCTACATGTTCGCACACTGCTGTTGGCCCGGAAATACTTCCCACCACTGCATTAGCCAAAACTTCGATGGTGCCCGATGCAGAAGGATTAAGGCATGATGAACCTGTGGCAGAAACTGTAAATGAGAAAATGCCGGCTTCGGTCGGCGTTCCGCTTATCGTGTACACGCCACCGTTATATGAACCTGAAACTCCGCCTGGCAATGCACCTGCAGAAATTGTTGCGCTTGCTGATGTACCACCGATGATGTAGGTCAGATCCACCATTGCAGTGTTGATGCAAACCGTTTGTGCATCTGTTCCCGCTGCAGAGGAAAGATCGATCGTTCCATCTGCAGTTACATCCAATGTTCCACTGGTCATCGCACCGCCGCATGGCCCGGTTGCAGTAATTGTAAAAGCAAAACTTCCTGATTCAGTTGGTGTGCCACTTATCGTGTACACGCCACCGTTATATGAACCTGAAACACCGTTTGGCAGAGTGCCGGCGGTAATACCTGCATCATTTCCGCTGCCTCCAATCGCATAGGTGATTGGCGTAATAGCATTATTAATGCATACTGTTTGTGCATCAGAACCGGCGGCAGATGAAAGCGTAATTGTAGCATCAGGAGAAACGGTGATGCTTCCGCTGAGTGAAGGGTTGATGCAAAGCGAACCTGTTGTGGAAACGGTATAAGGGAATGTTCCTGCCTCTGCAGGCGTTCCGCTGATGGTGAACACGCCACCGCTGAATGTTCCTGTTACTCCATCAGGCAAAGTACCCGAACTGATCTGCGCACCTGTTGCCGCACCTCCGATGTTGTAGGCAACATCAATGATCGCTGTATTTATGCAAACCGTTTGCGCTTCGGTTCCAATTGGTGAAGATTGACCGATGGTACCATTTTGATTCACGGTGACTGTTGCAGCCGCTGCGAGCGTGCTCTCACAGGTTGTTACGCTGTTACGGGCAGTGAGCGTATAGATTGTAGACTGCGATGGGCTTACCGTGACGTTCTTGTTGGTAACAGATGGGGTTCCCGAGCCTACGGGAAGGCCGTCTGTCGGTGAACCAGTGTCTGAAGACCATGAGAACAATGGTAACAACTGACCGTTAATGGCCACATCGTCTATGCCCCAATATGAGTTGGCGATGGTAGCGTTGGAAGTATTGAACAGGAACCTAAGGCGAAGAGTAGCAGTATTGGCATAGTTCACCGGAAGCACTATCGACTGGTTTGTGAATGCATTTGGTGATCCGATAGACTGGCCTGAGGCCAATGTATAGGTTTGTACGGTGGACCAGTTTGAACCCCCGTCGGCGGAGGCCTGAATCTGCCCCGAGCCAGATATACTTCCCTGTTTGTAAGAATGCCTGAAGGTTAAGGTTAATGTTGAATATGCTTCTGCATTTATCACAGGAGAGATAAGCGCCGCGTTAGTTGCGGAAGAGGCAGCGCCTTCATCACCCGCCTGAGTTAAAGCGAAGTTGCCCGAGCCGCTTGAGAATGGTCCGAACAGGCAAATAAAAGGATTGTATGCACAGTAATTATTTGCCCGAATTGCCCAGCCGCTACTTCTGGCACCGGTAACAGAGCCGGAAACAGTATACGTTCCCAGTGCAGTGAAGTTAGTTGTGTGAACCGTTGCTGTGTTGCTTGTTGCCCCTGCTGCAGTAAGTAACTGTGAACTTCCAACACAAATTGTGGCAGAAGATGGCGTTACCGACAGCCCTGTAGGTGCGGGATTCACCGTGATCGATCCGCTGAGCGACGCATCCACACAGGGGCCGTCTGCTTTCACGGTAAAATTGAAGATACCCGCCGCAGCCGGCGAGCCGCTTATTGTAAATACTCCGGAAGAAAAAATTCCTGCAACCCCCGGAGGCAGGGCCCCTGCGGAGATTGATGCGGTTGTAGCCGAACCACCAACAGTATAGATGATATCGGCGAGCGCGATGTTCTCACAGACCGTTTGGTTAGATGTGGCCGGCGCCGAAGTTAAAATGATCGTAGCGTTTGGAGTTACGTCTATTGTTCCGCCATTCTGTGTATTGATGCAGGGCCCGGTAGTGGTGATCGTATAACTGAACGAGCCAGATTGAGTGGGCGTTCCTGAAATGGTATATACACCAGAATTGAAGGAACCAGTTACCCCTGTTGGCAGGCCACTCACTGTAGCGCCGGTTCCACCACCCCCCACCGCGTAGGTAATGGGAGAAATCGCAGTATTCACACAAACTGTTTGCGCGTCTGTGCCTGCCGCGGAGGTGAGGTTTATGGTGGAGTTGTCCTGCACCACGAGGGTAACATTTGCAGTTGGGGTAACGCAAGGCCCTTCGGTTGTCAGCACTATGTTGAACGTGCCGGCTCCCAGTCCAAAACCTGTGATAGTATACACTCCCGCATCAAAAAAGCCTGATATGCCAAGCGGAAAAGTTCCTGATTGAACCGAAATAGCTGTGCCCGTGCCTCCTACCGCGTAGGTGATGTTTACAGGCAGGGCATTATTTATACAAAAGGTCTGGCTATTTGAACCAGCACCGGAAGTGAGTGCTATTGTGGCATCTCCTGAAATATCGATCGTTCCGCCTAAGGAAGTATTTATACAGGGCCCGGTGGTAGTGACTAAATAATTAAACGATCCCGCCTGGGTAGGTGTACCGCTAATTGTTAGCGTACCCGCCGAAAAATTGAAGTTGACCCCGGCCGGTAAGCCGCTTACCGAAGCACCGGTTCCGCCCGCGCCCACCGCGTAAGTGATGTTCGCAATGGGAGTGTTGATGCAAACCGATTGATTTGTTGTGGCCCCCGCTGAAGTGAGGCTTATGGAAGAATTATCATTAACAAGAATTGACACAATTTCAGAAACAGGACATGGTCCATCGGCAGTTACTGTAATTGCAAAGGAACCGGCAGAAGTTGCGGTTCCACTTATCGTGAACACACCTGCAACATCACCCGCAGTAAGGCCATCGGGAAGTGTGCCGGTATACGACCACCCGGTGGATGTGCCGCCCCTTGTCAGCTCAACTGATGTTAGAGGGTTGTTGATGCAAATGGTATTGGTTAGTGAGCCAGACTGAATGCTGATAGAACTGGATTCATTTACAGTAATAGTACCAGTGGCTGAAGGTGTGAGGCATGGACCCGTTGTATTCACCGTATAATTGAAAACTCCGAAAACTGTGGGTGTGCCGCTGATCATGATTTGACCGGCATTATATACATATGTTACGCCAGCTGGAAGCCCGCTTACAGAACCGCCGGTACCACTTCCTCCCACTGAATAGATGATCGTGCTGATTGGTGAACCCTGGCAAAGGTTCTGGTTGTCGTTACCAGAAAGCAAATTTACCGTTGCGTCATCTCTCACGATAACAGAACCGCTGATACTTGAATTACATGTTCCACCCGTGGTGGTAAGGGTATAATTATACGTACCCGACGATGTTGCCGTGCCATTGATGGAATAAGTTCCGCCGGAAAAACCACCGGTAACCCCTGCAGGCAGTGAACCGGAAAAATTGATGCCGGTGGCAGTTCCGCCCATATTGTAATCTACCTGTGCAAGTGGATTATTTATACATATTACCTGGTTTTGTGTTCCCGGATCAGTGGCTAATGAAATTGTTGCATCATTTGCCGGCACATTTCCGTTTAGTGTGACCGCAATGCCTGCTCCCACGGCAAACCCCCCACCGGACACAGTTACGATCTCACCATTATGCGGCCCGAGTGCAGCTGATGATTTTAATCTCACCCAAACCGTTTGCGCGGTATTACCACCTGATGCATTGAAGGAGACACTTGTTCCGCTAAAACCGGCCACAGCCGAAGTAACAGATACTTCATAATTAGCCGTTGCCGCAACAGTTATAGTTGCGTTGGCCGGTGCAAGGCCGTTACCATTTACTATAAATGACTGGGCAGTACCGGCAACTCCCGGGCAGGAAGTAAAACCGTTGATAGTGGTAACCGAAGTGCCGAGTACCGATCCATTAAAAGTGAAATCGTTTATACTGTAATTCAACCCGAGACTGTTGTAACCGTAATAGCGGAATTCACTGTTTGCGCTTAGCCCCTGATAGGCGGCCGCCGTCAATGAAATGGTGGTTCCATCGGCATCAGGGGTCCCGATATTTGTAGCGAAACCTGATGAAGAATGGCGAAATACAAATGAAAGTGGTCCGAAATCAGATTGACCAGTATAAACAAAGCTCGAAAGATTGATCCGATAACCGGCCAGCGGCGCCAGGCTAAAAGTAAAATAATCGTTATTGGAGATATTGAAGTTTCCGGATTGCCAGCCTGAGGCATTATACCTGTTATTAGCATTTGCACCGGTAATACCAGCACCCCTGCCAATTCCCGTGACCGTTATAAATGGGTTCACTGTTTGCCCGATCGTATAGGGATTATTAGAATTTGGATTTGTTCCCGATATAGGATTCGTCCATAAAGTAGTTTGTGCTGAAAGCGTGAATGCTGATAGCGAAAAAAAGATGAGGGAAAAGAGTTTTCTTCCGTACCGCTGTCGGAAAGATTGCCGGGTAAATGGATTGAACATAATGTAAGTTTTATACGTGTGAAAGAGTATGTAGCGTCAGGGTATACTTCTGCCGCGACGCCTTGAGCATCAATTTTTAAATTGTTACCGGAATAATTGGAATGTTTGCTGGCTTTAAATACGAATAGAGGATCTGGTGATAGCAGTTAAAAGACAGGTATAAATTTTCCGAAGTAGGAGAGGTGAGTTGATCAGGAGAAATTGGATGGCATGGATCAATCAGGCAACCAATTTAGAAGCTTTATTTCTATAATCCAAACTTTTTATATGAAAAAAGTTTTGCACATGCGGCAACATCAGCTATACGGATGAGCAACTAACGGATAGGGATAAACGAATTAAAAGAGGTCCGTCACTACCCTTGAGATGACTTTTAAGAAAGGGGATTTTTGGCGACCGCAGGCATTCGCAATAAATACCACATCGTACTTCGTACATCGTAAATCATCAGACCAGCTCGATCAGCGTTATCTCAGGCAAAATACCTACACGCCCCGGGTAACCAATAAAACCAAAGCCCCGGTTAATGTAGAGTTTTTGATGAGCGTCTTCATACAACCCTGCCCACTGCTTATACATATATTGAACGGGACTCCATTTTAAACCCGGCACCTCTACGCCGAATTGCATACCATGCGTGTGCCCGCTTAGCATCAGGTCAATGTCGGCATATTTTAATTTCACTTCCGCATCCCAATGGCTGGGATCATGACTTAACAATATTTTGAACGGATAATTTTCCGTACCGCGATGCGCAAGATCCATTCTGCCATAGCGCGGAAAATTCCCTTTTGCACTCCAGTTCTCAATGCCCAGCAAGGCAAGATGCTGACCGCTCTTTTCAATTGCAACATGCTCATTCATCAACAATTTCCAACCCATATCAGCATGCACCTTTTTCAGATTCTCAAGGTTTTCCTCCTTACTAATTCCATCCAATGGCCAACGCGCATAATCCCCGTAATCATGATTACCTAAGATGGAATAAACTCCCATTGGTGCGGACAACTGGCTGAAAACTTTCGAGAGTGTTTTCATTTCCACGGCACGATCGTTCACCAGGTCGCCTGTAAATACAATGAGATCCGGTTTTTGATCCATGATCTTTTTCACGCCGTGAAGCACAGCTTTTTCATCAAGCAAACTTCCGCCATGTATGTCTGAAATATGAACGATACGGGTGCCCTTAAAATTTTCAGGAAGCCTTTCAAAAGAGAGCTGAAGTTTCTTTAAAGTATAATTATACTTGTTGGAAAATCCATAGATCAAACTTCCAAACAAAGTTCCTCCTGCTGCGAGCCCAAGCCAACTTAAAAAAGCAGACCTGCTGATCCCCTCTCCCACCTGTGTTTCGCCCTCGGTATTTCTGAAAAGTAATTTGCCCGCCGCCCACTGAATGCCCCTGCGCAGATCATCGGTAACAAGAAAGATCACCGTTACCAGCTTCGCAAGAAATAAACCTATTATGCAGGCAAATAAATACGACCGGAGTTTCCTTCCTAAAAGTTCAGGATCGGTAAGCACAAACAATATGAACCCAAAGACACTCAGAATAGCAACTATCCAGAAACTAACGTGAACGGCTGTACGAAAACGTGAAGAGGCAAATGACGTTTTTACCGCCTGGAATACATACAGGTCCAGCAGCAACATTACCATCACAAAAAGAATCAAACCCCCTGTTGAACGCATTTTATTTTTTTATTTTGATAAAAATTCATCAAGCTGATGATTGATGACATCAATGGTTTTAACATCTGTAAAAACGCCTTCCTGCATTAGTTTATCTATGGAGCTGATGGGCAAACGGTTGTGATGAACGTGCATTTTCATGTGAAGAAGGGAACCTGTAAGATGGTCCATTCCGCGAAGGTTTCCGGCCCTTCCCGTACTTACTCCCGTAAGCAGAACAGGTTTGTGCCACCACACCTTTTTTATATCTGAATGATCGATCATCAATTTCAAAATGCCCGGATATGATCCGTTATATTCTGGGCTTATGATGATGAATTTTTCGGCAGGTATCAGAAGTTCTGCTTCCACTTTTTCAAAGAATCCGTCGCGATGCGTCATGTCAGTTTCATCCAGCAGGAGTACTTTACTTTTTTCCCCTCTTTCTCCAAGCATCCGGTGATATTCGAGTGCCACATCCCGCGTTATGCTGTTCTTCCTGTCTGTACCCGATATTATCGTGATCATTTTATCTTCGGCCGGTCTATTTGTTTCCCCGGTATACTTTCGAATCATTATTTTTGCCCGGGCGATTTCCGCCTCAAAATTCGGTTATGGAACTTACCTATTACGGACAATCATGCTTCCTGGTTAATTTGAATGGTGCAAAATTACTGTTTGACCCGTTCATAACGCCGAATGAGCTGGCTTCACATGTAAATATTAACGAAATAGAGGCTGATTATATACTGCTGAGCCATGGCCATTCCGATCATGTGGCCGATACAGAAGCCATTGGAAAACGTACAGGGGCAACAGTTGTAGCCGCCTACGAAGTTGCAATGTGGTATGAAAAGAAAGGTCTGAAATACCACCCGATGAACACCGGCGGAAAATGGAAGTTCGATTTTGGAACGGTTAAATGCGTGAACGCGGTTCATTCCTCCTCACTGCCAGACGGTAGCTATGGCGGAAACCCTATGGGTTTTGTGATCACCACAGATGATATAAATATCTATTATAGCGGCGACACCGCTCTTACGCTCGATATGCAATTGATACCTTCATTTGCTGAGATAGATCTGTGCATCCTTCCTGTTGGCGACAATTTTACCATGGGATGCGAAGATGCGGCGGAGGCAGCGAGGATGGTGCAATGCAATAAGGTTGTGGGCGTGCATTACGATACCTTCGGATATATAAAAATCGACAAACAAAAAGCCATTGATAAGTTCAGGATGAAGAACCTTGAACTTTTCCTGCCTGCAATAGGCGACACAATTTCATTCTGAAATATCATATCAATAATTATAAATAGTGGCAAGAATAATAGGAATTGCGAACCAAAAAGGCGGAGTAGGAAAAACAACAACAGCTATTAACCTGGCGGCCAGCTTTGCCATTCTGGAATACAGAACTCTTTTGGTAGATGCCGATCCGCAGGCGAATAGTACTACGGGTGTAGGTTTCGACCTTCATAATGTTACCCGCAGCCTCTACGATTGCATGGTGAACGAAGCGACGGGCGCTGATGTAATCCTCAAAACAGCACTTCCTTATCTCGACCTGATCCCCTCTCATATTGACCTTGTAGGCGCCGAAATTGAAATGATCAACTACCCGAGTCGCGAAAGTGTGTTAAAGCAAATTCTCGAACCCGTTAGAGATGAATATGACTTTATTGTAATTGACTGTTCTCCCTCCCTCGGGCTTATCACCGTTAACGCCCTCGTGGCGGCTGATAGCGTAGTGATTCCCGTTCAAACGGAATTTTTTGCGTTGGAAGGACTGGGAAAATTGCTTAACACCGTGAAAATCGTACAAAACCGACTCAACCCTGAGCTGAAGATAGAAGGTATTCTTATGACCATGTATGACGGTCGCCTTCGCCTTTGCAACCAGGTTGTGAGCGAAGTGCGCAAACATTTTGAGGAAATGGTCTTCAACAGCATTATCCACCGCAACACCCGCCTAAGCGAGGCGCCAAGCTTCGGCAAACCGGTAATTCTTTACGATTCCGACAGCAAAGGAGCCGTGAACTACCTTAATCTCGCCAAGGAAATTTTGCAGAAGAATAATATGACCCGAATCGCGCAGGAAGAGAAGATTCTGGAGTAGTTGGTAGTTGGTAGTTGGTAGTTAGTAGTCAGTAGTCTGTAGCCTGTAGTCTGTAGCCTGTTGTACGGGGTTACCCAACAGTGTTAAAAATGGGTATCTCCCAAAATTATCTCCAGGAAATCTCCACTTTTGCCTTTTAAATGATGTTGCAATGGGCCGATTTACAGATTTAATAGTTTACCAAAAAGCTTACCGCCTGGCTCTTGATATTCATTTGATCACTCAAAAATTCCCACGCGAAGAAAAATTCGGGATGATTAGCCAGATTAGGCGTTCTTCTAAATCCGTTTGCGCGAACTTTGCGGAATCTTACCGGCAAAGAAAATATCGGAACCATTTTCTCTCCAAACTTTCAGACTGCTTAAGCGAAAACAACGAGACCGGAGTTTGGCTTGACTTTTCGAAAGACCTAAAATTTTTAAGTGAAGAAGATTATATTGATCTTCGCAGCCGGAATGAAGAGGTAGGGAGAATGTTGTCTTTCATGACTCAACAGCCTGAGAAGTTTATGTGATCTGTAATCATATTTTCCTTTGGTTTTGGCCGAAGACTACAGACTAACGACTAAAGACTACCGACTAAAGATATACTAATGAAAAAAGACGCTCTCGGAAAAGGAATACGCAGTTTACTGCAAAATATTGATAATGACCTGAAAACAACCTCAGGACATCTAAAGCAGGATGTTGTTGAAAAAACGACGGCCACCCAACGGGTAGCGGTAGACGAAATTATAGCCAACCCCGACCAGCCGCGTAAAGATTTTGACGAAGAAGCGTTAAGCGAACTTGCAGCAAGCATCAAGATGCACAACATCATTCAACCGCTGACGGTTTCACCAATGGCCGGAGGGAAATACAAGTTGATAGCGGGTGAAAGAAGATTGCGTGCTGCAAAAATTGCGGGACTGAAAGATGTGCCCGTATATGTGAGACAAAGCGATGACAGTACGATTCTCGAACTGGCCCTTTTGGAAAACCTGCAACGTGAAAACTTAAATGCTATCGAGATAGCGCTCAGCTATAAAAGACTGATGGATGACCTGGATTATACACAGGAACAGGTTGCCGAAAGAATGGGAAAGGAAAGAAGTACGGTTACTAATTACATGCGGCTTTTGAAGTTGCCGCCAGATATACAGGTGGCCGTTCGAAATGGTGTGATTTCAATGGGGCATGCACGCGCATTGATCAACGTAGACCATGTTGATAAACAGCTTTTCATTTTTTCAGAGATCAGGAAAAAAGGACTTTCAGTTCGTCAAACAGAAGAACTTGTAAGAAAAATGTATACGCCCGGTTCATCAAAGGTGCCTACGAAATCATCTTTGCCACCGGCCTTCAGGAAGATCGAAGACAATATAGCTTCAGCCTACAGCACGAAGGTGAAAATGGTGCATAATAAAAAAGGACACGGAAGTATTCAATTTGAATATTTTTCTTTGGATGAGTTAAACGGACTTTTGGAAAAACTAAACATCAAAGTAAACTGATGTTCCGCTTTTTCATTATTGCAATGATGATATCGCTACTGCCGGCGTTTTCAATGGCACAAAAGGATAGTCTTGTGTTGGACAGTACAGCTTCGGTGATAAGCACGAAAGGAATCGAGTTGGGCGCTGAGAAAAAGTATAATCCGAATATTGCAATACGGCGTTCCGCATTTGTGCCGGGATGGGGACAAGCGACCAATAAAAAATATTGGAAGATACCCCTGGTTTATGGCGCCCTGGGCACAACCACCTACCTTTTCTTCCGCAACCTTGGGCAATTCCGTGATGCCCGTGAAGCCTACAAACTTGCCACAGATGGAGATGAATCGAACGACTATCTCATTAAGCAACCATATTTTACAGTAAAAGACCAGCCTGACCGTATCCGCACATTCCGGAATGCAGTGAGGCAGAACATGGATTACTCAGCACTGTTCTTTATTTTGTTCTGGGGCTTAAATGTAGTAGACGCTGCAGTAGACGCACACCTTAAAACATTTGACGTGAGCGACGACCTCAGTTTTCAAATTAAGACCGGCAAGAGTGAAATGGCGAATACCACGGGGGTTTCGTTTGTGTTGAAGATAAGATAGTTTGTAGTTTGTAGTTGGTAGTCTGTTGTTCCAGGTTCTTGCGCGGGAAACACAAATCTGTCATTTTTACTTTTTAATTTTTACTTTTTAATTTTTAATTGACTTCATGAATCTCGCCCTTATCGGTTACGGCAAAATGGGAAAAACAATTGAATCCATTGCCAGCAAGCGCGGACATAATGTTAGGCTGAAGATCTCTTCTTCAAACAGTGATCAGCTCAATGCAAAAAATTTAAATGAGTGCGATGTTGCCATTGAATTCACAGGTCCTGAAAGTGCCGCATCGAATATCAGAACATGTTTAGAAGCTGGCATTCCAGTAATCTCCGGCAGTACGGGCTGGCTTCATCGATTAAATGAAATTGAAGATCTGTGCCGTGAGCGAAATGGAACATTTCTTTACGCAAGCAATTTTAGTATTGGAGTAAATATTTTCTTTGAGCTGAACATGAAACTTGCCCGGTTAATGGCAGCGCAGAAAGAATACAATGTGAGTATTGAAGAGATACATCATACGCAGAAAAAAGATGCGCCGAGCGGAACAGCAATTACACTTGCTGAACAGATCATAAAAGAATCCGAAGTAAAAACCGCCTGGACCATAAACGAAGAAGAACGCGATGAAGAAAAGATCAGGATAAGGTCTGTAAGAAAAGATCCCGCCCCGGGAACCCATCGCATCGTTTATGCCTCACCGGTAGATGATATAGAGATCATTCACACGGCACACAATCGCGAAGGCTTTGCAACCGGGGCCGTAATTGCCGCTGAGTATGCGTTTAAGCGCAAAGGTGTTCTGAGTATGAAGGAAGTGCTGGGGTTTTGATCGCAAGCAGGCTGCAAGATGCAAGGTGCAGGGAGCAGGGCTATTAGAGATTTTCGGTTGACGGATTACGATTTAGGAGTAAGGACCATTGCTGTCCTGAGAAAATTTTAATTCATCTTCTAAAAGCCTCTGCTGTTTTGGAGTTGTACGAAGGTTACGATTATCACAACAAATCTTTTCAACTTTAGGACACTTCTAAAATGCAGTATATTTACAGAAACGTTCAGCATGCGAATTGAAAGAACCAAGAACGAAGTAATTTTCCGGCTTCCGTCTTCCACGAATTTGGACGTCCTCCAGGACATTGCAAACTTATTAGCTTTTAAGGAAGTGGCTATAAAATCAAAGGCTACACAAAAAGAAGTTGATGCCCTGGTCAAAAAAATTAAAAAGGGTCGTTGGGCGAAAACCAAAAGGAAACTTGGTTTCTGAGAATTGTTGTGGACACCAATATTGTATAAAGCATCCTCACTTATTACTTCGAAAATTAAATTTATTAATGTCGAATTAATTCCAGTTAAGTTCTACCAACTCGCTGAGGAATTAATTAAAGACTCGGATATTGATGACACAGAATTTGTGGCATTGACTGAGCACATTCGTGGTAGATTCTGGACCGGTGATAAAGCTCTTTTAAAAGGCCTGAAAAAAAATGGTTGGGATAGGCTAATTTCAACAGACGAACTTTACAGAATTTCCTTTGCATTGAAAAGGTAACCACGGCTCATGCGCAATTGAGCGAATGACGATTGCCATTCAGCGTTTGGAATTCTGCTGAACATTTGCATCTTGGTTTTAATAAATACGCTCTTTAGTGGCCAAGCCGGCCGATGGAACTCCTATCCAAACTGCGCATAGCCATGAGCGTTTTAATGCATGTAGTACGCCCCTTTTAACCAACAAATCAAAAAACTAATAAACAATTCCGCCCAATCCTCGCGTGAGGGATGGAAGCGGCATCCTCCCGGCCGCCGGGCGGGAGATACAGCGGATCAGCCCGGCCCCGACCCCGCAAATGCGGGCGTCGGGGACACGCCCCAATAAAAAAAGGTCGTTAAAAAACGACCTTTCTTTAAAACTATACGAACTTATTACTTCAGTTTGTAAACAATACCGAAGCTCAGGTTGTTCAATCCCAGGTTGAAATCGAAGTCAGTTGTTGCTTCTGCATTATCAACATCAGGCTTCATTGAGCGGAAACCTAACAGACCAACTGAAGTTTCCAAAGCGAGACGATTAGAGATAAAGTAGTGAAGGCCCGGAGCCAGTCCAGCCTGGAAGCCACTTTCTTTGAATTCAGTTTCAAGACCGCCAAATTCAGTTGTTCTCTTGTCAGCAACGTAATCAGCGCCAAGGTTAAGGAACATTGAGAATTTGTTAGCAGGGTTAAAATAGTAACGTCCAAATACACCAAGGGTCATCTCCATGTCCTTTGTTTCTCCATCAGTTCCGGTGTTGGTATATTTTGTACTTCCGATAGAAGCATTGATACCAACTGCGATATTGCTGCTTACAAAATAACCAAGGCGTGGGCTAAAGTTGAAAGAGGTTGTTTTGACCTCATCAGCGCCATCCGGGGTTTTGTTGCTGCTTAATCCGATACTTCCAGATAAGAAAAGGCTCCCTTTTGTAAAGCCTTCCGTTTGTGCCATTGCGGCACTGCTGGTGGCGACGATCGCCATCATTGCGATTAATTTTTTCATTGTAACGTAGATTTTGGTTAGTAATGGGCCGAAATTTATATATTTTTTTTCACTTATGCAAATAGCGGCCCATTGTACTACGCTAAGTGAATTTTATAAAAAGGCCCTATGCGAATGACAAGGCCAAATTTTATGCAAAATTATTTTCCTCCGAAGTAGTAACCTACGCGGATTCCGATTGCACCAATTGATCCGCCCTTGCTGTAGCCGTCGTAAGATGCGCCAACATCAAGTTTAGAACTCATCATGTAACCAGCTCCGAAAGAATATGCGGTCATTGTCTCACTTCCTGTAGCAGTTCCAATTCCAACTCCACCTTTTGCACCGATGTATAATTGAGGAGTTGCGAAAAAACGAATACCTGCGCGGATAGGAATAATTCCGAAGTTGTCACCTTTTTGCCCATTAACTTCTTTAGGAAAAAATGAAGTATAACCTGCATCAAGAGTTACAGCCAGGTTGTCTGTAAAGCCATACTGACCAAGGATGTCAAGACCCGCACCGATAGAGGCATTGTCTAAGTTACTTACAGGAATGTCAACGTGAACACCACCGTTGAATTTCAGTCCGCGAACATCAGAACCACCGTCCTGCGCGATACCGGTGAAAGAAGCTGCAACCAAAGCAGCAAATAAAAATACCTTTTTCATGTTAGTTAATTTTTGGGTTTTTATAAATCGGACGCAAAATTAAGCAAGTCCGG
>JAEZDA010000079.1 GCA_023433345.1 Bacteroidota bacterium | reverse complement strand
GATGAGGGCCGTCGTACAACGCCTTCAGTGGTGGCATTTTTGAAAAATGGAGAGCGTAAAGTGGGCGATCCTGCAAAACGCCAGGCCATTACCAATCCTCAAAATACCATCACCAGTGTGAAACGCTTTATGGGCCGCAGGTTCGATGAGGTTACGGAAGAAAGCTCACACTGGAGTTATAAAGTAGTAAAAGGTGACAATAATACCGTTAGGATAGACATTGATGGCAGAATGTATACACCGCAGGAAATTAGTGCGATGGTATTGCAGAAGATGAAAAAAACTGCCGAAGATTACCTTGGAACTGAGGTTTCGGAAGCGGTAATTACAGTGCCCGCCTATTTTAACGATGCACAACGCCAGGCCACCAAGGAGGCAGGTGAAATTGCAGGGTTGAATGTTCGCAGAATTGTAAATGAACCCACGGCGGCAGCTCTCGCATACGGCCTTGATAAGAAAGGAAAGGATCAAAAGATCGCTGTGTTTGACCTTGGGGGAGGAACCTTCGATATTTCCGTTCTCGAGCTTGGGGATGGTGTTTTTGAAGTAAAATCAACCAATGGTGATACGCATCTTGGTGGTGATGACTTCGATAAAGTGATTATGGATTGGCTGGCCGATGAATTCAAAAGTGACGAGGGAATTGACCTTCGTAAAGATCCAATGGCACTTCAGCGTTTAAAAGAGGCAAGCGAAAAAGCCAAGGTAGAGTTGAGCTCAGGAAATGAAACCGAGATCAACCTGCCATATGTAACTGCGGTTGATGGGGTTCCCAAACATCTTGTGAAAAAGCTTTCACGCGCGAAGTTTGAACAACTGGCCGATAAATTATTTGAGCGTTGCTTGAAGCCTTGCGAACAAGCTTTGAAAGATGCAGGCATGAACGTTTCGCAAATTGATGAAGTGATTCTTGTAGGAGGTAGCACGCGTATTCCAAAAGTGCAGGAGATAGTTGAAAAATTCTTCAACAAAAAACCTAACCGCGGTGTAAATCCCGATGAAGTTGTGGCAATTGGTGCTGCAATTCAGGGAGCGGTATTAAGCGGAGAAATTAAAGACGTGTTGTTGCTTGATGTTACGCCACTAAGTCTTGGTATTGAAACCATGGGCGGTGTGATGACGAAGCTCATAGAGAGCAACACCACTATTCCTACAAAAAAATCTGAAGTGTTCAGTACCGCAAGCGACAACCAGCCGGGCGTACAAATTCATGTACTTCAGGGTGAGCGCCCAATGGCTTCTCAAAACAAGAGCCTGGGCATGTTCAACCTTGATGGAATTCCGCCTGCACCACGCGGTGTACCTCAGGTAGAAGTGGTTTTCGATATTGATGCGAACGGAATACTACATGTAAGCGCAAAAGATAAAGGGACAGGAAAAGAACAGAAGATACGCATCGAAGCGGGAAGTGGCCTGACCAAGGAAGAAATAGAAAAGATGAAGAATGAAGCTAAGGCTAATGAAGCTACTGATAAGCTTGAGCGCGAAAAGGTTGACAAAGTGAACCAGGCAGACAGTCTCATCTTTCAAACTGAAAAGCAGATGAAGGAATACGGCGACAAGATCTCAGCCGATAAAAAAGCACCGATAGAGGCTGCGCTGGAAAAATTGAAATCTGCTCATAAAGCACAGGACGTTGCAATGATCGACCCTGCTATCGCTGAAATGAATGCAGCGTGGACGGCGGCAAGTGAAGAAATGTACAAAGCCACCCAGGGAGCACAACCCGGCGCAGAAGGCACGCAGGATGCAGGCAGCCAACAGGCTGGTGGCAATGCAGATGCCGGCGGGGCAGAAAATGTTACTGATGCAGAGTTTGAAGAAGTAAAGTAAAACCGGTTTTTAATATCTAAGAGGCTGTGTCTGGAAAGATGCAGCCTCTTTTTAGTTGGTAGTTTGTAGTTCCTGGTTTGTAGTTCGGGTTTGTTAATACATCTGTGATATTCGAAAGAGTGAGACCTCTAAGATCTTTTACTCCCTCTGTGGATCTCTGTGATCTCCTTTCCTCTGTGCAAACTCTTCTGGACATATTTTTATCACTCCATTCCTTCAATAATCATTCTCTCCATTTCTTTGATCTCTTCAGCATCAGGTGCAAGCCCAATGAGGCAATGAATCTGTCCGGCAAAACACCTTTCCCACACCTTTACGCCACTGTCGCGTAATTTCTGCGCATAGGCCTTACCGTCATCTCTTAGAGGATCGAATTCTGCAGTGATCACAATGGCGGGAGGCAACGCGCTGAAATCTTCGCGGAGTAGGGGCGATACGTCGGGGTTTGCAAGCTCACCGGGCGCATAGGTTTCAGCCGCAAAATAGCATGCCGCTTTGGTTTGGAAATAACCTTTTGCATTCTGAGCATAAGAATCAGATGCTTCCATATGCTCCGGCCTGAGGTCTGCCGCTATCCCGTTCAATACCTGCAGCTTTATCTTTTTAGCCAGGTCTTCCTCTTTTGCCTTATGCGTGATAACGGCAACAAGGTTAGCGCCCGCACTGTTGCCCATTAAAATTATCTTGTTCGTGTTTCCTCCATATGCCTTCCCGTATTCGGCTATCCATTTGAAAGCAGCGTAGCTGTCATTTACTGCAGCAGGAAATCTGTGTTCAGGGGCAACCCGGTAATCGACGGCAAAAACCACTGCCTCATATGTTTTAGAATCACGCCAAAGATCATATTCAATGGCTGGGATCAACGGCGAAATAAATCCGCCACCATGATAGTTAATTATGATGGGCAAATTCTTTCCGGCGCCTCCGTTAAACATCAGAACAGGGATGCTATCTTCAGTGATCTTTATTCTCTGCACATCTTCAACCGGGTAAGGCCTCACTGGCGGCCCTGCTGATTTAATTTGTTCAATTGGTAATTTTCTTAATTCCTCCAGGGAAAGATCAACATATCCAATACGCGCAAGGAAATGTGAGATATCAGTGCTAAGGTTTCTTTTTCCGCAATCCTGCGCAGGTAGCTCTCTGAACGATGCAAGAGAAATAAGAATAAAAAAGGCAACAGATCTTTTCTTCATTGAAGTGATTTAAGAAAAATTTTAAAAGGCTTGAGCTTACCTACCATTTTGCTAACGGGATACGACAATAGGAGAGCCTGGCTGGAGCAATATTTTGCTGGATCATAATGCCACCTGCGCTGCTGTTTGCCGCCTTGTTCTTCAAATTTTCCTTCGTAATGATCTCCTCCAGTGATGACTTAAATTTTTCTTTCGCCGGCAACTTTAATTTCTTTAAAGAGAAAAGTATAAAGAATTCGCCTTCCTTTCCACAACCACCTGCTTTATACGCCAATACCTTCCTGCATTTTCCCTTGTTGAACCCCTTGTAAAAGTCTTTAAGGAAAATATCCGAATCTGGTCCGCAGCAGATACTTCCAAAACGAATTGCAACTTCAACCGTGTCTGGCACGGTCTGCGCACGGGCATTTAATAAAAAAAAGAACGGCAGTAAAAAACAAAGAAGAGCTTTTTTCATAGATCAAAGATATTGATCTCTCTTCCGGTTTTTCCTGCCGTTCCCGGTAAAAAGTAAGGATTATTTAGTTTCCAACAACTTGAAGAACTGATCAAGCTGAGGAAGAATCACGATGCGTGTACGCCTGTTGTTGGCCCGACCGTCTGCAGATGAATTATCTGAAACAGGTACATACTCGCCTCTTCCTGCCGCAGCCATTTTCGCAGGTGGGATGCCATATTGATTTTGAAGCACCCTCACAACTGCGGTTGCACGCTTCACACTAAGATCCCAGTTGTCAAGTAACTGCGCTCCGCCTCGATAAGGCACATTGTCTGTGTGGCCTTCCACCATAAATTCAATTTCAGGTTGATTTTTCAGCACCTTTGCCACCTTTCCAAGTACTTCTTTCGCCCGGTCTGTTATTTCATACTGCCCGCTCTTGAAAAGAAGTTTATCAGAGATATCAATATAAACAACGCCTTTGTCAACTTTTATGTTGATGTCTTTATCATCCATATTTCCTATCGCGCCTTTCAGGTTAGTTACAAGCGCAAGGTTTAAGGAGTCTTTCCTCGCCATTGCCGATTGGAGGTCTTTTATATAAGCATCTTTTGCGCCGATGTTCTCAAGAGATTTTTTAATGCTCTCCGCCTGCGAACCGGAGATAACACTTAGATTCTCCAATTGTTTTAAAGCCTGGTTGTTGTTGTCTTTCAGAAAATCGATTTGCTTGTTAAGGTTCGCCAGCTCCGATTCAAGCTGAGCTCTTTTTCGTGCATCCTCTGCCGTTAGGTCTTTACAAGCTCTCAATTCCGATTGAACCCTGTCGTATTCGCCCTGCAGGGTTACATATTTAGTTTGTTCGGCTTTTAATACTTTCTTACTTACGCATGATGGAAACGCAGCCAGTGCGAAAATTGCCATCGCCAGAATTGTCGTTATACGCATAATCGATTGATTTTTTAATTGTTGCAAAGATACCCGTACAACCTTTACGCCAAAAGCCGGTGAGGTTAGAGAAATGTTAAGAGGAGGATGCAATTAGTCAATTAGACGATTTGATAATTTGATGATCGTGTTTGCTGATGGTCAATGATGCGCAGACTGTTCCCTGAGAACTTAATTTCCAAATCACCAAATTATCAAATCACAAAGTTATCTTTGCGCCCATGACAACAGAATTACTTAAAGATATGAGAGACCGTTTGGTGGTCTTGAGGAGGTTTCTTTGACGTCGCTAACCGCGAAGCCAAAATTGAAAACGACAAACAACTTTCACTTTCTCCGGGTTTTTGGGATGATAACGCCCGGGCAACCGCAATCTTAAAAGAAACTAAGGTTAATGAGTATTGGGTAAATATGTTTTACTCGGTCCAAACCAATGTGGAAGACTTCGCCGTACTTTTTGAATTTTGGAAAGAAGGAGAGGCTGAGGAATCAGAAGTGAAGGAAGCCTTTGACAAAGCCCTTGAATCAATCGAGGAAGCCGAGTTTAAAAGTACGCTCAACGAACCTACAGATCCACTGCCTGCAGTAATGGAGATAAATAGCGGAGCCGGCGGTACCGAAAGCCAGGATTGGGCCGAAATGCTTGCCCGCATGTACCGTATGTACGGTGAAAAACAGGGATGGAGTGTTACCGAACTCGACTGGCAATGGGGTGATGGCGCTGGTATCAAAACCTGCACATTTCAATTCGACGGTCCATTTGCCTACGGTTTTCTTAAAGCAGAAAGCGGTGTACACCGGCTGGTAAGAATTTCACCGTTCGACAGTAATGCAAGAAGACATACTTCCTTTGCCAGCGTACACGTGTACCCGTTAGTTGACGACAGCATTGAAATAGATGTGAAGGACGCCGA
Source organism: Bacteroidota bacterium (assembly GCA_023433345.1). Classification (GTDB taxonomy): domain Bacteria; phylum Bacteroidota; class Bacteroidia; order Chitinophagales; family Chitinophagaceae; genus Ferruginibacter. Next base: position 27,071 of record JAEZDA010000079.1, on the reverse strand, counting down.
CGTAAAAATGGAAACTGCGCGCAGTGGCGGTGCGGGTGGTCAGAACGTGAACAAGGTTGAAACAAAGGTTTTTCTCACGCATATCCCCACAGGCATCGTGGTTGTTTGCCAAACCGAAAGAAGCCAGTTGGCTAACCGTGAGAAGGCCATGCAAATGCTGAAAAGCCGTTTGTTTGAAGAGGAAATGCGCAAGCGAAATGAATTGCGGGATGCTGCAAATGCAAACAAGAAGAAGATAGAGTGGGGCAGCCAGATCCGCAGTTATGTGTTCCATCCTTATAAAATGATAAAAGACCATCGCACCGATTACGAGGTTGGCAACGTCGGCCCTGTTATGGACGGAGAACTGGATGGGTTTATAAAAGCCTTTCTGATGGCGGAGAAGGAAACATCATAAGAGATGTGTAATTGGGAAGATGTGCAGGTGTGTCATTAATTTGGCAATTCGGTAATTTGATGATTTGGTGATTTTCTTTCGTGCACCATCTTGATGTAAATCCACCAGCGCTATTTTATTTCAATTGACCTATAGTTGGGCTACTTCCGATAGCCATCAGTCCCCCTTCGGATGATTTTCTCTCATGGGCGGGAGCATTTTCCCCGCAAAGAATGGTAGTGCTGATTTATTTTAGGTTATGCAAACAAACAAGCCTGCCAATCTCATTGTCGACCTTTCCTTTTCGTTTGCGTTAGACATTATTGTCTTTGCGGAAATTTTGTATGGGATGAAAAAATTTATAATCGCCAATCAAATTCTTAAGTGCGGAACTTCCATCGGGGCGAACGTTCGCGAGGCTCAAAATGCAGAAAGCAAAGCAGATTTTATTCATAAATTCAAACTTGCAGCAAAAGAGGCAGACGAAGTACATTATTGGTTGCTGCTTTGTCAGACCTCGGATACTTATCCCGGCTGTCCTGCACTCATTTCAAAATCTGTTCAAATTGCAAAGGTTCTCTCTAAAATTATTTCTACTACCAAGCATTCAGGAAAATCAGAAAAGTAGCAGAATATCTTCTTACTTTGCAGGCATATAAGTTAATGATAGAATTGAGGATCATTCTATTATTATCAAATCACCAAATTTCCAAATCATCAAATCAACCTCATGAACTTCGGCGATTTCCACTATCCAATTCCCACTAACGAACCCGTTCTGAATTATGCACCGGGAAGTGCAGAGAAAGCAGCTTTGAAGAATGCTTTGAAAGAATTGAAATCAGAAAAGATCGATGTGCCTATGTATATAGGTGGAGATGAAATTCGAACGGGCAGAACCCAGGAACTGCGGCCGCCTCATGAGCATCGCCATGTACTCGGTGTATTTCATACCGGTGATGCGGGTCATGTGAAGAAGGCGATCAATGCTGCCCTGAAAGCGCGTGATCGATGGGCGTCTATGAGTTGGGAAAATCGTGCAAATATTTTTTTGAAGGCAGCAGATCTTCTTGCAGGAAAATATCGCCCTTATATCAATGCAACCACAATGCTTGGCCAAAGTAAGAATGCTTACCAGGCAGAGATTGATGCAGCATGTGAACTGATAGATTTCCTAAGGTTTAATGTTCATTATCTCAGCGAAATTTATCGCCAGCAACCAATAAGTGCGCCCGGTATAAACAACCGGGTGGAGTATCGCCCGCTTGAAGGATTTGTTTTTGCTTTAACTCCATTTAATTTCACTGCAATTGGCGGAAACCTTCCGACCAGCGCTGCAATGTGCGGTAATGTTGTTGTTTGGAAATGCGCCAATAACCAGGTGTTCAGCGCCCAAATGTTTATGCGCATTTTAAAGGAAGCAGGCCTTCCTGACGGAGTGATAAACCTTGTATATGTTGACGGCCCCACGATAGGCGAGGTGGTGTTCAATCATCCCGATTTTGCAGGGCTTCATTTTACAGGAAGTACCGGCGTTTTCAACGCAATGTGGGAAACCATTGGTAAAAACATTCCTGTTTATAAATCTTACCCGCGCATTGTTGGAGAAACCGGAGGTAAAGACTTCGTGATCGCCCATTCTTCTGCAGATCCTGATGTGGTGGTCGCCGCCCTTGCGAGAGGTGCTTTTGAATACCAGGGTCAGAAATGCTCTGCAGCATCAAGAGCATATCTCCCTTCAAATATAGCCGCAGAGGTAAAGAAAAAACTTATCGCTGAAATAGGAACGATGAAGATGGGAACAGTAGAAGATTTTACCAATTTCATCAACGCGGTTATCGATGAAAAGAGTTTTGACAAGCTTGAGAATTATATCAGAAATGCACGTAAACGCAACAGCGGAGCCCGTGTAATTGCCGGAGGAACCTGCGATAAAACAAAAGGTTATTTCATTGAACCAACAATCATTGAAACTACTGATCCGAAATATGCAACGATGTGCGAAGAGTTGTTCGGGCCCGTTCTTACAATTTATGTTTATGATGAAAATAAATATGAAGAAACCTTAAAACTTGTAGACGGAACCTCTCCTTATGCGCTTACGGGAGCTGTGATTGCACGCGACAGGTATGCAATTGAAACTGCGGTAAACAGGTTGAGAAACAGCGCCGGGAATTTTTATATCAACGACAAGCCAACAGGGGCAGTTGTTGGTCAGCAGCCTTTTGGAGGAGCCAGAGCAAGCGGTACGAATGATAAGGCAGGAAGCATGCTTAATCTTTACAGGTGGTTGAGCGCAAGAACGATAAAGGAAACTTTCACATCGGCGGTTGACTACCGTTATCCCTTCCTCAGAGAAAAATAAAGCCACAAAAAGATTGAAAATAATATTAAACACGGAGGATTTTCAAAGATCTGTGGAGTCTCTTGGAGACCTTATTCTTGCAAAACATCCTTCGCTCGAAAATGCAGCGATAATTGGCATTCAGCAGGGAGGAGTTGTTCTTGCCGATATTCTTGTTAAGTACCTTGAAAGCAAGGTTGGCAATGAAAAAGTTCGGTATGGACAACTGGATATTACTTTCTACCGGGATGACCTTCACCAGAAAATTCTTTCGCCAGACAAGATGAATATTCCATTCGGTATCGATGGGCTACAAGTGATACTCGTGGATGATGTACTCTTTACAGGAAGAACGATCAAGGCTGCTTTAGACGTGCTCCTTGATTATGGCAGACCGGCTCGCGTGGAGTTATGTGTTCTTGTTGATCGTAAGGAACATCGCCAGTTTCCCATTGAAGCAGGATACAAGGGCATCGACATCCCGACCGATGCAAGAGATAAAGTAAAGCTTATCCGGAATGATAAGGGACAAATTGTTGTGTCTCTGATTTCCGGTGAAAAATGATAATTTTGTTTTTTAATGCAACTATCCACAAAACATCTGCTAGGCATTAAAGATCTTAACGCTTCTGACATTTCCACGATTCTTACTACGGCAGAACAGTTTAAAGAAGTATTACAAAGACCAATAAAGAAAGTTCCTTCACTGCGCGACGTTACCATCGTGAACCTGTTCTACGAAAATTCCACCCGCACGAGAATTTCATTTGAACTTGCTGAAAAACGCCTCAGTGCCGATACAATAAACTTCGCTACTTCATCATCTTCTGTATCAAAGGGCGAAACCCTTTTGGATACGGTGAATAATATTCTCGCAATGAAGGTTGATATGGTGGTTATGCGGCACAGTGCAAGCGGAGCACCCCATTTTTTGGCAAAGCATCTGCCGGGAACTGCTATCATTAATGCAGGCGATGGAATAAATGAACATCCGACACAGGCCCTTCTGGATGCATTTTCAATAAAGGAGAAAACAGGAAGCCTGGAAGGAAAGCGTGTGGTTTTGATCGGTGACATCATGCATTCACGCGTTGCTTTGAGTAATATTTACCTGCTCAAAAAGATGGGTGCGGAAGTGAAAGTCGCCGGTCCTCCTACATTGATTCCTTATTACATCAAGGAGGCTCTTGATGTTGATGTTGAATACAACCTCAGAAATGCGCTTGAATGGTGTGATGTGGCCAATGTGCTGAGGATCCAGTTGGAGAGGCAGAATCAGGTATTATTTTCATCACTTCGGGAGTACAATCTCTCCTACGGTATAACGAGAAAGTTGCTGGATTCATTAAGCAAGAAGATCGTTATCATGCATCCGGGGCCGATTAATCGCGGGGTTGAAATTGACAGCGACGTGGCAGATGGAAATGAATCGATCATTCTGCAACAGGTAGAAAATGGCGTGGCAGTAAGAATGGCCGTACTTTACCTGCTTGGCGGAGGCCTTAACCGATCATAAGCTATACTTTTACTATATGCAACGAATCTGTCTTTTTCCCGGCACATTTGATCCATTTACTCTGGGTCATAAAGATATAATTGACCGCGCACTTCCGCTGTTTGATAGATTGATTGTTGGTATCGGGAGGAATATGAACAAACAACCGATGTTCTCCGACCAGCAACGACTGCAATGGATAAAGGATATCTATAGGGGAAATGAGAAGGTTGGTGCAGTGATTTATGATGGGCTGACAGTTTCGGCCTGTGAAGCTGTCGGAGCGGGATTTATACTGCGGGGTATCAGGTATGTGAACGATTTCGAGTATGAGAAAGCAATCGCCGATATGAACAGAAGTTTAAAGGAGAACGTGGAAACTGTCTTCCTTACATGTCTCCCGCAATACACTTCAGTAGCATCAACATTAGTAAGGGACGTGATAAAAAATGGCGGTGATGCATCACAATTTCTGCCGGAAGCGGTGAATGATACTATCCGCAACAAACAATATGCTTCATGATCTGGTTTAATAAAGCTTTACAGCTATCCGACGTTGAACACATCATGCCGGGTACAATGGCCGAGTTTCTGGAAATGGAATGGGTGGCCATTGGTCCGGATTACCTTCGGCTACGCATGCCCGTGAATTCTAAAACCAAACAACCGTACGGGCTGCTTCATGGTGGCGCAAGTTGCGCATTGGCAGAAACCATAGGAAGTATTGGTTCAGCACTCGTCATCGATCAGTCCCAATTTATGTGTGTGGGGCTGGAAATAAACGCTAACCATCTTAGGTCGGCTAAAAACGGCTTTGTTACAGCAACGGCGCGACCCCTCCACCTCGGCCGGTCAACCCATGTTTGGGAGATCCGGATTGAGGATGATGAGCAAAAACTTGTTTGTGCTTCACGACTTACCGTTGCAATCATCCCGAAAAAATAAGGCTGCTTTCCCAACCTTTTTTAATTTCCACCCGTATATTAAAACAAAATAGTTGATTACTCTTCTTTATTGAGTATAGAAGGAGCAAATATTGATCTTGTTGTAGAAGGCTGTAAGATCGGTGACCGAAAGGCACAGGAGCAGCTCTACAGGTCTTATTATAAGGCCATGATGAACCTATGCCTGCGTTACACCAAAAGTGAATCAGATGCAATGTCTGTGCTTAACACCGGATTTTTGAAAGTGTTTCGCGGATTAGACAAGTTTGATGCATCAAAAGGAAGTTTGTATACCTGGATCCGAACCATCATTGTTAACAATTGTTTAGACCAGGTTCGGGCTGACAAAAATATTCCTCGCACCGGGGAACTGGAAGAGAGTTCGGGCGGTGAGGTAGATCCCGAAGTGTATTCACGCATTTCCCAACAATCCATCCTGAATATGGTTAGACAACTCGCCCCTGCTACGCGGGCAGTATTCAACCTGTTTGCCCTGGAAGGATATGGACATAGGGAGATCGCTCAGATGCTGAAGATCAGCGAGGGGACCAGTAAATGGCACTTTAGCGAAGCGAGGAAAAAACTGAAACATTTAATTGAAATGGAATCAAAGATTTGAAGGAACTGACACCATATGAACAATTTCTGGCAGACAAGCTTCGTAATCTGCCCGTTCCTGAAGAGGATAAGGCATGGGAGGAAATGAAGAAGCTGTTGGAGGAAAAGGATGATGACAGGCCATTGATACCTTTATGGTTCAGGGGTTGCCTGCCATGGGTTCTTGGGCTCCTCATTTTGGGGCTTGGTATTGTATTTTGGTATTCCCATCAAAGAAATAAGGCCACGGAAAGTTCCCCTGCATCACTAATTCAAAAAAGGGGATCAGGGAAAGAGGATCCGGCAATTTTTGAAAGTCGTTCAGGCGATACCGTTAGTACAGGATCAACAAATCTCCCGGCCGGTCAATCGACCCCTGCCAGAGGTGATATTGAAAACATTTCTTCTTCGGGTACACAGCCCGCAAGCAATGATGGAAATGGCGCGCATGAAGGCAAGATCCATGATAATAATAACTTGCGGCCCAACGGTTCGATTGGTGATAGCGTGAGTTCAACTTCATCACCGGTGATTAAAAGGGAAAACGAGCCTGGTAAAGTAAAGAGAAGATCTTCATCCAAATCACGTAAGACGGGCGGGAAGGCTAATGCCTTTGATAGTAACCCGAAGCAGCATTCGGGCAATGTAGAGCTTGAGATGGAGAAAGCGGTGGAAACTGGGGGTTCAGAAGTTGATTCCGAAGGTGAAAAGATAGAAGTTTCACCCCAGGCAGATACTTTGCGGATGGCTCAAGAAGCTGACAGTTTAAAAAAAGTGTTGAGCCTTACGAAAAATAGCCTGGCGAAAGAACTTTCTGCAGATAGCATTATCAGCAAGAAAGATTCCGCAGACAAAAAAAAGGCGAAGAAACCTTTCACTTTTGCAGCAGGCCTTGCTGTTAACCAAATTATTCCGGTAGATGGTGAAAAGCCCGTCCCTTACGACTTTATGGGCCGGAAGGGCTCCTTAAGTGATTATATCCCATCAGTCTATTTCCGCGCATTGAAACCGCGATGGTTCCTTCAAACCGAATTCAGGTACGGCGCCCCCAATAATGTAAAAGAGTTTGTTTACAGCAGCAAAACCTCCACAGATACATTTCAAAATTCGGTCACTGCAACCAAAACACTCAAGAAAACCTTTTATCACCAGGTTCCTTTAACCTTCAATTATTTCGTTCTGAAGAACTGGAGTGTAGGAGTTGGGATAGCATATAATAAATTCACCCGCGCCGTGCGTCAGGAAGATGTTCGTTTACGCATTCCCGGTAGTAACCTTGACACATTGCTGTCTTCCAACCTCGTACAAAACGGAAGAGATTCGGCCTTTGTTTCAAATTCCTTTCAATGGATTGCGGAAACCCAGTATCGCTGGAGGCGCTTCTCTATTGGATTCAGGTACGCTCAGGGTTTACAGCCTTACATCAAGTACACAGACCCGCAAACGGGTCTTCCCGCAGAAAAGAAAAATCAATCTTTGAATGCATTCATCCGCTATGATCTTTGGCGGTCGAAAAAGAGGTGATCAGGGCTTGTCAAAAAACTCGTGCATGATATTGCGGATTGTGGCATAGGAATTCGCCATCGGAATCTTGATATCGCGCGTAGGGATCCATTTCGCCTCAGTGATGTCTTCATTAAGTTGTGGCCTTAAGTTGCCTGAAAAATCTGTGCGATAAAAGAACCAGTGACTTTCCTTTAAGATCTTAATACCTTTTTCCTCATAAACGTGAAAGGTACTACCAACTTTATATTTCAACATTAATCCGGTGACACCTGTTTCTTCTTCGATCTCACGGCGGGCGCAGCTTTCGGCGTCTTCATTAGTATCCAGCTTGCCTTTTGGTAAATCCCACTTTCCTTTTCTGAAAATGAATAATATCTCCTTATCTGCATTTTGAACAATTCCACCGGCAGCTTCTATGAAAAGAAAGTTGTCAAAAAAAATATCCCTGAGTGTTTCGAAATCGCGATTGCAAAGAATGCCGGAAATCACATTCTTCTGTTGCACTTCATTTATGAACTGCCGCACAGCCTCTTTTGAAATATCGGAGGAATAGACTACTCCCGGCTGGGTGCGCAGATCATCGAGTTTCTCATTTGTTTGTTTACACAGGTACAATGGAGTGTCGTTAAAATAAATTGTGATGAACATCATGCGCATTTTTGTAAAAATAAGCAGGAGCCATTAAACGCCCTCCGTCATTATCTTTGCCGGTACATATTGCAATGTCAGAATCAAAAACAATAGCTGCTAAATTACTCGAAGCAGAAGCCGTTAAACTCGATCTTCACCGGCCATTCACATGGGCGAGCGGGTGGAAAAGCCCCATATATTGCGATAACCGGCGCCTGCTTTCCTTTCCTTTTATAAGGGATCACATAAAAAGTGAATTGAGCGCCCGCATATTCGGCGAATATCCCTCAGCAGAAGTTATTGCCGGTGTGGCAACAGCGGGTATAGCATGGGGAGCGATGGTTGCCGACCAGCTTAAACTTCCTTTTGTTTATGTACGCCCGAAGCCAAAAGAACACGGCATGGGCAACCAAATAGAGGGGAAAATTGAGGCCGGTCAGAAGGTGGTTGTTGTGGAAGACCTTATCAGCACCGGAAAAAGCAGTTTGCAGGTATGCGAAGTACTTAAAAGGGCGGAATTAGAGGTTCAGGGTATGATCGCACTTTTTACATATGGATTTCCCCAAGCAGAGGAAGGGTTTAAAGCTGCAGGGGTTCCCTTGATTACTTTGAGTGATTACCCTTCACTTATCAGCCAGGCATTAGAATACGGTAGGATCAGGGAGGATGAGGTCAATTCCTTGTTAAAATGGCGCACCAACCCCGAAGGATGGACGGGAATAGAATAAATTTGAACAAAACTCTGATATGAAAACACTTAAACTTACTTTTTTGGCCGTTTTTGGCTTTTTAGTTACGGCAACAGCCCAAAATAAAACCTCTCAAAAAGCGGTAATCAGTACGCCTACCGTTCAGTGCGATATGTGTAAGAACAAGATTGAAAAATCGATGTTTAAGCAGTATGGGATCAGTTCAGTGAAGGTGGATGTGAAGAAAAAGACCACTACGGTAAGTTGGCTGACAGATAGAACGAATATTGAAGAGATCAAGGCTTCCATTGCCAACATAGGTTACGATGCAGACGATGTTACGGCGGAAGAATCTGCTTATAACCGTTTGCCTAAATGTTGCAAAAAACCAGAATAAACAAATTGATTTACATGAAGTGAGGCAGCCCGCGGGCTGCTTTTTTTGTGCCTAATCAAAAAGCGAGAAAGTTTGAATTGTGGTGTAGTCGACCGGAAAGGTTTTAAAAACCCCGGCCTTTCCCACGCGCACCTTCCCCAACAACCTGAGCTTTACTTCTTTATTAAATAAAACAGCTATACCGTTTTTAAGAAGGTTTTTCATATCCAGGTTAATCTTAAGGGGGAAAGTAAATTCATCTCTCCTCGGCACCTTCACCTGGAAATCCTGTGCGGAATGACCCAGCAGTGAACTATCAACATAAACGGCGAGATCTGTGCGGTTCAGCTCGAGTGAAAAATTATTCGGGTTATAATAAACAAGATCGACTACCAGGGTTGAAGAGTTAAAGCCCAGATTTTCTACTGATACATTTTTAACCGTGCGAAATTCCAAATCCTTAGGTGCACGACATCCTGTCAGGAAATAAAGAAAGGCAATCAAAAAGGTAAGGAGGAAGGAATTGTTTTTCATTTTTTCAAAAATAGGGGAAAGGGCGCATTCTTTTCACAGATACAAATATTTCTCTAAAAGATAATGAATTTTTGATGCTAAGAAACTACGCATTCCTAACAATACGCAAACCAAAATACTAGAAATGGACTGCTAAACGGTTTAGGATCAGTAATATTTGTTTACTAGGTTCTTTTCCAGTTGTTTAGTTTAAACTTACTATAATTTAGTTCTCACAAAATGTTCTATCAATAGTCATCAAAACCTTTAAAATTGGCCGTAAAACTACAACTTTGCAATCCTTTTTAATATTGCTATTTAAATGACTGATAATCAATTTTAGGTAATTAATATATCAAATTAAATTTCGTATAATTGGTCATATAATTTAAAGATAGCATGCGCCAGACGAAGAAAACTCTATAAATCGATTATCGCGAGGAACAGAATTCGTTCTATAGATTAAAAATTTCGGCCGGATGCTGAGGCTGAGAATTTTTGAGCAGTTTTATGTCTGACGTAATGCCGGTAAAACTGAACCGAACCTTTTTCAAATCAAAAACGCTAGGCTTTTTTTTAGCTGATCACCCGGTTCGTTAATTCGAGCTCTTCCCGTTAATCGGACTGTGATCTGTTTTTTAAGCTGATAAAAAGTGATCCTGCCTTTCCTGATAATCTTTGATTAATAATATCCTTTAATTTTTTAACCGGTGGAAAGGCAGTTCGCCACTCTGATTGAGTTGGTTAACACGGGTCCGTAAAAAAAATTTAACGGGCAGAAGTGGCGACTGTAGTGGGTTTTACGCCTTTTACGCAAACGACCGTAAAAATACTGTTCAAAAAGCTTGCATAAATCGCAATTACGCTCTATGTTTGTTTTCAGAAAGCAAATGGCGCCAGCCGTGATGCTAAACCTCAAACACCTAAACCACTGAAAATGAACATTATTTACACTTTTCTTCAGCATATACTTTCAAAAATATCTGGACCGGGAGCCGTTACGATGATTCCGGAATTTCAGCCAATGCGCCAGGCAGTGAATACTGCATTTGGCAAGCGAAATGCCTAAGCACTACAATTAATCCCTTTTCTGTGTCAGACCATTTTTGATCCAAAACCGGATCCGTAAACTGGTAAGCATTAAGTTATGACCAATAATTTCATAGAAATCAAACGTACCGCAGTATCGGGAAACTGGGGAGAAGGAAATGGGTAGGTGTCCCGCTGCGAAGTATAAAAATATTGCCCGATCGGGCTGATCAGGTTTTCTTTGGGGGTTACAGAACCAAAAGGTTCTTAACAAAAGCTGTATTTCAATACAGCTTTTTTTGTTTTCGCAATCCTCGCCGCTCAGGGTTTGAGATTTCACGAATCCCCCTTCTTTGCGCGTTGCGGGACTGTGCGGAGTTTTCAGCCTTTTTCATCTTTGTCATGCGTTAACATAATCTGGCTAAAAAGGAGAAGATTTTTAAGCGTTTATACCGTCAAAACGCATAATAACCAGTCTGTTTAGAAGGAGAAATGATGGATCGAGTTTAGAAAAAACTGCTCAAATTCTACCGGGATGCGGGTACGGGCTTAGTGGGGGGAATCGTAGAGTGATGCAATCCTACACGGGCTGCACTTACATCCTCAAAATTATAATAGTCTGAAAATCTCGTCCCTATTGAACCTCATGAAATGGCACCAATACGTTTTTCCCCTGCGAATCTTTCGTGGTTTCCCCCTGCTTTTCATCCTTTTTCAGCTTGGTTTGCCATAAAGGTTCAGCCACCCAACCCGAATCGGTCCAGGTCATTCTTACCCCTGTAGTGGTGACTTCTCCGGTCTGAGGATTCTCTTCAGTTATTTCAACGTCCTTTTCTATCAATTCCTTACTTGTTACGGGCATGGTAAAGAAATTGTTGTTTAAAAAAGTAGGTTCATCCGCTTTCACGAAAACCGGGGTAGGTGGAAGATTGTTGCTTTCAGATGGTGATTTTTGTTTTGCAGGTTTACATGTTTCCGGTGTGTGCGTTTTATTCAACACAGGGTTGTTTGCGGGAATAACGGGCGTTTTTTCCGCAATGCCGGCCTCCTTCACAAAGGAAAAAACTTCATTCGGCGCATAGGAAGATTTAAGGTTTGCAACAACTGTTTTTTCCGAAGGCTTCAGGTAAGAAACCCCGAATAAACCGACTGCCATAACAATCAAGGCTAAAAAAGCAAACATTCCTGGGTTTCCCGATTTTCCGGAATGTGGAGTGTCTTCTGCGGTAATGAGTTTTATCCTTTCCATAAGAGCTGATTTTTGTGTTACTGCTGCCAGAGCAAAACCGGGCAGCGAATTTTGGAACCTCGCGGTTTTCAATAACGATCCGGCATAGATCAGGGGAGAATGTTTAAACTGCAAAACATTCATATCGCAGTTTTTTTCACGCTCGGCTTTCAATTCCCTTGTAAGGAAGGCCACAAAGGGATTGAAGAAAAACAATACATCAGAAGCGACCACCAAAAAATTCCACGAAAAATCCCTGGCCGAAATATGCGCGAGTTCATGCATAATGAGTGTTTCGATCTCATCCTGGCTCAATCGATTTACCAGTGCAACAGGCAGGAGTATCACGGGCTTTAGCCAGCCATATGTAAGTGGACTGCTTATTTGCCCGCTTAACCATATAGAAACCTTTCTGCGGATGCCAAGGTGCTGCGACCTAACGGTTACGAATAACCGAATATCAAGAGGAGCTTTAATTTTATCAGCAGTTCTTGTTCTGAACCGCATCCATTGGCGCGAAAGGAAGAAGCATTTATACATGACCGCCAAACAGTAAGCGCAGAAAACAAGATTATACAGAATGTTTGAAGAACCATTAAGTAACATTTCCCCCAAAGTGCTGTTGGAAACAGAAGGCGCTCCTCCGAAGATCAGCGCAAAGGTGGCAACAGACAGGAGAAGCTGTGTTACCAGCAATATTAAAAGAGCGCTCCGTTTTTCTGCAGGGTGACTTTTCCTGAGTGAGGAAGAGCGAAATGCCTGGTAGAAACCCGCAAGCAGCGCAGCCTGCCAGAGACTATGAAGTAATGTTACGCAAAAAGTTGAGATCACCTGAGTCATACAAGTGCTACATTTTCTTTTTTAATTCATCTAACAATAACTGTATTTTTTCGAGCTCTTCTTCAGAAGCCGTTTTGCTGCCCAATGCCTGCATCACCAATTCCGTTGAAGATCCTGCAAACAGATTATCAATCATCTTTGAAAGAAAGATCTTCTGTGTTTTCTCCCGCGTTACGGCTGCTTTATAAATATGCGTCTTGCTGCTGTCATCCCTGGTCACCAGTTCCTTTTCATACATTATTTGCATCAATTTAAGAGTGGTGGTGTAGCCGCAGTCCTTCATTTGGGCAAGTTCTTCATGCACTTCCCGCACTGTTGCTGATTTTTTATTCCACAATACAGCAAGTATTTCCAGTTCACTTTCCGTCGGTTTGTTTACCTTCTGCTTTATCATACGATACTTTTCGTAGCGCAATGTAGGAAAATATTCGTAATCTTTCTTTCCACTTATACAAATTTTCAAGATGTCTGATTTTTACCGGAGTTTATGTGGAAGGCGCCTGATTTTTCGCACAAAAAAGGGGAGCCGCTACAGCAACTCCCCGGTTCTTTCAACCTTTATCAACTACTTTCTATAAATATTGATATTGAGGTCGGTATCTTTAAAAGGCAACATCAGTTCCCTGTAACGCGCGTTTACCGTTTCTGGTTGTACCTGATCGTTTATTATCAATTTCATTTCCTTGATCACCAGTTTGAAATCACGGGGATCGATCATTTTGTCGTTCACCAATGCAGACACGAGAATGTCAGCATCCTGAGTCATCTTCTCACTTTTCACAATGTTATTTGAAATCGTTCCATCTTTATTGATCATCTTGATCTCCAATCCGCCGTCTTCCACACCATGCTGAGGAGCATTCATCGCCTGAGTTAAGGTTTCAATTTTCTGAACACGTTGCTCTGCGATCCGCTCGCTGTAAAGGTTTGCAAGGGTGGGGGCAATAACTAAAGATACAATGCTCATCAATTTAATAAGGATGTTCATTGATGGTCCGGAAGTATCTTTAAAAGGATCTCCAACCGTGTCTCCTGTCACCGAAGCTTTGTGTGGTTCAGATTTCTTGTAGTGCATTTCACCGTTGATCTCAACACCTTTTTCGAAAGATTTCTTTGCATTATCCCATGCACCACCCGCATTGTTTTGAAACATACCCATCAATACGCCGCTAACCGTTGCGCCTGCGAGAAATCCGCCCAAAACTTCGGGACCGAAAACAAATCCTATAATTATCGGGCTGATCAATGCTATTGCGCCCGGCAACATCATCTTCTTGATTGAAGCTTCTGTGGATATTGCCACGCACTTATCATATTCAGGCTTTCCTGTTCCTTCCATGATCCCAGGTATGGTTCTGAACTGCCGGCGCACTTCCTCCACCATTGCCATCGCCGCCTGGCCGACCGCCTTTATTGCAAGTGAAGAAAATATAAAGGGGATCATTCCGCCTACGAAAAGGCCTGCAAGAACATCGGCGCGATAAATATCGATCCCGTCAATTTTTGCGATACCCACGAAGGCTGCAAACAATGCAAGCGCCGTTAGTGCAGCGGAAGCGATCGCAAATCCTTTACCTGTGGCAGCGGTAGTGTTTCCCACCGCGTCAAGGATGTCCGTTTTCTCACGAACATCAGCAGGCAATTCACTCATTTCTGCGATACCGCCTGCGTTATCGGCTATTGGTCCGAAAGCGTCAATTGCCAGCTGCATTGCCGTGGTAGCCATCATACCGGCGGCTGCTATTGCAACGCCATACAATCCTGCGCACTCATAAGAACCATAAATACCACCTGCCAATACAAGTATGGGAAGCATTGTACTTTCCATTCCAACAGCAAGCCCGCCAATAATATTTGTAGCATGGCCGGTAGCCGATTGCCTTATGATACTTTTCACCGGGCGTTTACCCATTGCCGTAAAGTACTCAGTGATTATACTCATTAATGCACCAACGAGCAGGCCCACCATGATGGCTCCGAACACGCCCATCTTGGTGAATTCATGGCCACGAAGGGTCATAGTTTCAGGCATTAACCAGTTTACAAGGAAGAAACTCGCAAAAGCTGTAAGGATCATGGACCCCCAATTGCCCATATTCAGGGCATTCTGTACCTTTTGGGTATTCAAACCAACGCCTTCACTTATCCTAACCATCATTGCACCTAATATAGAGAAGATGATTCCCATAGAGGCGATCAGCATCGGCAAAAGAATTGGCGCCATCCCTCCGAATGCATCGGGTGAATATGTTTCGCGCCCGAGTACCATTGTAGCCAACACGGTGGCCACATAGCTACCAAAAAGGTCAGCGCCCATTCCGGCAACGTCTCCTACATTATCGCCAACATTGTCCGCAATTGTTGCGGGATTGCGTGGATCATCTTCCGGAATTCCAGCTTCCACCTTACCCACAAGGTCAGCACCAACGTCTGCCGCCTTAGTATATATACCACCACCCACCCGGGCAAAAAGTGCGATAGATTCTGCACCAAGCGAAAAACCGGTAAGGATTTCAATCGTGCGCTCCATTTCAAGACTGTCTACCGGAGCTCCGTTTGCAAATATTGCTTTCAGAATAATGAATAGCCCGCCTAAACCAAACACAGCGAGGCCTGCAACTCCCATCCCCATTACACTGCCGCCGGTAAATGAAACCTTCAAAGCCTTGCTCAGAGAGGTTCTGGCAGCCTGGGCAGTGCGAACATTTGCTTTGGTGGCCACCTTCATTCCAATAAAGCCGGCAAGTGCACTGAGTAATGCACCTATAATAAAGGCAATAGCGATCGTCCAATGACTATTGGCATTGCTCGTTCCCATCACACCTAACAGGAGGGCGGCGATGATTACAAAATATGTTAGTACTTTATATTCAGCTTTCAGAAAGGCCATTGCCCCTTCGGCAATGTAATTGCTGATTTCTACCATTCTCGGAGTGCCAGCGTCCTGTTTGTTCACCCACATAAATTTTACAAGTGTGTACAACAGGCCTAAAATTCCCATTGCAGGAACTACGTAAATCAAATTTTCCATAATGTTTATCTACAAATTTTTGGTGGGCAAAAATAGGGTAAAGAAGTTAAATACTGGTTCGGTTATTGGCTTTTGTTGCCTTATTCACCTATCTTATGAGATTTATTTCCATTAGGTTTTTTATGCCTGATTTACAAAGGCGAGAGATATGATCAACTAAAATGTCGACAAATGATTCCTTTAAGTGATGATAACAGTGCACGTACAAGACTGCCCTTCGTTAATTATATTCTGATTGCCACAAACATTGCTGTTTTCGCATTCCTGCAAAACTTCGGAAGCAACGACGGCTTTTTATTAAGCTACGCCCTGATACCTGAAGAGATCATCACGGGTACAGATTTCATTACTGCAGAAGGTGTTGGAGTTTCTCCATCGCCGGTCCACCTTACTTTGTTCAGTTCAATGTTTATGCACGGCAGCATTGCCCACCTCGCGGGAAAACATGCTCTACCTGTGGGTCTTCGGCGATAATCTTGAAAACAGGATGGGACACATTAAGTACCTGCTGTTTTATTTGTTATGTGGACTGATAGCATCATTAAGTCATGTAATGCTCACCGCGGTGATGGGAAAGCAGTCTTTTATTCCAAGCCTGGGAGCTTCCGGAGCAATTTCCGGTGTGCTGGGAGGATATCTCTGGCTTTTTCCAAAAAACATTGTACGTGTTTGGGTATTCGCATTTGTAATGCGGGTGCCGGCTTTTATAACTTTAGGTTTATGGATAGCCTTACAATTGTTCAGCGGATATGGAAGCCTGGGCGGAGAGGGTGGAGGTGTGGCCTATGCGGCTCACATCGGAGGTTTCTTTGCGGGATTAATTCTGGTCAACTTTTTTGTTACGAAGGAACGTATAAAGAGTTATTGAACCTGAGTGATACGGCTTACTTTTTTCCAAGCCTCGCCCAAACAATTAATTAGGTCTTCCGGTTGAAGACTTTGTTCGGATTGTTGCAACACAGCAAGATCGCCTGAAAGCCCATGTAAATAAACGCCTAACCGACACGCATCAAAAGAAGAATATTGCTGACTTCTTAAACCAGCCAGGATGCCTGTAAGCACATCTCCCATTCCGCCGCGGGCCATACCGGGGTTGCCGGTCGGGTTGAAAAACCCTCTGCCTTCAGGAGTTGCAACACACGTGTACCGGCCTTTTAGGATGATATAGATTTTATAATGTGCCGAGTATTCCGTGGCCGCTTTCACGCGGTTACTAACGGTACCGAATAAACGATCAAATTCTCCCGGGTGTGGGGTGAGGATAGTTTCTCTTGGCAGGTCTTTCAACAACTTACGGTTCGCAGCTATCGCATTCAGGCCATCAGCATCAATGATGAGAGGAGAATTTTGCCTGAATAGAAATTCGCAGAGTTCCTTTTCGTTTTTGTTCCTCCCGATTCCCGGACCAAAACCGATCACCGAATGCGTGGCTTTGAACTCCGGAAGATATTTTCGGGATTTTCTCCTGGCAGAAGCCATTGCAGCGGGAACGGCGGTTTGGATAATATTCAAACCTTTTTTCGGAACATAGCAGGTTAATTTCCCCGCTCCCGACCGAAGGCAGGCTTTCGCTGCAAGAACGGCTGCTCCCATCATGCCCCTGCTTCCGGCGACCATTGCGGCATGCCCATAATCGCCCTTATGTGAGAATTTTCTGCGAGGTATAACCAGCGAACACATTTCCTGTTCTTCGGTAAGGTAGAAACGGGAAGGCTCAGTTTGCAGGAAATTACGGGAGAGTCCGATATCCAATACATGAAGCTCTCCGAGAAATTTTTCGCTTTCGGGAAGGAAAAAGGAAAACTTTGGCGATTGAAAAGTTAGTGTATGCCTTGCCGTTATAGCTGTATCGGAAATGGTATCTGCACCCATTCCGGCGGGGATGTCGATGGAAATTACTCTGGTACCGGATGCATTAATGTGTTTTATAAGTTCTTCAAACTTGCCACGTGGCTTACTTTTTAAACCCGTTCCGAATAGCGCTTCAATAACAAGATCCCCGGGATGAAGAACGGGCAGAGAAGATTCCCCGCCAATGACATTAATAGAAAGAAAGTCTTTGAGCAGATTCTGATTCTGAAGGTTCATTTCAGAATATCTTCCTTCGAGCAGGTGAACGTAAATTTTTGCCCCTGCGTTAAGTAAGATCCTGGCCATGGCCAGCCCGTCACCTCCATTATTTCCCGGGCCGCAGAAGATGTGAATGTTTTGGCTAAGCATACTGTTTTCCACGAGCCAGTTCACACAGGTAAACGCTGCCCTCTCCATTAATTCCAGCGCAGAGATGCGTTGTTCATTAAGGGTTGCCTCATCCCAACTATGTATTTGTTCAGCAGAGAAAATCTTCATATTGAAATGTCAAATGTAAAAAGTAAAAGCTGAAACATTAAGAAGGAAGCGCGAAAGATAACAACAAGGAAATCTTTTGCACCAGTGTCAGCCAACGTTGCCTACTCTTTCATTTCGTACTCAATATTTACCAGGTTGTTGCGGGAAAGATCAGTGTCTATTTTAAAACTTTTTCTTTGATTGCCATGTATAATTTCCAACATCGATGTATTCGGAATTATCGATCCTTCATTGTCTGCAATAAATATGATCTTGTTCACCCCGGGATCTAAGGTTACGGAAATGAACTGCGGGTGTTTTCTTACAGGCATCCCCTGCACCACCCAACTGCCGTTAATGTTCAGTGAAATACTGTCGCCATCTTCAACTGCATCATCCCAGAGAGCAAGCACTACCTGCCTTGTCAATGATTTGATATTGCCCACTACGGTAGCATTTCTTAAAAGGCTTTTGTCTATCTCTCCGCCGGTTCGTATTTTCTGCGAACCCTGCTGATTGTCACCGCGTGGGTGATAATAAATGGTTTCGTTTTTCAACCCGGCCAGTTCCGAAATGCTTTTTATGATGTTGTTTTGAGTGGAGTCAAGATCCTGGTAGGGCGGTGTATAATACAACGGTAGTATAATGAAGGTTGCAGCGAGGTTTTCCGGTGCAGAATAATTAAGTGTTCTCTGCCAGCCTTCTTCGGCGATCACGTCGAGGCGACCCGTACCGGCGATTGTTTTACCATATTCTTCTGCATGAAACACAATATAATTGATCCCCGTGTCCAGCCTGAACTCTTCTTCCGGTCGTTTTTCTGTGAGATATGTATATTGAAAGATATAGCGGCCGTTCACTGAAGCCGATACTATGCCCGTGTTCCATTTCTTGCCTCCGGAGAAGCGCATTAGCCCTTCTTTAGAGTCAGTAATCATAGTATCAAGAATGCCAAAATAGCGGCCCGTTTGTCTCGGCATGAATATTTCTTCCGCTCGCACATCACGCCATGCCGACGTATCCGTTTTCAAAAAGCGCATAACCCCGCCCGATAGTATGGTGCCAAGATCTTCTATTAGCTTCACATTTTGAGGGTCCGCTTTTTTTGTATCCGGCATCTGAACTCCGATGTTTTGCCTCGGCATCCTGTTTACGGTGAGAACGGGCTGGCCGGATCTGTCCCGCGTGAAATCCAGCGTTCCGTTCAGTAAAACGGTAAGCGCACCAGCCGTTACGGGTGATTCTGATGCAGGGTGCTTATGTTTCCCGATTGAAAGTTGCCTGCCGTTTTTCTTAACCAACAACAAATCATAGTCGCCATGAAACTCTGCGTATTCAATAAGGAGACGCGCGGGATACAGCAGGTTATTATGTGGAAGGCCCACGGACAGGTTTACCGATGCATTGCCTGGGAGCCCGGGAACTTTTACAGTGGCTGACCAGGATCCGGAAAATACATCCTGGGCAAAAATGGGAGAGGATTGAAGGAGGGATACAAACAATATGAAAGTGATAAATTTCATAGTGCTGGCATGTCCAGGTAATGATCTACTCAAACAGTTGCAGTTTATTTTTTGGTCTTCTGTCATCCATCCAGTTGAAACCCTGAAGATATTTTTTATCGGCAGGAACTTGTTTCAATGGATATAAAACGCCGTTCACGTCTTTCACAAATTTAACCTTATTCAATTCCTTATTTGCAAAATAAATGTCAATGATCTCTCCGCTGCTTCTGTTCATTCCTACATAAGCGCTGTCATCATCCTGCGGATAATAAATACTCTCTGCAGGAAATCCACGAACTCTTATGTAATCTATTTCGCCATCATTAAAGTATGCATTCATTACCCGGCCGGCTATTTGGTTGTAGATGCCGGTGTCCGCATGGTTAATAGAAAAGCTGTTGTTGAAAACGTGAAGGCGTTCCGGTTTTCGATTTTTTGTGTGAAGGTGCATCGTATCGCCATGCACCTGCGTTTTGCCATTCCAGAAAACAGGATTGATCAGTAATCGAAAAATTGAATCTTCTGTTGAGTAGTAAAGGCTGTCACTTACCGCCTGAAGGGAATCATTGAATATTTTCACATTGTGGAAGCCAAGGAAATACCTGATGCTATCCTGTTGCTGACTCCTGGTTGCCGGGAGTGAATCGAGCCTGATGGTATCGGCTTCTATTCTCTGCGGTGCAGCGTTTGAACCATTCAGCCGGAGCCCGGAGAAAAGTGTATCGGCAGAGATGTAGGTGCTGTCATTTTCCTGGTAAAAGATCATCACGGGTTTACGCGTAGCAAGAAATGCATTTTTCTTTCTGTCAATAAAAATCTGGTCACCCAGCACTATTACATTATTGGTACTGTCAACGAGTTTTCCATTTCCTTCAATATTAATGTTCCCGGTCTTTTCATCAATTGCAACGGTTCTGCCGGTAGCGGAGCGTGTGCTGTCTTTAAAAGCTGTCTGATCAAAAAAAACTGCTTCCCCGGTTTCAAGATTATAGTTGCCGGATTTTGTGTCTATGATACCGCTCTCACTGATGATGTGCGTGGGTGCAATAAAGGTGGCAGTTTTGAAAGCCGTGTTATAAAGCAGGCTGTCTGAAGTAATGTTATATTTCGGATCGGTGAGATGAACATTTCTTTTAAAATACACATCCTTGGTATCACTGTAATAAACGGCGTTCTCACTGGTTAACACCGTTGTTCCATTTACCACCCGGCCACCATTGGTGTAGGTGGCGATTCCTGTTTGCAGGTTGTATTCCAGCTCCTGTGTTTCGAGAACACCTCGTCCATCGGTAAGTTTTACATTTTTTCGCAGGTAAGCTTTTCTCTCACCGCCTATGTATCGCAGGTATTGCGAATAGGTGTTTACGGTGTCAGCATCATTTACATGCACGTTTCCAAAAACTTCGGCTACCCCTGTACGTAAGTTGAGTACAATGCTGTCGCCGGATAAAAAGGTGTTTCCCTGGCGAACCTTTGCATTACCGGCAAGTGTTTGCAAAACTTCGTTGTTGGCGAGGGTGATCTGGCGCAGGCTTTTAGCTCCGATAATGTCTATCCTTGTTGTTGTGTCAACTGTAGTTATGGCATTTTGCTGGGCTATACTTTGCCCGCTCAAACAAAAAAGGAACGCAAATATGGAAAGGATTTTAATCAACCACCTGATATATTAGGCCATGGAAATGCCGGAAAATTAATCATTTATCCTTTCTATGATGTAAGGAGAATTAACTGTGTCCGCAAGCGGCACCATAATAGGATCATTCTTTCCTTTCTTGCCAAAAAGGGAAATGGAAAGATATCTTTTGGGATTGATCCTTATGTCGTCCAGGAGCGTATTAAGCTTGTTGCTGGTTGATGCGAGGTTATTATATAATCGGGGATCGTTCATCAGCATGCCGAGCGACCCTGAATTGGTGTTGAGTTTTTCCATCATTGTTTTAAGTTCGTTCACAGCAAGATCCAGCGTATCGATGGTTTTTTGAAATTCGATCTTACTCAGCTTTGAAGTGGTTACATCAAGGTTGGTCATAACGCTGTTGATCTTTTCATTGTTGCCTGCTAAATTTGAAGTAACGCGATTCATATTATCCAGGGTCTTCGCCAGGGAACCGGTTTGTGTGTTCAAAAGGGCCTGCAGATAAGCGGTAGAAACTGTCATCGAAGCAGTTACCTTATTCAGATTGGCGAGAGTACCTTGGATGTTACTCCTCGCCTGGGGATCCAGAACTTTATTTGCCGTTACTAATAATGAGTCGATAGATGTGACAGCTTTTTTTACTTCATATAAAACAGGATCAACTTTCTTCAGCATATCTTCAAATAAACCTGCATTTGCATCCGTTTGAATAGTGTCCTGGTTTTTGAGAAAGACAGGCGCATCGCCCAGTTTTATTTCAATACTTGTGTTGCCAAGCGGATTAGGTTTTATAAGCGCTATTGAGTTCACCGGTATATTTATATCCTTCGTTATATTCATTTCCACGGTCAGCCGACGCATGTCTTTCGGCACATTTATTTTATAAACGGTGCCCACCTGGTATCCGTTAATTGTAACAGGGTTAGAGTTGGCAAGGCCCTGCACATTTTCATAACTGCCAAATAGAATTGTTTCATCACGGAAGAGTCGCTTCCCTTTCAAAAAATTATAGCCCAGAACAAGGCAGGTTATACCAACGAGGGCAATCAATCCCACTTTGGTTTCATTGGTTATATTCACCTTTAGTAAAAATTTACATATTTAAAAAGCGGAACTTTAATGTTGTAAAGCTGGGTTCCGGGGTTTACTGTTCATTTACTTTGTTTGGTAAAAGTAAACAACTCACAGTAATTCATTTGTTATGCCAAAAAATGATTGTAAGAGATTTTTCTACTTTGTGAGGGCGGGTTTGGGGTTTTCAACCATATCACGGTAGCGGATAACCGCCTGCGTGATCACTTCAGCCAGTTCCTGCTGGCCTTTTTCACTTACCAGGTAGCGTTCGTCGTCGGGGTTGCTGATGAAACCGGTTTCTATAAGAATTGCGGGCATATTGGTGGCCTGTAGCACCCAAATACCAACCTGGCGCTGATTCACACCAAGGGCGGGGCGGCCGGTTTTTTCAACTTCTTCATTCACCAAAGTAGCAATAAGATCACTTTTCTCCTGGTATCTTTTCGCATAGATCTGGGCAATAGCCCTGCCTTCAGGTGAATTGTAATCAACCCTTGTTTCTGTGGTGTCATCATGGCCATCCATTTCGTAATCGCCTTCTTCGCTCGCGATAGCTTTTAATTTATCGCTGGTTTTATGCGCGGCAAATATCCAAACGCTTGTGCCGTTTCTTTTAGTGGGGATCTTATAGTATTCATAAACCGGCTCTTCTGCCTTATATGGTGTTCTGATCTTTTTGCGGTTCTTTCCTTTTCCTTTGTATGTAACCTTATAACGCGTCACAGTTTTTGTTCCGATCTGCCTTTTGCCTGTTTTCATGGCAACGGCATCTGCATGTATGCAAAGAAAGAGGTCGCCTTTCGCATCATTCGCAATTTTGGCTTTCTCCCTGGGAGTTTGGAAAACATCCGTTGTTCTTGTGGGTACAACATTAATTTCAGGAAGTTGCTTTTTCAGCTCTGCAACCAATTTGGTAGAGATGGCAAGTGTTATGTCTTTTTCTCTTGCACGAAGGGAACCTTCATATTGACCCACCGCTCCCGGATCTGAACCACCGTGACCGGCATCAACAATTATAGTTTTTAATTTTTTTGATTGGGAAAAGCCGGGCTGAGTTATGAGGGTTGCAGAAAAAGTGATTCCAACTAAAAAGAGGAAGTTCTTCAGCATAGACATTCAGATTTTTCGGGGGTTTAATTGTATAATAATTCACAAGATCATTATACATTAATAATTAATTTTGTGCCCTACCAACAATGAAGCACGCTTACAAAGGTAATGTAAAAAAGCATTTTGGATGGCCCTGTAGCGTGCTGTTCATTTTATTAACATTACTTATAAGTACTGCGAAGGGCCAGCTAAACAGTCCCCGCCCCAACACAGATACAACAGGACCCCGGATACTTCCTATCGCGTCAAAAGCTGATACGGTCATTGCTCCCGTTGCGGATACTTTTAATATCAAAAGCACCGAAGATCTTACAGCCCCCGTTTTTTACCATGCGGACGATTCTATGGTGCTGATAGTGCCCTCGAAAAAAATGTTCCTTTACGGGAAGGAATCAAAGATCACTTATTCAGATAATGAACTTACTGCGCCCCTGATTGAATATGATCAGTCCACAGACTTAGTAACGGCAACGCTTACACGAGATTCTGCCGGAAAGGTGGTAAAGCTGCCGGAGTTCAACCAGGGAGAATTTAAATCGCAAAGCGATACCATCCGGTTTAACATGAAGACCGGGAAAGGCATGACCAAGGGCACTTATACCCAACAGGGCGAAATGTTTGTGTACGGCGAGAAGATCAAAAAGGTTTCGCCTGACGTGTTTTATGCTTTTCGCGGAAGGTTTACAACATGTAATCTTGATACGCCGCATTTTGCATTTGTAAGCCGGAAGATCAAATTTATCAGTAAGAAGATTGCTTTTACGGGCCCGGTGCATCCTGAATTTGAAGGTGTGCCATTGCCCATTATGCTGCCCTTCGGTATTTACCCGCTGCAGCAGGGAAGGCATTCCGGGTTGCTTGCGCCGGCCTTCACGGCAAACGATCAGATGGGCCTGGCGCTTGAGGGAATAGGTTATTATAAAACCCTCGGCGATCATTGGGATGTAGTTGTTCGCGGAACGTTTTATTCTTACGGGGGGTGGACTGCGTCTATCAATCCCCGTTATTATAAGAGATATAAGTACCAGGGAAATTTTTCTTATGATATGCAGAATTTCCGGAGCAATTTTAAAGGCGATCCTGATTATGTGAACAACAGAACGATGAACATCAGGTGGAGCCACAGTGCCGATGCAAAGTCGCGACCGGGAGTGAATTTTATGGCGAACGTAAATGCAGGAAGCAGTAAGTTCAATTCCCAGGTGCCGAACAGTCCCCAGCGGAATTTCACTAACCAGATGAATTCCTCAATTAGGTATTCTAAAAGCTGGAAAGACAAACCTTATAACATTGCGATATCTGCAAACCATAATCAGAATACTTTGCTTCAGCAGATCAATCTTAATTTGCCTGATGTAAATTTTAATCTTAACACACTCTATCCTTTCAGGAGAAAGGAGCCGGTGGGTCCTTTGAAATGGTATGAGAATCTTGGTGTAGCCCTGAATACGAATGCAAAGAGCCTCACTACTTTCTCAGACAGTGCAGGCAGAATTTTTGAGCAGATGAAAGATAACTTGCAGTGGGGTGCCTCGCATAACGTGCCGGTCGTTTTATCTCTTCCTCCGCTTGGGCCCCTGCAGATCAGTCCGAGTGTAACTTACCAGGAAAGATGGTACCAGCGAAAATTCATCAGGAGGTGGAATTCTGTTGACAGAAAGATCGACACTACAATTAGGGAAAGTTTTTTCGCGGAACGTGAAATGTCTTTTGGAATAAGTGCAGGCACGCGCATCTTCGGGATGTTCGGGTTTGGAAAAAGCAGCAGGGTGCAGGCGATAAGGCATGAGATCAGGCCCTCAGTTTCGGCTAATTATAAACCGAATATGAATGGCCATTCTTATTATGAAACCCAGGTGGACACATTCGGAAGAAAGGCATCTTTCTCAGAGTATGAAGGAAGCCTCTATGGAGGTTTTGCAAATGGAAGGTTCGGGGGATTGAATTTCTCAATAGATAACAACATTTCAATGAAGGTGAGAAACAGGAAGGACTCTTCAAATTTAAAGAAGGTGTCACTTCTTGACGGGCTTAGCCTTTCAGGCTCTTATAATTTTCTGGCAGATTCATTCCAAATGGGGCCATTAAGCCTGGCGGCACGAAGTAATATTTTAAACAAGGTGAATGTTACCGCATCTGCAAGGCTCGACCCTTACCAGTTTGATACTTTGGGAAGACCGGTAGACAGGCTTATCTGGAACAAAAATCCTTTTTCACTTGGCAGGTTGATGGGAGGAAATATTTCGCTGCAAAGTTCTTTCAGGGGAGGCGGAAAAACAACCGATAATTCTTCGGGTAACCTTGACCGTTATAATCAGAACGTGGATGCAAGCGGTTTCCCTTTGAATGAATATGAGCAGGAGGCAGCCTA
This sequence comes from Bacteroidota bacterium, assembly GCA_023433345.1. Lineage (GTDB taxonomy): Bacteria > Bacteroidota > Bacteroidia > Chitinophagales > Chitinophagaceae > Ferruginibacter. The sequence continues at coordinate 1,449 of JAEZDA010000079.1, read as the reverse complement.
CATCAGCAATAACCCTGGTGAGTTCGCAGACTTTTCAATTCCATGGAGCATCGACTTTTCTTATTCGCTGCGGTTTAACAAGATATTTAATGTGCCAGAAAGGCGATTTAAAACGGATCTGTCGCAAGACGTAAGTTGGAATTCGTCAATGAATCTCACTCCGCGCTGGAAGATTGGCGTGACAGGTTTTTATAACATAACACGGAAGGAAGTGGGAACGATAAGCATGTATCTCACAAGGGAAATGCATTGCTGGCAGATGGCGATCAACGTTTCACCTGTAGGCCGGTTCCGTTTCTTTAATATTACCATCAGCCCGAAATCAGGTTTGCTGCGTGATCTGAAGGTGAACAGAACGAGGTATTTTTACGAACTGTAGGTTTAGTCGGTAGTTGGTAGTTCGTAGTTCGTAGTCGGTAGTCGGTAATCTGTTGTCTGTCGCCTGTAGTCACTCATCTTTGGAAACTTCTTTTAACATTATACCGTAAATTCTTTCTTTCAGCTCCTTTAAATCATTGCCGGGTTTTTCCGGGGGAAGGAATTGCATTGATAATTTCGTTGGCAGCAGGTAGAAGATCTTGTGTATAGGCATGGCTTTTTTTGTGCCGTGGATGATACATGGTATGATCTCTTTTTGTGCAGATATGGCGAGTTTGAATGCACCGTCGTAAAAGGATTTCAGCGGTTCCTTTGTTCTGTTACGCGTGCCTTCGGGAAAAATGCACATATGCATTCCCGTTAGTAACACATTTTTCATTTTTTCAAAGCTTTGTTGCCTGCTCCGGTCGTCTTTCCGGTTTACCAGTACCGAGCCTTTTTTATAATACCAACCGAACAGGGGGATCTTTTCGAAGGAAGATTTTGCAATGGTTTTGTTTGCCCCCGGAACAAATGGCGCCGACAGCGGTACATCCAAAAGTGCATTGTGATTGAAAACGACCACATAGGTTTCTCCCTTCCTGAAATTTTTTCTTCCTGTTATTTTCAGTGGGCAGCCAATTAGGAAAAGCCAGGTTCGCATCCATACTCTTGCAAGGCCAATAAAATAAGATTGCCCGCCGGGATCAGGAATCGCATAGGCGATCATTGATGGAAGGAAGAATATGAGAAAGGTTATTATAAAGGTGAACAGCCCCCATGCAGCCCATATACGTGCAAAAATGTTTTTGAAAAAATTCATTGTGCGAAGGTAACGGCAGACGCAACAAATCGTAGATCCTACATCGTAAATCGGTGGGTTTTCTCCTTCCGGTCGAAATGACAATTGCAGGATAGTGTTTTGGCGACTGCAAGCAGTTGCAGTAATCGTAGATCGTCCGATCCCTCACTACGTTCGGGATGACTTTTTGGAATGGTGGCTTTGGCGACTGCAAGCAGTCGCAGCAATCCTACATCGTAAATCGGTGGGTTTTCTCCTTCCGGTCGAAATGACAATTGCAGGATAGTGTT
>JAEZDA010000119.1 GCA_023433345.1 Bacteroidota bacterium | reverse complement strand
GGTGCAAGCACCATCGGTTTCCGTTGTGCGCAAACTTATCTTGGTCCACCCGAAGGTCCTGGTTTCAAATCAGGTAACTTGTTTGGCAAGCGCAAACAAAATAAGAGAAAGAAATAATAAAGTTTTTTATACTACTAAACCCCCGGCGATCCGGGGGTTTTTATTTGTGTTCACTCCGCCTCCTTATTATTGACGTATGGACATTGCATCTCTCTATAAAATATACCTCAACCACCCGTCAATATCTACAGATACACGAAGTATTAAGGCAGGAGATATTTTCTTCGCGCTAAAAGGACCCACATATAACGGTAACGCATACACGAAGAATGCTTTTGATGCCGGCGCGGTATTATGCGTAGTTGATGAGGAAACTGATGGAGACGGAAATAATACAATTAAGGTAGATGATGTGCTTACAACTCTCCAGCAACTTGCGCTGCATCACAGGCTTCAATTCAACATACCCTTTCTGGCAATTACGGGCACCAATGGTAAAACAACCACCAAGGAGCTTATTCACGCAGTATTATCATCCACTTACAAAACATACACAACCCAGGGAAACCTCAATAATCACATCGGTATTCCATTAACTATCCTAAAAATTAAACAGGATGCAGAGGTAGCTGTAATTGAAATGGGTGCCAATCATATCGGGGAGATAGCTTCCTATTGTGAGATTGTGCGGCCTGATTATGGGCTGATCACAAATTGCGGGAAGGCACATCTTGAAGGTTTCGGCAGTGAAGAGGGCGTTAGAAAGGGCAAGGGCGAATTATTTGATTACCTGCGCACCCAGGGCGGAACGGCCTTCATTAACCGTGATTTTTCTTATCTGATGGAAATGAGTAGCGGTATAACGAACAGGATATACTATGGTAACAAAAATGGAATTCATGAAAATACAGACGGCGAACATCTGTCGCTGAAGTTGAGTGACGGATCGGATCTTCACACTCAACTCGTAGGTAATTATAACCTAACCAATGTGCAGGCAGCAATAGCGATCGGAGAATTTTTCAATATACCACTGCAATCGATCAAACGTGCTCTGGAGGAATATACTCCTTCAAACAATCGGTCTCAAATGAAGGAATGGAATACCAACAAAGTGATCCTGGACGCCTATAATGCAAATCCATCAAGCATGGCTGCAGCAATAAAAAATTTTGCCTCTCTTCAATCAGCCCGAAAAATATTGATCCTGGGTGGCATGAAAGAAATGGGTGAAGAAAGCGAGGCGGAACATCGCGCACTTGTTGATCTTATTTCAAATTACGAATGGGAACGAGTGATTTTAGTTGGCGAAGAGTTTAAAAATGTTCCGGCCAATTACCTTCATTTCAAAGATAGTGAAGGTGCAAAGCAATGGCTGAATGCGAATCCTTTTTCGGGAACACACATTTTGCTGAAAGGCTCACGGGGATTAAGGATGGAGAAGGTTTTGGAGTAGTTGGTAGTTGGTAGTTCGTAGTTGGTAGTTCCACAACTCCTTAAATATCCACTATCAACTATCAACTAAAATTGCGGAGACGGCGAGATTCGAACTCGCGATACAGTTTCCCGTATACACACTTTCCAGGCGTGCTCCTTCAACCACTCGGACACGTCTCCATTCTTTACAGGTGGGCAAAGGTAATATAATATGAATTTCCTTTAGCAATTTCGTTTTAGCCGGTTCAGTTTTTTTAATTTTGGCGGATGAAATTAGAGGTGTGTTCTCTTAATTCCGGAAGTAATGGCAATTGCTATTATATTGGAAATGGCAGGGAGTCGGTTTTGGTTGATGCGGGCCTGAGTTGCAGGGAAACCGAGAAGAGGATGGCTTTTCGCAATCTCGATATTCGAACCGTGAAGGCGATACTGGTTTCACATGAACACACTGACCATATTAAAGGTTTGGAAAGATTATCATCCCGCTACAAAATACCGGTTCATCTTACAAAAAAAACGCTTGAATACACAAGGTTGAAGCTTTCAAATGAACTTGTTCAAAACTTCTCCCACCTGGTATCGTACAATGTAGGATCATTTACGATTACGCCCTTCAAAAAGTACCATGATGCAATTGACCCGCACAGTTTTCTTATAAGCTGCCACAACGTAACGGTTGGTGTTTTCACCGATATTGGAAGATGCTGTAATAGTGTGGAATCGCATTTCGCAAAATGTAATGCTGTATTTCTTGAATCCAACTACGATGAAGGAATGCTTCATAACGGCGCTTATCCTTATCACCTGAAGAAGAGAATAAGCGGGGGCTTTGGACATTTATCGAACCACCAGGCACTCGAACTATTTAACAGGCACAGGAGTCCTTTTTTAACCCATGTGTTCCTCTCGCACCTGAGCCGCGAGAACAATTGCCCGGATACGGCCCTTCAAACCTTCCTGCCGCATAAGCTCACAGCAAAGGTTGTGGTTGCCTCCCGCGATATGCCTTCCGAAGTATTCAACATTTTTCCCATTGATGGAATTTCTTCCACGAAACAAATGGCTCCATCGTACCGGCAGATGTCGATTTTCTGATCTCTCATCTTCGTCTATCCGATGCCGTTAGCTACGAAACACCCTTATGTCACAGTTTTCCGCTTAAAATGAGAGAGTGTTGGAATGTGCTCCGAATATGGCATCATCATTGCATTTTTTCCGTAAAAAAATATTATGAATAACAGACTCCTTTTAGGTGCGGCAGCGGCAGGGCTGGCAGCACTATTCATCAAGAAAAGAAGAGATGCAAAAAGAAATGTTTCAAGCGGAGCCGGATACGCATCTCAACAAAATACTTTTAAAAAAGACAGGCACCGTACAGACATCTTTTCTCAGGCAAAAAATGCAGGCTCAGGAACCTGGGATGCAGCTCCTGAACCGGCTAAGTAATCAGCCGAAAATAGTTGTGGCATTAAGGGTGGTGACCCGGTCTACCTCTTCCACGGGAACAGAATAGATGGACGCAAGTTTCGAGGCGATGAGCGGTAGATAGCTGCTCTCGTTCCTCTTACCACGGTATGGAACGGGAGTTAGATACGGCGCATCAGTTTCAAGAACGAGATTTTTTAAATCAACTCCAGCGAGAACCTTATCAAGGCCGGAATTCTTGTAGGTCACCACCCCGCCAATGCCCAGGTAAAAACCCAGGCCGGTAATCTCTAACGCTTCCTCTTCAGATCCGCTGAAGCAATGGAAAATTCCAGTTATTCCTTTCCTTTCAAACTCCTTTACCACCTCAATACATTCCCGCGTCGCATTTCTTGAATGAATAACAATTGGAAGCTTATTTTCAACCGCCCATCCTATTTGCTTTCGAAACGCTTCATACTGTTCTTTTAAAAAGGTTGTATCCCAATAAAGATCAATTCCGATTTCACCAACTGCAGAAAATTTCCGCGACGATAAGTACTTTTCCACCTCTTTCAGTTCAACCCCAAAATCTTCCTTTACATAACACGGGTGAAGTCCCATCATTGCAAAACATTTTCCAGGAAACGAATCTTCCAGATCTATCATTTGCTTATGATGGTTGCTGTTGATTGCCGGTAAATAAAACCTCTCCACCTTCTCTTGTGTCGCCCTTGCTATTATTTCATTAATATCATTATCGAAATCTTCCAGGTACAAATGGCAGTGCGTGTCTATCATAATAAATCTGAGATTTTAAAACCGTTCAATGAACCACTAAAAATTTATCTAATATTTTAATTGGTTAATGTTGAAAATCATGGTAAATTAGCCCAGTTTTCATAGGGTACGGATTAAAAACGGGCCAGGGTTTCTACCCAGGCCCACTTTTTTTTAAGGCAATTTGCCGAAAGTCCATCCCCTTTCTGAAAAAAATTCCAGCACACGGGGAAGGGCGTATTTCAACCTCGGAAATGCCTTTTCGCTGTCATGAAATACAATGATAGCGCCCGGAGAAGCATTCAATATTACATGTTGCAAACACTTTTCAGGCTTCAGATTAATATCAAAATCTCCCGAAAGGATGGTCCACATAACGGTCTTTAGCTCATAAGCCGGGGATGCAAGCTGTTCGGTAAGAAAGGGCGTGATTCTACCGTATGGGGGCCTGAACAGACGGCTGTCGATCACTTCCTGCGCACGTTTTACATCAGCCAGGTATTCCTCATCCTTCACCTTCCACGCATTTAAATGAGAATATGTATGGTTGCCCACAGCATGGTCTTCAATTAAAATTCTCCGGTAAATTTCGGGCTCTGCTACAACGTTTTTTCCGATACAGAAGAAGGTTCCCTTAGCATCGTATTTTTTTAACTCATCCAGCACGAAGATGGTCGCTTCGGAATGTGGTCCGTCATCGAAAGTAAGGAACAGGGTTTTTCCCTCTGTGTTCACCTGCCAGAGCGGGTCTTTAAGAAGGAACCTCATCCATCCCGGAGTCTTTACCAGATAAAACATTTAAAAATATTTTTTCTCAGATTAAACCTTTTGAAATTTTAACAGTCTTATACTTTCTAAAAATTATAAAAATGAAACTCAAATTTCAAACGATCCTACTTTCATTTGCAATAATAGCCATTCTTCCGGGCTGCAAGAAAGATGATACAACTTCAAATCCATCCACTGAAATTGAAACAACATTTGAATTATCCCGCAGCGGTGCAATTGCTGATAATTTCACCGAAGACGCCTATGACTTGCTCACGGAAGCTGTTGTTGATAATGAACTTATGGGGGCGCGGGTACAGGGGCCTGCCTCAACTTTAAACAATCTCAGCTGTGCCGCGGTAACAGTTACACCCTTGCAAGGCTTTCCGAAAACCATTCTTATTGATTTTGGCAGTGGCTGCACATCTGCAAATGGCGTATTCAGAAGCGGGAAAATTACAGTAGTGTTATCTGATTCACTCCGGCACCCTGGGTCGACATCAGTGATGACCTTCGACAATTACTTTGTGAACGGATTTAAGAAAGAAGGAACGGTTACATGGACGAACACCAGCACACCTACTGAAAGAAGCTGGGACCGTGTTGTAACTAACGGTAAGATCACCGAACCAGGAGGCAACTTCTGGCTGCACAGTGGTACGAGGCATGTTGTACATACTGTCGGATTCAACACACCGCTGAATTTGCATGACGATGAATTTCTGATCACGGGAAACAGCACCGTCACAAATGCTGCAGGAAGAACGCGCACTAACACAATTCAGGACCCACTGCATAAACGCGCGGCATGCGAAAATATCGACAGAGGTTCGGTTCGCATAGACGGTCCGAATCATTTTGCCATTCTCGACTTCGGCAATGGCGGCTGCGACAGGATGGCAACCATTTCTATAAATGGCAATCCTCCGCGAACAATAATGCTCAGGCCTTAAAAGGAAAGTTTCTAAAGCCCCATGACAACGGGGCTTTTTCATTTGATAAACCCATACCCTATCTTTGCCGCGATGGAAAAACAGGGAAAAGTAAGGGTTCGTTTTGCTCCCAGCCCAACCGGCGGACTGCATCTCGGGGGCGTTCGAACCGTCTTGTACAATTATCTCTTTGCAAGAAAACATGGCGGAACATTCGTACTTAGAATTGAAGACACTGACCAGAGCCGTTATGTTGAAGGTGCTGAACAATATATTTATGATTGCCTGAATTGGTGCGGACTTACTTCGGATGAAAGCCCGCTCAAGGAAGGAAAGTACGGCCCCTACCGCCAGAGTGAGAGAAAAGAGATCTACCGCGATTATGCATTACAGTTAGTAAAAAGCGGCCACGCATACTATGCATTCGACACGCCGGAAGAACTCGACACAATGCGTGATAAACTTAAGGCAGCAAACAGCCACAGCCTTCAGTACGACCATCACAGCAGGATGAACATGCGGAACTCCCTTAGTCTTTCAGAGGCTGAAACAATTCAGCTCCTTGAAGATGGAACGCCTTACGTGATCCGCATAAAAATAGCTCCCGGTGAAACGGTTGCCTTTAATGATCTTATTCGCGGAGAGATATCATTTGATACGAATGTTGTAGATGACAAGGTGTTGCTGAAAGCCGATGGAATGCCAACCTATCATCTTGCAGTTGTGGTTGATGACCATCTAATGGAAATTACTCACGCATTTCGCGGCGAGGAATGGATGCCCAGTGCTCCTGTTCATATACTTTTATGGCAATACCTGTTTGGCAGGGAAAATATGCCTGAATGGGCCCACCTCCCTCTTATTCTCAAACCAGATGGCAACGGAAAGTTGAGTAAAAGAGATGGGGACAGGCTGGGCTTTCCGGTTTATGCAATGAACTGGGCAGATCCACTTACCGGCCAAATTACAAAAGGGTTCAAAGAGCAGGGCTTTTTACCGGAAGCATTTATAAACCTCCTGTCTGTATTAGGTTGGAATGATGGTACGGGAAAGGAGATCTTCTCACTTGATGAACTTATTGATGCATTTTCGTTGGACCGGGTTCATATATCAGGTGCCCGGTTTGATTTTGAAAAAGCGAAATGGTTCAATCATGAATGGATAAAGAAATTACCGTCCGGTAATTACCTGCACACAGTGAGTAAAATTCTTAATGATACCGGCATTGCTACGGAGGACGATAAACTTCTTAAAGTGCTCGATCTTGTAAAAGACCGTTGCTCCTTGCTGACTGATTTTGTGGAGCATGCAGGATATTTCTTTCAAAGGCCCACAGTGTGGGATGAACCGGCGGTTCTGGCGAAATGGGATATGCCGAAAGCGGAATTTTTTAGGCACCTTGTTTCTGCCTTCGAAGCTGTAGAGAATTGGAGCTTTTCATCAATTGAGGACGCATTTAAACAGGTTGCCTCCACACACTCAATAAAAATCGGTGAATTACAAATGATCTGGCGCGTTTTCATTGTTGGAAAAAAGGCGGGTCCTGCCGTGTTTTCCATTGCCGAATTATTAGGTAAGGAAGAAACATGTGAACGAACGCAAAACGCTGTTGCGCATTTTTTAAAATTGAAGAACGATTAATTAATTATAACTGACCAAATGAACAGACCTATAAGGGTTTTGGTTGCTAA
>JAEZDA010000065.1 GCA_023433345.1 Bacteroidota bacterium | reverse complement strand
AACGAACGCAAAACGCTGTTGCGCATTTTTTAAAATAGAAGAACGATTAATTAATTATAACTGCCCAAATGAACAGACCTATAAGGGTTTTGGTTGCTAAAGTAGGCCTAGACGGGCACGACCGGGGCGCGAAGGTTATAGCCACTGCTTTACGCGATGCAGGGATGGAAGTAATTTATACCGGCCTGAGGCAAACTCCGGAAATGGTTGTAAATGCTGCCTTGCAGGAAGATGTTGATGCCATAGGGGTTAGCATCTTAAGCGGCGCACATATGACTGTGTTTCCAAAACTGCAGGCGCTGATGAAGGAAAAAGAAATGAACGACGTTTTACTCACAGGTGGAGGAATCATTCCCGAAGAAGACATGGAAAAATTGAATTCATCTGGTGTCGGTAAACTTTTCGCACCGGGAACAACAACAAAGGAAATCTCCGAATACATTCGCGAATGGGTTTCCCGGAACAGGAATTTTTAAACTTTCAAAAAAAATTTCATGAGCTATTCAACTTTGTTATTTGAAGTAAGCGAACATATTTGCACAATTACAATTAACCGTCCCGACAAACTCAATGCCTTGAATAAGGAAGTTTTTAATGACCTTGAAAAAGCATTTGATCAAATTGAAGGCGATCCGGAAATCAGGTCTGTTATAATTACGGGGTCAGGTGAAAAGGCATTTGTAGCAGGCGCGGATATAGCGGAATTTTCTTCTTATTCAGTTGAGGACGCCAGGAAGCTTTCATCACGCGGGCAGGAAATATTCTTTAAAATAGAAAAATGTTCAAAACCTGTAGTAGCAGCGGTTAACGGCTTTGCGCTTGGCGGTGGTTGCGAACTTGCAATGGCTTGTCATTTCCGGCTTTGCAGCGAAAAAGCGAAATTCGGTCAACCCGAGGTTAACCTTGGGTTAATACCCGGATACGGCGGAACCCAAAGGCTTACTCAAATAATTGGAAAGGGAAAGAGCATGGAACTTCACATGACAGGTAAAATGATAGACGCTTCAGAGGCCCTGGAAGCCGGCCTTGTGAACTATGTGATCGCCGGGGAATCATTATTAGCAAAAACAAGGGAGATCCTTACCGTGATAAACTCCAAGGCTCCGGTTGCACTTACTAAGATCATTCAAACGATCAACACCGCCGTAAATGGCGAAGGAGAAAACGGCTTCGTTGAAGAAGTTAATGCCTTTGCAGACTGCTTTGGTACTGATGACATGAAGGAAGGAACCACAGCCTTCCTCGAGAAAAGAAAGCCCGCCTTTACCGGACGGTAACGGTAAGGAATAGACGCAGTTAATACAGGTCTATAATTTTCACGAATCGCCCCCTGTAATAATTATTGAGAGCAGTGATCGTAACTCCCCAGGCCTTCCCCGAAGTAGAATGAATAAACCTGAGCGAATCGGCATTTTCAACAACGATGCCCATATGTCCCACTGTTCTTATGGTACTGTCTGTACCTGTAAATAAAATGAGGTCGCCTGCTTTAGCATTACTTACTGCCACTTCGCGCCCGAGGTTTGTAAACTCCACGGAACTCCGGGGAACATTTTCATTGAAATGATTGTATACATATGAGATGAAGCCCGAACAATCAAAGCCCTCCTGTGGATCAGAAGAGCCATATTTATATGGAATACCTGTAAGTGTTTTCGCAAATTTCACTACCTCGTTTCGCGGCGCATCCAGTTTATGAGATGTATCTCTTTTTTCTTCCCTGGGTTCAGGTGCACCCAAAGTATCAAAACTTCTTGCTGCAGTTTCAAAGGTTTCTGTACGGGCAGCAGTCTCTTCAATCTCTTTCTCTCTCGCCTGGCAGCTACTGAATAAAATAAGGACAACTATATATCGGAGCATCGTTCTTAATTTCCGGTAACATATCCAAACACAAAGCCAAAAAATCGTTTAAGGCCTATCTTTGCAACTCATTACAAAACAGCAACCGATCATGAACAATTACAGGATTGAAAAAGATACAATGGGAGAAGTGAAGGTTCCCATAGACGCCTATTACGGAGCTCAAACACAACGCAGTATTGATAATTTCAAGATAGCGCAAGATATTAATAAGATGCCTAAGGAGATCATTCGCGCTTTTGCAGTATTAAAAAAGGGAGCAGCCCTAACCAACTTTGAAGCTGGCATTCTATCAAAGGAAAAATGTGACCTGATCGGGCAAGTTTGCGATGAGATTCTTGAAGGAAAACTTGATGATTACTTTCCGCTTGTGATCTGGCAAACAGGGAGTGGTACGCAGAGCAATATGAACGTTAATGAAGTTATTGCTTACAGGGCGCACGTGCTTAAAGGAGGAAAACTGGATGATAAAGAAAAGTTCCTTCATCCGAATGACGATGTGAACAAGTCTCAATCAAGCAATGACACCTTTCCCACCGCAATGCACATTGCTGCATATAAGATATTGGCAGATGTTACCATCCCCGGTGTTGAAAAATTGCGAGACACGCTGGAATCAAAGAGCAAAGCATTCATGAATGTGGTAAAGATCGGTCGCACACATTTAATGGATGCTACGCCCTTAACTCTTGGCCAGGAATTCAGTGGTTATGTGTCTCAACTAAATCACGGCCTGAAGGCGTTAAAAAACACCCTTCCCCACCTTTCGGAACTTGCACTTGGCGGCACCGCTGTTGGTACCGGAATCAATACGCCGGACGGATATGCAGAAAACGTTGCAGCCCATATCGCTTCCATTTCAAAGCTGCCATTTATAACAGCCGAAAATAAATTCGAGGCCTTAGCAGCACATGATGCAATTGTTGAATCGCACGGTGCATTGAAAATGCTTGCTGTAAGCCTGATGAAAATTGCGAATGATATTCGCCTTCTTGCAAGCGGCCCCCGAAGCGGTATTGGAGAATTATTTATCCCGGATAATGAACCTGGTTCATCAATAATGCCCGGCAAGGTTAATCCTACTCAATGTGAAGCTTTGACGATGATCGCTGCACAGGTAATGGGAAATGATGTAGCTATTTCTGTAGGCGGTTGCAACGGCCATTTTGAGTTGAATGTTTTCAAACCGGTAATGATCGCGAATTTCCTCCATAGCGCAAGGCTGATCGGAGATGGTTGCGTTTCGTTTAATGATAAATGCGCTACCGGAATAGAGCCGCTGGAAGACAATATTAAGAAGCATGTAGACAATTCCCTGATGTTGGTGACAGCATTGAATACGAAAATCGGATATTACAAGGCTGCGGAGATTGCGCAAAAAGCGCATAAAGAGAATACTACCTTGAAAGAGATGGCGGTAAAATTAGGATACGTAAAGCCTGAAGAATTTGATGAGTGGGTTGTTCCCTCGGCAATGGTGGGAAAATTAAATTAAAAGACTGATAGTGAAGGCCCGGAATTTAACCGGGCTTTTTTTATTTTGCTGCATTAGATGGATTATTATTTTACCACAACCTTCCCGGTACACATCAACACATCGCGGCCATTAAACATTTTCAAGGTATAGAGTCCGCTTTGGAAATTCCTGATGTCAATGTTGAACTTATCAGTATTACTTGTACCGGCGGATACAATTTTACCTGCGGCATCGAACAAAGAATATCTTATGGGCTTTGATACGTTCCGTTTTGATTCAATCCTTACAAATTCGGATGCGGGATTAGGATAGATCCTGAAATTGCTGTTCCTGGTAATGCCTGTTTCCTCCGGCTCATCAATTGCAAGCAACGCGCCTGTGTACACATACTCTAACACCGAACCACGATTGGTAATTCCGCCGTCCGAGCCGGCTGAAGGACCGGAGGTGCCGCCCACACTATCCGTCAGCAAATAAAATGTGATGCCGTCGTTTGCAATAACGATATCACGGTAACGGTTAAGCGCAGTTTCCTTAAAATAGCGTATCACGGAATCATTGACCGACAGGGAACCGTCTTTTGTTGCATTCAGTTTGAGCCGGTAAACCGCGCTCGATTTTAAAGTACTGATCAGCAAAGAATTTTCCCAGCCGGGAATTTTATTAGAAAAAGGGTAAACAACTATGCTGCTTGGCGCAAGGGTTGGATTGTTAAGCCAGTTACATCCCGCACCTCCCGGAGGCGTGCCCGGGTAAAGGTCGAATATCGGGTTGGTATTAGAAGTTGAGGGAAACGAATTTTCAGTTAATCCTGATGTGGTTTGTGTTGAACTGCATTCTCCAGGATATGAAGAGCAACCTCCATTGTTACTCCACTGATAATATTTATACCAGTTATTATCACGCTTGCCGGCAACCCTTGGCCAGCCATAATTTTTTCCGCCCTCAATAATATTCACCTCATCATTTGAAGCGGGTCCCTGTTCTGAAGAATATAAAATTCCACCGGGTACAATGTTGTTATTCTCATCACGCTCAAAAGCAAGGCCCTGGGGATTGCGATGGCCAATGGACCAAACGTGGGAACGCCCGATGCCTCCAAAGTCGGGATTGTCTGCAGGAATGGAGCCGTCAAGATTTATACGAAGGATCTTTCCATTATACCTGATCTTATTTCCCGCAGCTATTTGCGCATAAGTGGGGATATACTGCGACTGTATCGAATCGCAGGAATTTGAGAACTGATTTGCTCCGCGATCCCCGCAGGAATAGATTAATTTATAATCGGGCGACCCCCCGGTTCCAAAATTTCCGATGACCAATTTTCCTCCATTATGATCATCACTACCCGGGATACCGCGAACCAGGGTTACTTCGCCTGTAAGAGAAGGAGCAGAACGGTTGTATGTATATCTCACGATCTTAACTCTTCTTAGCCCCGACGAATCGTAGGTGTAGGCGAGGTATACATAATTACTGCCGGGTGTGAAGAGATCCGGATGCAGAGCAATTCCGAACATACCATCCTGCTTTATGCTCCCAAAAGATGTGGTAAATCTCACCTGCGATCTTATATCAAGAAGCTGTGTCTTGCCTCCATTCACCCTGTTCATTCTTGATACATAACCGCGGCGTTCAGTGATCCACAAGGAATCGTCTGGCCCGAGCACCATTGCGAATGGATGCCTGAAGCGACCGGCCGTGGTGCTTGCATTAACCTGTCTTTTAGCAGAGAAAGTTTCCTGCGCCAATAAATGAGCTGACGAGATCAGGCATAAGATGAGGGTCAATTTGAACTTCATAAAAGGGTTTAAGCGGATTATGCCTTCGCACTATTCAGAACGGATTAATAATTTCCCTTACGGCTTAACGCAGAAAGATCCGGTTAAGTATGAAACAAATGCAGATTATTTTTTCTTGCCTGAAAACCAGCGCAATATTATCTCAAACCCGGCGTTTGTTCTATTAGAATCTAATTGGGAGAAAACCGTACACTTCTGAAAAATCAAAACTCATGAAAAGGTTTAATACTTTTCGTATTTGTGGCCTGGTTCTGATGAACCTCATCTCTTTCATTGCGTTTTCTCAAAACAGGCGCGTGGATGTGGCGAAAAGTATAGTGAACGTGACAGACATAAACGGCGGCGGCACCTTTAACCCCGGCGATATAATTGAAATTCGTGTAACCATTGCCGTGATGCCTCAGTCCGGCACCAGAACTATTATAGATCGTGTATCAGTAAATGACGTTGTTCCTGCAAATACAACCTACATCAACGGTTCTATGCGGGTGACAACCAATGAAGGGATCACCTATAAAGGACCATTCACCGAAGCCAATGACGGTGATGCAGGAACAAAGTCAGGAAACAACATTCTGATAAACCTGGGAAGACATGCTAATGGAACAACAGGAGGACGCATCCGGTCAGATTCAAGCAAGCCAAGTTTGTTTGGATCTTCCAGCATAATGATGGCATGCTACCGGGTACGGATAAACGCAGCTGCTCCGTATGGAACGGTAATAACCACCGGCGGCAGCATCACCTACCGCACAATTTCGCCAACCCCTGTTGCTACCACAACAACAAATTTTCCAACATACCGCATCCTGCTTTTTAATGAAGAAAATGCTTGTTCAAACGGGATGTCGGTAAGTGCAGCTTCAGATTTTCAGGGAACATTTGGAGATGGAAATACTCACAACAGGGCCGCGGCGCTCGCTTTCACAACAACATACGCTAAAATAACCCATACCACCACTCAGCCAAACGACTATTACTATTCTATCGTAAACAATACAAGCGGAACGGGTTCAACCAACCCCATTGTTGGTGTGCCTAATTCAAACCGGGTGTTTACCTATTGGGATATTGGAGGTGACCACACGGGTGCAACGAACCAAACGATGGGAAACCCGCCTGTGGCGCCGGGAACAAACGGCGGCTACATGGTGGTGGTGAACGCAAGCTATAAAACAGATACTGCTTACCGCGAAACCCTGAACAATCTTTGCCCGAACACATATTACCAATTCAGCGCCTGGGTAAGAAATATCTGCCCTCGATGCAGTTGCGACAGTATGGGCAGAGGCAGCGGAACGGCAGGGTTTATCCCCGCCGCAGGAAACGATTCATCAGGTGTAAAGCCAAACATCAGCTTTGAAATTGACGGTAACATTTACTACACTTCAGGCGATATCAGTTATTCAAGAACAACACCCTGGAGGAAGTATGGGTTCACCTTCCTCACAGGTCCTTCGCAAACTACTGCCAACTTTCTTATACGGAACAATTCACCCGGCGGAGGAGGAAATGACTGGGCTCTGGATGACATTTCGGTATCGCACTGCGGACCCGATTTGTCTATGAACTACGCACCAATAGCCTTAGGGTGCAGTGCAAACCCTTTCGCGGTCTATCTTTCAGACACCGTTCGCTATGCTTTTAACAACAGCTATGTTCATTTCAAATGGCAGATAAGTAATGTAGGTGGCACGGTTTGGACAGACATGACCGGCCCCGGAACATCCGGCGTTGGTATTCCGAGCGTGGTGAACGGACAATATCAATACGTAACCAACCTGCCTCCATTCCTTGCATATCCTGCAGATAGCGGAAAATATTTCCGGGTGTATGTGGCAACCACATCTGCCAATCTTAATAATAACTGCGCCTATACTGATGGAAGCGTACGTATGATCTCGGTGATCAACTGCGGTATGGTACTTAGCTCTAAGTTTCTGCAGTTTCATGGCAGACTGGATGGCAGAAGATCGCGGCTGGTATGGCGTACATCGGAGGAAAACATTTCGCACTATGAAATAGAGAGCAGTCACGATGCTGTAAACTTTTCACCGATAGGAAGAGTGGAAGCTGTTAATAGCTACTCTGCAAGCTATTCCTTCGAAGACCCTGATATCTTTACTGCAAAGAAACATTACCGGATAAAAATGGTTGGCGAAAACAATCTTTATAAGTACAGCCATATTGTTACGCTTGGAGCATCACTTTCCTTTAACATCACAGGGCTTGAAAATCCTTTCGATAACGACCTAAGCATGTATGTGGTAGCTCCCGAAGATGGAATTTTTAATTATGCGGTTACAAATAACCAGGGTAAAACAATTCTAACAGGAAAAGTACCAGTGCAAAAAGGTATAAACCCGCTTACAATAAATACAGGCAGAAATATTTCTTCAGGAATATGTTTTCTTACCGGCACCTTTGGTCAGGAAAAAGTGAGGAAAAAACTGGTACGCCTAAGACCCTAAGAACCAGCAGGATATTATTGTTACTGGTATAAATACCAGCAGGAGTTACGTAAAGATTACAAGAAACAATGCTGTTAATTCAACCCTTTTGAATTCGATTTCTTCTTAGCAAGAATGCTGTGGATATGTATTTCCCCCATTGCAGAAATAAAGGAAATAAGAGCTCGTTATATAGAGGTATCCAGGCAATTCATCTAACACAGTTTTATAACGAAAACGTGCAAGATGAAAACACTTTTACGCTCTTCAATTACAATTGCCTTCTTCCTCACCTACACTACCTCGGTGATCTCTCAAAGCCGTGTTGATGTTGGAAAAAGCTTTGCAAACATCAGCAGGCTGAATTCCGGCGGTACATTCCAGCCAGGCGATACCATTGAAATTCGTGTGACAATTGCGGTGAAGAGAACCACCAGCTCTACTACAATCGACAGTGTTCAGGTATTCGACCAGGTTCCTGCAAAAACGACATATATCCCGGGTTCTATGCGCGTTGCAACAAATCAGGGAATCACTTACAAAGGACCATTCACCGAAGTTGCAGATGCTGATGCGGGGAGAAATATCGGAGGAAATATCACCATCAATCTTGGAAGATACGCAACCGGAACCCGGGGTGGAAGAATAAGGGCAGATTCCAGCAGGCCAAGTTTCTTCGGTTCGCATAGCATTATGATGGCCTGCTACCGGGTACGAATAGACGCAGCCGTACCTTTCGGAGATACTATAAATGTCGGCGGTAGCATAAGATATAAGATGATCAGCCCTGCAAGCGGGTGGACAAACCAGGTTTTCCCTGTTTATAAGATATTGATATTTCAGCAGAACGGGTTTTGCCCAAACGGAGCTTCCGTAAGCGCAGCCTCAGATTTCAACGGCACCTTCGGATCCGGCTCAACTCAAAACCGGACAGCAGGAATGCTGTTTGGTACATCCTATATCAAACAAAATATTTCAACAGGCCAGCCAAACGACTACAACTATGCGATAGTGAACAACAGCAGCGCCAACGGATCTACAAATCCCAACTCCACCATGCCTGAATCGCCTGCGTTAAGAAGAGTGTTTGGTTATTGGGATATCGGCGGCGACCATACCAATTCGCTCAATCCATCGCAAGGCAACCAACCTTCCGCCCCGGGCACAAGCGGAGGATACTATGTGCTTGTAAACGCAAGCTATAATACAGACGTTGCTTATAATGAAACCCTTTCAAACCTTTGCCCCAATACTTATTATGAATTCAGTGCATGGTTCAGAAATCTCTGCCCGCGTTGCAGTTGCGACAGTGTGGGGCGCGGTTCAGGAACAAGCGGCTTCATACCCTACCCGGGAAATGATTCTTCAGGAGTAAGGCCAAACCTGAGTTTTGAAATTGACGGACTTGCTTATTACACCACAGGCGATATCAAGTATGACCGCACAACTCCATGGAAAAAATTTGGATTTACGTTTCTCACAAGGCCAGGGCAAACTACTGCAAGCTTCGCAATCAGAAACAATTCGCCAGGAGGTGGCGGCAATGACTGGGCAATAGACGACATCACTGTGGCGCATTGCGGCCCCTCTATCACCGCAAACTATAATCCCTTCGTTCTCGGATGCAATGCGAGCCCTTTCGAGGTTCGGCTAACCGATACCGTTAGGTCAGTTTATAACAACTACACTTACTTCAAATGGCAAAGAAGCAATGTAGGAGGAACTGTTTGGACTGACATGACCGGACCAGGAACTTCGGGAACGGGGAGCCCGACCTTAGTGAACGGTATGTACCAGTACATCACCTCCTTACCGCCTTTTTATGCTACACAGGCAGACAGCGGAAGATATTTTCGTGTGATAGTGGCAACAACATCTTCAAGCCTCAATAGCATCAATTGCGCTTACAACGACGGGAGCAGTACTATGGTTCGTGTAATTGACTGTGGCTCCATTCTTACAACAAACCTCTTACAATTCAGGGCACAGAAAGTAGAAGGATTCGGGCTGCTCAACTGGGCAACAACCACCGAGGATGACTCATTACAATATCTTATTGAAAAAAGTTTTGACGGAGTCAGTTTCAATAACATAGCAACACTGTCAGCTTTATACAATGTTTCCAATAACTATGCTTACTCTGATCCTGAACCATTAAATTCCCCGGTTTATTACCGGTTAAAAGCATTAAGGAAGGACGGCCTTTTTATCTATAGTCGCGTCGCTTACCTGCCATTAAGATCAGTATTCAGTGTTCGGCCAAATGAAAACCCGTTTAAAAATAGGTTTGCTTTCAGAACATTTGTGCCTGAGGGCGGAACCGTGGAGATAAATCTTCTCAGCTCAGACGGGCGCAGCGTTTTCAGAACACAACAGAATGTGTATGCCGGATCGAATGAAATGAAAATTGAAAAAATGATCTCTCCCGGGATATATATTTTGCACGTGAGCTACAATGGGGAAATCATAAGACTGCGGCTTCGAAAGTTTTGATACGTTGGTTTAGGAAACCTGGGAAGCGTCATCAACCCTTGCTGTAGTTTCAATGGTGTGATGATCTTCCCTTTTTTCATGCCGGAAGAATTTGTTTTGAAAAACGAGTATCGCAATAACGCCGCCCGTAATTGCAGCATCGGCGATATTGAATATAGGTCTGAAAAATTCAAAATCTTCGCCGCCCCATACCGGAAGCCATGCAGGAAACGTTCCCTGGATCAACGGAAAATAGAGCATATCAACTACATTACCATGAAGAAATGAGGCATAACCTGTTGATGAAAATTGTGCAAATCCACGATATCCAACATAATCACCCAGGGAAGGATCGAACACCATTCCTTTATCAAATATTAACCCGTAAAAGCAGGAGTCTATCAGGTTACCGACTGCTCCGGCGTACACCAATCCTGCGCAAATAATAAAACCCTTGTGTCTTTTCTCACGCAGGATCTTAGCGAGATACCAGGTTCCGAAAACTACAGCCGCCAAACGAAAGATCGTCAGGGCCATTTTCCCCCAGTTGCCGCCAAACTTCCAACCGTAAGCCATTCCCGGGTTTTCAACAAAATATAATTGGAACCAATTTCCAAGAACCGGTGTTGAATCGTTCAGGTGATAGGTGGTCTTTATGTAAATCTTCAAAGCCTGGTCAGCTATCAAAACAACCAGTATCAACAATATCAGATAAGATCTTTTCATTACAATTTTTTCCTTAGCAAAGATAGTCTGCCAGGTATGAGAATTATTTAATCGTTGAAATACACTCTTTTTACTCTCTGGGAAACGCCTGTAAGCATTTCGTAAGGGATGGTGCCTGCCCAATCTGCAAGTTCAGTTACTGTGGGATGAGCACCGAATACAATTACTGGGTCGCCTTCTCTTGCATCAATTCCGGAAATATCAAGCATGGTCATATCCATGCAAATATTTCCGATAACCCGGGCATATTTCCCGTTAACCAACATCTGCCCTTTACCATTACCCAGAGATCTCGGATAACCGTCTGCGTAACCTACGCGAACTGTTGCAACAGTTGTGTCTGCATCAACCATCCCGGCCCTGTTATAGCCCACGCTTTCTCCTTTCTTAACCGTACGTATCTGTGAGATAGTTGTTTTTAACGTGGCTACATGTTGAAGATTCTTTTGAATTTGCGAATCATTGTCTACGCCGTAAAGCCCGATGCCTAATCTCACCATATCAAATTGAAGCGACGGATGCCGCACAATTGCCGATGAATTAGCGAGATGTTTTATTGTTTTAAAACCAAGGGATTCTTCAAGCATGCCGCACATTTCAATAAACAGTGCTGACTGTTGCTTCGTGAATTCATCAAGTGAGGGTTCATCGCTGCCCGCGAGATGAGAAAAAACGCTGGCCACCTTAAGTTGTATCGAGTCTTTCAAAAGCGCGATGAGGTTGCCCATGTCTGCCATTTCAAAACCGAGACGGTGCATGCCCGTATCAAGCTTGACATGCACAGGATAGCCAGTGATCTCCCGTGATTCAAGAAAAGATATGAAAGCATTCGCTATTTTAAAGGAATACAACTCCGGCTCCAGTTTATATTTTACAAGGTTATCAAAACCGGCCTCTTCGGCATTCATAACCATTACGGGTAGACGAACGCCGGACCTTCGCAGCTCTATTCCCTCATCAGCATATGCAACAGCCAGATAATCAACCCCCGAACTTTCGAGTATACTGGCAATTTCAAAACTTCCGGTTCCGTAGCTGAAAGCTTTTACCATCGCCATCATTTTCACGCCGTGTGAAAGACGATCCATGTAAAACCTCAAATTATGGCGGATCGCATTAAGGTTGATTTCCAGAATTGATTCATGCGTTCTTTCTTCCAACAAAGAACTTATTCTTTCAAAAGCAAACTTCCTTGCGCCTTTAAGTAAAATGGTTTCTCCGGAAAACGATGTGGTTGAGAAAGACTCCAGGAAATCTTCTGTGTCTGAATAAAATTCAGTTTCGGGAATACTTTGGAATGAACTTTTGTTTGCAGAAATTATTTCCCCGATACCAACAAGTTTGGTTACCAGTCGTCTTTGCAACAGGTCTGATACTTTTGAATAAAGCTTTGCCGGATCCTGAATTTGCTGAACAAAATCGCTGAGGATGAGCGTTCGTTTTGAATGTTGTTTTTGCTGGCCCAGGAAGTCAAGAGCGATCAAAAGAGAATTCATGTCTGAACTATAGCTATCATTGATAACTGAACAGTTATTAATTCCTGCTTTCATTTCAAGCCTCATTTCCACTGCCCGCAAGTGGTGAAACTTTTCCTTTATATCCCCCAAAGGAATTCCCAGGCATAACAATACTGCACAACATGATATTGCATTTTCCACGGAAGCGTTGTCTGTAAAAGGAATCTGGAAATTGAAAGTATTATTATCGCGCCGGCAGGTGATGGAGGTGGCATTAACAACCCGTTCAATCTTTTCTACGAGCAGGTCAGAACTTCCCTGCCTGGCCCATGTAAAAACCTTTAACGATGGATTTTGTTGAACCAGGCTTTTCACTTCTTCCGACAATAAGAAATTATCAGAATTAAAGATCAGGAGTTCGGAATGAACAAATAACATGAGCTTCTCCCTGATCTTTTCTTCAAGGCCCGCAAATCCTGCAGCGTGCGCATCCCCGATAGATGTAACAACACCAATGGTTGGCCTGATAACAGCTTCCAATTTTTCCATTTCCCCGGAGGTAGATATACCTGCTTCAAAAATTGCGAGGTTATGCGTTTCCGTTAGTTGCCAAACACTCAATGGAACACCAATTTGAGAGTTATAACTCTTAGGGCTTTTTGCGATGTTAAAAGTTGTATGTAAAAGCTGGTCGAGCCATTCCTTTACCACAGTTTTTCCATTACTGCCCGTGATGCCGATCACAGGCAGGTGAAACCTGTGGCGATGCTTTGAGGCAAGATGCTGAAGTGACGCTATTGTATCATCAACGCCAAGAAAATTGCCTTCCGGAAATTCTTCATACAATTTAAATGAAGGATCAACCACGAAACATCTTACTCCTTTTAAGTAAAGGCTTTCAATATATCGGTTCGCGCTCCTGTTGCGCCCATGTATCGTAAAGAATATGGTATTGGCAGGCTGCATTAACTTCCTGCTGTCTGTGAGAATTACGTCAACCTCAGGGTTGGACGCATGCTGCAATACCTTCGCATTGAGCAGTGATCCGATATCTGAAAAGGTATAAGTAGTCATTTGCGATCAGTGCTGGCGTTGCTGTAACCGAGCCTCCTGCCTGTTACGGTAAATGGAATAAAAAATAGAGCCGCTGATACAAAACACGATAACCAGAAGTGAAACCCAAACCGGGAAATGAATCCAATGAGCGATGATCATTTTCGCGCCGATAAACAGAAGAACGATGGCGATTCCCTGTTGTAAAAAGGAAAACTTTTCAGCCGCACCACGTAAAAGAAAAAACAAAGACCGAAGTCCGAGAACTGCAAAGATGTTTGAGGAATAGATCAATAATTTATCTGCCGGGTCAGGAATGATGGAAAAAACCGCTGGTATTGAATCTATGGCGAATACAATATCTATTAAACCCAGCATTATTACAACCATGGAAAGCTTGGTGAGGTAAGACTTCCCTCCTTTCTTGATGATAAACCTGTTATTCGGCTCCTCATTGGTAGTACGTAAATATTTCGTCATGAGCCGGAAAGCCCAGTTTTCTTCTGGGTTGAATTCATCATCTTCCTTTGCCACAAACATTTTGAAGCCTGTGTAGATCAGGAAGGCGCCGAATACATACATGATCCATGAGAACCTTGCCACCAATTCACTACCCAGTGCAATAAAAGCTATTCTGAAAACTATAGCCATTAGTATCCCAAGCAACAGAACCCTCGAATAGTTGGAAGGTTTCACTTTGAAAAAAGTGAAGATGATAATGAACACAAAAATATTATCAATAGATAGTGACCATTCCAGCAGATATGCGGAGATATATTGTATTGCATCTTCTTTACCATGTTCATACCAGATAAAGGCGCAAAATCCGCAGGAAAGAAGAACCCAGAATGTGGTTTGAATAAGTGCAGCCTTCGTGGTGATCACCGAATTCTTTTTGCTCAGGAGGCCGAGATCAAGAATCAGGGCAACAATAATAACTACACCAAAAACGAGGTAAATTAATTGATCTGACATATTAAGCCTTTGCGGAAAATCTTCTCTTCCTTAGTCCTTGAAAAATAAAGCCGAACAAAAGTACCACAAATACAGGCACTGCAAGGTTTAGCAGCTGCCATTTCGTTTTCTCAGACTGTACTCTTTTTGTATCCAGCAGTCGCATCGTGTAATCTTTGCCTTTGGCAGCAGACAGATCATAAGGATCGATCATGTAAGACAAACTGTTGCGAACAAAATCGGAATTATTAAAAGGAAATTCCCTTTGTGTGCCATATGTATAAGCGTTCATTCCCATTGGTATTGGCTGGCCTTTGGCAACTTCATTCAATACCAGGTCACCATCTGCAACCACCAGCATTTTGTTTTCCTTCAAACTCTGGGGTTGAAACACAACATCGTATTTCAACAAAGAGTCATTCATTTTCTTTGAAAGGCGATTGGCATAGAGCGATCTGAATTTGCCTTCTAAAAGCACCGCAACGGGAATATGTTGTTTTCGAAATTTCTCATCTTCGGGTGCATTTACATTTTCCTTTCCGCTTATCAGGGCCGGTGTGGCGATGCTCCGCGAATTTGGAGACGTACTAAGTAAAATTGTCTTCCTGATTCCCTCGGCTTCAACGGTATCAATTGAATTTACAAACCGACCTGAAATAAAACCGAGACTTCTGTTTATCGCATGGTTCGACCCCGATTCAAATACAGGAAAATAATTCCAGGGCAAAAGTTCAAACTGGCCGTTCCCATTTACATCAAAAGGAAGATAATCACATTGCAGATCCATTACGAGATCTGCATTTACGCGTGCACCATACCTGAAAAACTGATCGTTTAAGTTCAGGCCCCTGTCATATGCGATCACCTCATTTTTTATTTGAAGGCTATCCATTTCCGCCTCCAGCCTGTCAATGAACCAAAGCAGTTTACCTCCCTGCATCACGTACTGGTCAAGTTTAATTTTTGATTCATCAGAAAAAGGCTCCGTGGGCTTTACGATCAGCAATGCAGCAATGTCGGCAGGGATTAAAGGCTGCAACTGAAGATCAAAAGTGACGAGATTATAGTCTGCTTTCAACACATTTTCAACCAGATCGTACACGCGCGCATCCATCGGCTCTCCATGCCCGACAGCATACCCGACCGTCGGCTTAACGGGGGTTTTCAACTTCGCAATGGCTTCGGCAAGATTAAACTCCAACATAGCTTCCGCGCTGTTAAGCTCCTGGTGTGAGATCAGGGGCGACTTTCCTGTGTAAAGGGAAACCGGCATCGCCATGTTATTATAACGTACTAACGCGTACGGATATACGAATTGCTGTTGCTGGCCTTCCTTGAGCTGAGAAGTAAGGTTGATCGGGTAAAGTCCCCACGCATCAAGGCTGTCTGCAAATGTTCCTGCATTTTCGCCCACAGATTCCTCGGGGGAAATGAAATTATACCTGAGGTTCAATCCCGCATACTCCCTGAACTCACGAAGTATATCTTCCGTGGATGAGGACAGCTTCTTAAATCCGCTGGGAAAATTTCCCTTGAGAAAAACATCCATATACACCGGCTGATCCAACTCACGCAGGGTCTTTTTAGTTGAATGGGAAAGAGTGAATCTTTTTTCACTGGTAAGATCCAACCTCGTATGCCATCCTGAACTCAGCCAGTTCACCGCAACCAGAATGATCAGCAGCATCGGTATCCATAATTTACCGCGTGATATTTTTTTAAACACAGGCATTAATTCTTTCTGATGTTTTTTTCAGTGATTAAAAGAAAGAAAGCGATCAGAGTGATAAAATAAACCAGGTCTCTGCTGTCTGCAACTCCCCTGCTGATACTTCGGTAATGATAATCTATGCCAAGCATTTCGAGATAATAATCTGCTCCTCCTCTAAAAACCGGGATATTGCTTACCGCGCTGAAACCAAAATAAACCACAAGGCAGGCGAAAGCGCCAAGGAGAAATGCCACCACAGCATTGTGTGTAACACTACTGCAGCACAAACTGATGGACGCAAATACGGCACCCAGAAAAATAAGCCCGATATAGCTTCCCGCGATTCCACCACCGTCAATTTCGCCGGTGGCACTCAGGCTTTTAATTGTAAGCACATATACGCCTGTCTGTAATAATACAAAAA
>JAEZDA010000060.1 GCA_023433345.1 Bacteroidota bacterium | reverse complement strand
ATTGTTGCCTCTCCGCTTTCTGCGCGCGTTCCAATTTATCTTTGGCCTTCGCTTTCAATTCAGGTATCACCGCATTCTGCGCCACGCTTTCATAGGTTGCCTTGGCATTGAAGAAATCTTTTTGCTCCATGAAAACATCTCCGAGTAAAATATAAGCGCTTGTCACCCAGAAATCATAGGAACCAGTCTCCTTGATCACAGCATTGGCGGCCTTTTCAGCCTGAGCGAAATTTTTCAGTGCAAAATAGCTGCTGGCAATTTCATACCGTGCTTCTGCTCCCCAACCAGATCGGTTGATTGAAGCCACAGTTTTAAAAGCCTGGATGGCTCCATTCAAATCACCGTTTTCCTGTAACGCTTTCCCCAGCACAAGGTTGGCGACAGACTTATCATCTGTGGTAAGCCCCTTTCCCGCAAGCAACTCACGGGCCGCATCACCGGCCTGGGCGTATTCTTTGAGTTGATGATATGATCGAATAAGGCCGCGTAGTACTTCCAGCTTCACCTCCTCGCTTTGCGAATTAGAACGAAGCATTTCAAAGTATTTCCTTGCCTCAGCATAATTCTTGATCTCGAAATAATTTATGCGTGCCGCTTCGAGTGCAGAAAGTTCAAAATATTTACTGAAACCTTTGCCCGCAATAAATTGATAGCCTTTCAACGCATTGTTAAAATCTTTGACCTTCAGATAGCAGTCACTTCTCAGGAAATGCGCATCCAGTACATAAGCGCCCCCCGCATGAGATTCAATGTATTTTCCGAGAGACTGGATAGCTCCTGTACAATCATTATTATTATATTTTAATGAAGCCGATGCGAAGGCAAGTGAGTCAGCTTCCGAAACGGAAACATCGTACCCGGCCTTTTTCGAAAGGGTTACAAAATCTTCCGGCCGACCTAAGGCAACGAAAATATCTCTGGAACTTTCCAAAGCCTCTCTTGATTCTGCACTATTGGGGTACCTTTCAATCAATTCCTCATAGCTTTTAAGTGCCGCTCTGTTGTCTCCACTATTAAAATGAGCAAGCCCTGAAGCCAGGTAAGCCGCGGGTTTCAGCGCATTGTTTGAGGAGGCAAGAATTCTGTCAAGGTATGGAATAGCTTCCCGGAATTTCTCATCTGCAATATAAGTTTTGGCAACTTCCATATTTGCATCCTGAAGAAGCGAACTATTGGGAAACTGAACTGCCATTCTGTTCAATAAACGTATCTTTTCATTGCTGCTGTTGATGCCCGCGATCAAAGCTTTTTGAAAGGTTGCATAGTCGGCCTGGGAAAGCGAGTTATTAATAACTGCATCATATATCGCGTTTGCCCTGGAATAGTTACGCAGCATGTAGGCGGCATCCCCGCTTCTCAAAAAGGCATCATGCTGGAGAGGAGTGCCTGAGGCCGAAATAGAGGAAGCAACCTGTTGAAAATTGTCATACGCGTTTTGAAAATTTTCAAGAAAAAGATGACTATATCCGAGGTTGTACCGGGCCGCTGATGGATTAGCTTCACCCTGGGCCGGCACCGAAGATTGTAAATATTGGTTGATATGGCGAACAGCATCGTTATAACGCTGCTGCCTAAACGCAATTTCACCTTTCCAAAAGTGCGCATACGGCTTTACGTTAGTATTAGTATAGCTATTAGAAATCACGTCAGAAAGCAAAGCATCAGCCCCTGCAAGTTGTTGATCATTTATCAGTTCAATCGCCCTTCCATACATTATATTCGGATAAACTCTTTGCATGGCAACCGTCGGGTTCTGAAAACCCTGGTATATGCTCATTGCTTCACGAAAATTGTTGGTGCGAGACAATACATTCAGCAGGATCTCTTTAGCTTCTTCGTCATATTCAGAGCCCGGGTAGTCCTGTATATATTTTCTCAGTTCCGTAAGGGCTATATCCTGGTAGCCCAACTCATAAGAGAGTTTGGCATAATTGAACCTTGATACTTTTTGCTGGGTGGGGTTGCTGCTATTGAAAGCACTGTATTGAAAGGCATTGCGTGCGTTAGCCTTATCCCCTGTTTTAAGATAAAGATCTCCGAGCAGGTACATACTGTTTTGGCCCATTGAATCTCTTTCACTGCTTAACTGCCGGAAGCCTTCGATCGCCTTTTCGGTATTGCCCTGCTTATAGTTCGCGTAACTCCATTCATACATCACCTCCTTGCTTACCTTATCGCTCTTGCTAACATATTCGTCCAGCAAAGGCAGGGCTTTGGCATAATCCTGCTTTTCATAATGAAGCTGCCCTATCAAAAGGTTGAGCTGACCCCGATAATAAATATCGCCGCCTTTGTCAAGAATGGACTGACCGTAACGAAGTGATTCATCTTTTTTACCCTGGAAATAATAAATTTCGGAAATATAGTATGGCACTATATCCTGATAGGGTTCGATCGTTTCAACCAGTTTGAAAGACTTCAACGCCTCATCGTACTTTCCTTCGTTATAAGAGATGAAACCGTAATAGTATTGCGAAGGAATAAAATACTTGCTTTCCGGTATCTGGATAATTTCTGCAAATAAGGGCCTCGCGTTGCCAAACTGCTTTAAATTAAAATATGAATAAGCGAGTTCAAATTTTGCATCGGCCGCCTGTTCATTATTAATGTTATGATAGCCTGCTTCTGTGAAATATTGAATCGCCTTTTCAAAGTCTTCCTTTATAAAATAGTAATGCGCCAAATGAAAGCTCAGCATCTGCCTTCGGGGATCGTTGTTTGTACCGTTGATATATGCAGCAGCATCTTCCGCGGCAACATGGTGCATGAAACGCAGCCTGCAAAGAATTTCAAAGTAGAGAATATCCTCCCGCAGGTAAGTGTGATCACTAACCTTATTTTCGGGATATTTATCCAGCAAGGATTTTACCAATGGGTAAGCCAGCGCATACTGCTCTTTCGCTATGTATTCCTTTGCCTCCCTGTACTGCAGTTCGTTATCATTGATCGCATGTGTGGGTTGGGCGATCATCTGGCAGGGAACTGCAATGGAGCAAAAGATCATCAATAAATACTTCTTCATGATATGAGTTGAAATGGTGCGGCAAATTTATGATTACTGCAGGTAATGCGATGATCAGTTGAAATGTTTCCGATAACTATGTAAAGCAAAGAGAAGGCAAATTCACATCGTGTTAAAAGATTGATAAAGAAATTTTAGAAGGAAATGCAATTAGCTCTTATTTTGCGGACAGGAACATTAAAATTTCCTCATGAAAAAGCTATTTTCAACAAAATATTCAGCCGGAGCATTCAGCGCCGCAATGCTTGTACTCAGGCTTGTATCCGGAGGCCTGATGATGAATCACGGCTATGATAAACTGGTTCACTTTGCCCAATATAAAGGCAAGTTTATGAACCTTCTTGGCATGGGCCAAACGACCACTCTTGTTCTTGCAATCTTTGCTGAATTTTTTTGTGCACTGTTCATTGTACTGGGCCTGTTTACGCGTTTGGCGGCGATCCCGCTTATTATTACAATGTGCGTTGCTCTATTTAAAGCACATAATGCAAACTTTTTCGGCGATGGCGAAATGGCCACGCTTTATCTTGGAGCATTCATCACCTTGCTGCTTGTAGGCCCCGGGCGTGTAAGTATCGACAGTATGATCGGTAAATAATGTTTGTATCAGAGACACAAATAAGGATCCATTACGCTCTGACAGATCAGATGGGCATCGTATACCATGGCCACTATGCACAGTTTCACGAAATTGGAAGAACCGAGGCGATCAGAACCCTTGGTTTCAGTTATAAGGATATAGAGAAGATGGGCATCATTATGCCTGTTGTTGATATTCACACGCGCTTTCTTCTCCCTGCCAGATATGATGACATACTAACGGTAAGGACTACGCTCCGGGAACTCCCCGTTAACCATAAGATTGTTTTTCACGGAGACATATTCATTAATGACAGGTTGATAAACACAAGCGCGGTAACCCTTTATTTTCTTGAAGCGGAAGGGATGAAAAGAACTTCTATGCCGCAACTTCTCTATGAAAGTCTTAAGGGTTACTTCCCGAGTAATTCCTGAACTTAAAGCAGAACATCCAGCACCTTCCACATCTTTTGCCTTACCGCAGCAGGGTTTCCGTGAAAGTTATTTATCACAAATGCCACAAGATATTTTTTCCCGGTGGAAGAAGTAACATAGCCTGTGTAAGATCGAACACCTTCCATATACCCGCTTTTTAATTTCATATTGTTCATTTCCGGGATTCCTTTTAAGAAGGAATTGAACCATGGCCTTGTTTGTGCGAATTCCATCACTTTAACCAGGGCAGATGTTGTAACGCGGTTGGTGGGCGACAAACCGCTGCCGTCCTGCATTTTCAAAGCACCCTTAGCTATCCCATTACTAAAAAAGAGGTCCTGTACGATCTTTATCCCTTCTTCAGTGGAAGCCTCTGCACTTTTTTTCATCCCGATCATTTTTATCAGCGCTTCGCCATAAAGGTTTATGCTTTTATTCATGAACCAATGGTTTATCGAATCAAAAGAAGGTGACTTTATTGAGAGAAGTTCCGTTGATGATTCGATCTGTAAGCGTTTGCCTGCCC
>JAEZDA010000053.1 GCA_023433345.1 Bacteroidota bacterium | reverse complement strand
TCTTTGATCAGGGATGTATTGATCAAGAATATTGAAACTTCCGTACCAGTTAAATTTAGATTTCAAAGCCGGGAAATTGTGATCTCCTCCTAACTGTGTGTTGAAAAACGTGTTGGCTTTAAAGGCCAGTTCCGTAGCACGAATGTTATCTCCAAACTCAGGGTTGGTTTCATAGTCTTTACCTGAGCGAAGCGTGCTATAATTGGCGGCATTTACATTCAGGATGTTTCGAAAGGATAACTTGTGATTTCTCCCCATCTCCAAAGCGACAGTGCCTATGGCACCCGCCAGAACATCCCGGCTGTACCGGGTATTGTAATAATCGAAGTTGAGGCTGGCCTGGTTGTTCTGTACGGAGTAAATACTGTTTTGGTATACCAGCCGTTTGTTACTCCTGTTGTAATTGACACCCATCACCGCTGATAACAGATTTTTTCCGAGGTGTCTCCGAAAGCCACCTGTTATTTGGATGTTTTGATTCAGAAGTGGAAGAACAGTTCTCTTCATAGGCAATGGGGCCCACACATTGCTGAATGTTAAGCCATATTTAGTCTTTTCCCCGGCATTCATGTTATTGAAAACTCCTTTCGTTGGAAAGTTTGAACTCAATCCCCTCGAACCATCATCGTAACCAAGGAAATCTGTTTTTCCGCCATGGTATGTATAAAAATCCCCTCCGAGGGTTTGCACGTTAAAACCTGTGCCGATCTGTACCTGGAAAAAATTTCGGGCGGGTACATCTTTTGTGTTTACCTGGATGATTCCGCCGGCCCATTCTCCCGGAAGTTCGGGAACAAACGCCTTATTCACTATAATGTTATCAACAACGGAGGAAGGAAAAATATCGAAGCTGAATGTCTTTCTGTCGGGTTCCGTGCTGCTTAGCAAAACGCCGTTAAGCATGGCCTGATTATAACGGTCGGCTAATCCACGCACTACAAGATATTTGCCATCCTGGATGCTGGTACCGGAAACCCGTTTAAGCACCTCGCCGGTATTCCGGTCTGGTGAACGTTTGATTGATTCCGACGATATCACCTGAGCAACAGTACTTGCATTTTTTTGATAAGCGATCATGGCGTTTACCGTTTCCTTTCTCGCTGTTGCTCTTACCACAATTGCATTTTCAGTTTTTGCTTGGCGATCAAGAATTATGTGAAGAGTTGTAACCTGACCGGCCTTTACTTCAACGCCCGTAATTTCCTTTGGTTGAAACCCAACCGAAGTTACTTTCAGCGTGAATGCGTTACCGGTAGTAAGCTTCAAGGTAAATCTTCCTTCGTGGTTAGTTACTTTGGCAGTGGAGCTTTCCCGCACTTCTATGGAGGCGTTTCCGATTCCAATATTTTTTTCCGATTCGGATACAAAACCTTCCAAAGTGCCTGATTGGGCATTAGCAGAAAAATGAACATAAGAAAGAAGAAATAGCAGTGATAATCGCATGCCGGATGTTTTGGCAAAGAGCGCAAGAACATGTTATCGCATTGTGAGGGAATTGTTAAGCAAAAATTATCCAAATGTTACGGTAATGTTACCTGCCCAACCTAGTGTACAACTCTATTCGGTGATACGTTCACGCCGCGTGCAGCTTAATTTCAAAAGGTTTCATTACCATCATCCATTTGATCAGTGTATGCCAAATAGTACTTTTACTGTTTCGAAGGCAAAACTTGAAACTAAACTCATCAAGATAATTTTGGTGATTTTTGTTTGAGCAATGGTGATGAACTCCTGTTAACCAACTTTTGAAATTCCAGACAGGAATGCTCTTGCCCTCGCCTACATACTTTCCTGCAACCAGATGGCAGGGGTCAATCAAATTCTCATCAGGAACCAATCCTTTACAGTGAATAAATTTCAACTTTGCAGAAGACCGCGTTTTTTTCATCACTATATTCAGCCTTTGTAAGCCATTTAGATTCTCCGATCGATTAGTCAGCACCACTGCATCAACACAATAAAATTTTCCGCTACTGGCCTTCTTTGTATTCGTGAAAACCCAGTCCCCCATTGCTTTTCGTATCTTATGGGTAAAAAAAAGCACCGTCTTCGGATCTACATCGACGATATCAGCCAGATTTCTGGATGAAAGTCCTTTTTTTAATACAGTTAAATGAAACGTGATGGAAAAAGCTTTCCTTAAACTGATTTGAATTTTATGAAAAACAGTATTTGCAGTTACTGATTCATCGTAATTACACTTTCGGCATCGCGCATGATATTTAGTTCGACCCCTCCAAAATTTATCGTGTGCACAACGGCGACAACAATATCCTTTTTTCCATTTTATCTCATACAGATACTTGTGGCATTTATCTTCGGTGCTAAAGAATTGGTTGAATTTTCGAAAGTTCATTCCCTGGAACATAATTAAAAGTTTTAGAAGACTAAGGTCTAAAAGCTTCTAGTTTCTGTCAATCCCCCATTATAGCACTTTACGAGGTAATTATGGTGCACCGAAGGTCAAAATCATTGGGTTAACAGAAGGAGGTCAGGTGGTTTAAAACCGGAACTGCAACCTTGCTGTCCACACATCATCCTTTACATCCTCCGAAAAGCCGGGAAGCCCGGCGATTTCATTCCGTACACGGGAATAATAAAGAACTAATTTAAAGTTCTCCGTTAGATAGTTAATATATCCGATTCCAAAGGTGTCATAGCGTACATCCGCCGTGGTAAACCCAGAACCTGCCTCCCCCAATGCCGCCCCCTTCACATCAGTATTGGGGTCATAAAAGTCATACTTAAAAATTAGCTGGTGTTGCTCGGAAAACAAATTCTGCAACAGGTAAAAATATGCACCTCTGAAATTCCTTGCATGAAACCCGCTAAAACCTTCTTGCAATTCCGTTGGGGTTTCTGAATCGTTTAGCGTACCTGTTTGCTTTCCGAAAATCACTTCTCCGCGCAGAACGGTATTGCCAATCTTGTTCGCTAATTGCAATTGTAAATCCGCTCCAAAGTATCTCCTGGGAGAGATTGTTCCCAGATTGCTTAGCGAAGAGTCAACCTGCAATTTTCTATCGGCGGTGAAATATTGATAACGGGTATTTCTTTCTAAGCCGCCATACAGAAGGGAAGCGCCTGCACTTACTTTTATTTTTTTGGTAAGGGTTTGCGGCTTTACTGCCACCCGCGCTATAAAATCTTTCCGATTATCAAATTCGCCATCTGTAGTTATTCCCTGGCCATTAAAAACACCCGCATCCACTTTTAAAAACTTTAAAGGATGCTGTTCCTTTCTTACATCAAAACTCACCATAGCACCAAGGTCGCGCTCACTTTTCATAAGTGTTTGGTTCATTCGTCCCCGCTCAGGGCTTTCCCTGTCTGAACTACTCAGGTTCGTTTCGAAACCGAAAGGCCTTGCAAACATCCCTGTGGTAAAAGAAAAGAGTTTATACTTGTTCTCGAAAATTCTTCCCCAAACATCGCGCATGGTAAAGCCGCGTTCATTTACATCAAACTGGAAAGCGATCTGAACCCCGGGCCGTGGTGTTTTTTGTGAATGTAGATAATAAATTATTATTATGCTTAGCCGGGACAT
>JAEZDA010000025.1 GCA_023433345.1 Bacteroidota bacterium | reverse complement strand
GCGTTAGGGATAGGCAGGCCTACCGTGTAGGCCAGATAGCCCGGCACCCCGACCGAAGCGGCGGGGGGCAACGCCCAAATTAGACGCAATGCAGTAGACGCAATGCAATAGAGACGCCGTGCAATAGAGACGCCGTGTAATAGAGACGCCATGCATGACGTCTCTATCTCAAATCCCAAATCCGTTAATTCTAAATTCTTAATTCTTAATTTAAATTACTGCCTCCCCTTCACCACCTTGTAACTCTTCGTGTGGCCTGCGTTATTATCAAAGCAAACAACATACGTGCCCGCCGGGAAATTGTTGAATTGACTTATTACAAGATCGCTGATGCCATCGATATTTTCCAAAAAGATCAGTCGGCCTTTTGCATCAAAAATTTTGCAATACTTCAAATTCATATCACGAGTAATGCCTGAAACTGTCAGTGCATTTATAACGGGTACGGGATGCAATACAATAGAGGCAAAAACATTCTCATCATCCACGGCATTTTTCAAAACAATATTACTTGCTGCAGTGTTAGAGGTGTAACAACCGATTCCCGAAGCCCGGACTTGGTATGCGCCAGTGTCTTGCAGATTTTGAAATACGGTGCCTGTAAGTTGTGTGCTGATGTTATTGCGATAAAGAGTGTAGGTCCACCCCGGTAACGGATTGGCGACAGTGATGGCGAAGGGCAGTTCATTACCGCCGGGTGTTGCTGTTATTTGAATCGTGGGAACTTCAGGTGTGGAAAGCGTGATTGTTATAGTATCGGAATTCAATTGCACTGAGTTTGTTCCGCCACAGGAATTATCATTCCCCGAAACAGTGAGGCTCACTTTATCACCATCCTCCAATGAAGTGCTATTGAAAATATTTGAATTGGTACCGGAGCTGATTCCATTGACCGACCATTGATAATCCGCTTGCAGAACATTCGTGTTTGCGGTAAAAACAATTTCAGTTCCCGCGCATGCCGGCAAGGTTGAAGGTGATATGCTTATTGTTGGTGTTGCACCCGGAGGCAAAACATTTATCTGAATCGAGGCGGTGTCTTTGTTTTTTTCGATACATCTTTGACTGCTCGTAACGATCACGCTAACCACATCGTTATCATTTATAAATGCGGGCGAAAAACTAATACCTGTGCCCTCCTGCACACCATTAATAAACCATTGGTAGGCCGGGTCAGTTCCTCCGTTTTGCGATGTTGCGTTGAAGGTTGCCGGCTGGCCGGTGCATAATGCGGCTGGTCCGCTGAAATTCACTTCAACCGAATCGGGATAGTGTTCAAACGCGCCGATATCAATAGTGCCGTTGAACCGGTTTCTTTGATTAAGGTCTGCCATACCCCCGAGTGAGGTGTTGTACAGAGCATTATTTCCCTGATCGATCCCCGTGCTGCACACCAGGGCGAAATTCCCATTCAGTGAATCTTTGAATATCGGCTCCTGCATTAGGTTGCCACCGAGGTCTTCACCGATTCCGGTTAATGAACCACCGTCAGCAAAAGTGTTGATGATTGAATTCTGTATAAAAGTTCGGGTAGTGCCCGGTTCAGCGTAATTCATTGAATTATTGATCAACTGTTTGGGAACACTGATCGACCCCCAATGCTTTGTGGAAGGCCAGATGACACTGTTTTGAATATAAAAATGCGTTACTGCTCCAGTGCCCGTTGTGTTGATGCCTTCGTTCAGTATCATGCGCCAGCCGCGCTGCGTGGAAATTTCATTTTTAAAAAGGGTTGAGTTCACCAGGTACACAGCAGACTTACGACCATTGAAGGCCTGATGGGCAATGTTGGTGTTCATATTCTGGCAATTGTTGAATAGTACATTATATATAAATGTACTGTCTAAACCCGGCTGCTCACCTGTAATTGCAAGGGTGGAGCTTTGAGCGGGATGATAATAAGAACTGCTATGATTAATGCGTGTATTCAGAATGTAGTTTTTGTTCGTTCGCGTTCTGCTTGCCATTACCACCGCAGTATTTCCGTGACCGTAAGGCAAGGAAGGATTTGAATATCCGTTGCTGTCCAGTACACAATTTTTCATAAGGAAGCGGCTGCTATCGGCCATGTTAGGAAAATAATAGACCGTGGTTGACACATTATTGTCTCCGAAGTAACATGAGTCGAGTTCCAGTGATACGATCCCTTCCGGCCCTGTTTGTCCCAGGTAGACTGCCGGTGCAAACATGATGATGGCGCCGGTTTGAATTTCAGAATTCCCTTCGAACTCGCAACGGCTCAAATTTATGGATGCCGAATTATTCGTTCTGCTGGCACCATTAAGTACAACTACGTTGCCGATGTTATTGTAAAACCTGCAGCTGTCTGCCACAATGGTACTGCGGTTGGCAAAGTATTCCGTTCCATGACGAATACCTATTGCACCGTTGTAATTTTCTGTGAAATCACAATTAAAGAAATGAAACATGGCATGGCCTGCCATTGGATTTATGAAAGCGGCTGCCTGCGAATTGTAGATTGATTTGTTGCTTTTAAAAATGGAATTTCGCACGTATACGCGGCTTTGCGCGGTTTCATACATCTGGCTTTGATTAAGCAAGGCTGTTCGTCCGTGTGCATCCCTTATCACGAAACCGTCGAGAACAGAACTATCTGCATTGTCGTAGCGTATTATCAGATCGCTGTATTGTGCAGAATCTGTTGGGTGAACGGCGCCGCTTAACACAGTAGGATTATTAACGAAATCGCGCTGTGAAATTGATGTTTCAGCACCGTTAAATCCGCCATAGAGGTCTATTCGCCTGTTCATTATATAAAAGGAAGAATCTCTTGATGTGGGATGGGGTTTATAAGTTCCGGCGGCTATCCAGAATGAGGTGTTTGCGGGAGCGGCGAATATTGCTGCTCTGAGGTCGTCGCCCTTAAGAGCGTTGTTCCAATCACTTCCGTTCATTGAGCCGCTGCCGGTGGGAGTAACGTGTATGACAGTTTGCGACTTGGAACTAGATGCAGCGAGGGAAAAAAAGATAAGGAAGAGGAAATTCAGGGGGTTGGTTAGCGTCATAGCGGAAAGAAATGGTGTGGTTAAAAGTAAGGAAATTAGGACAGGTGTGTGGGGAAAGGGGTATAGCGTGTGATATTAATCGACACACTTCTATTACCGGCAAACAGCATTCGCAAATGGCAACTCGATGCACCCTCATTACCTCGTAAAGCACTAAAATGGGGAATTGACAAATGTTGTTTCTTTTTAGAACTTGGTTCTCTAAAACTCTTTTTATGTTTAAAGGAATGGACTCACGCGAATTTTATGGAACTTTTACCAGCGAAGACCGATGCCGAGAATATTTGTATAAAATAAAATGGAAGCATGGATATTGCTGCCGTCGTTGCGGTCACAACCAATCATGGCCTGGCAAAACGCATTTTCATGCACGATGCAGAGATTGCAGCTATGACGAATCCGTAACAGCCCACACGGTTTTTCACAAAATCCAGTTCAGTTTATTAAAAGCATTTGATTTAACCTACCATTTAACTGTGCTACAAAAAGGACTTGCCTCAAGAAATCTTGCAGAGGTTGTTGGTGTGAATCCAAAAACTGCGCTTTACTTTATGCATAAAGTTCGAAAGTCAATGGGGGACTGGGTTCTATCAAAGTTGGAGAATGATAATGTGAGCGCAGATTGCACGATTGACAGCATTATAATTTCGAATCGCCCTTCCAAGATGAACGGCTTACAAAGAGTTAAAACGATGATGAAGAAAAGTAGAAAAAAATACATTCACATCAAAGAGTGTCCGGATAATGAAACCGGGTTCGATCCCTGCCATCTCGTAGCAGGCAGGTATGTTGATGATGGAAAAAACATTCTTGCGTGGAACTTCAAAAGTTGGTTAACCGGAGTTCATCATCATTGTTCGGAAAAACATCGTCAAAATTACCTGGATGAATATAGTTTCAAATTTTGCTTTCGTCACAGCAAAAATATCATCTTTCACAAGTTGCTTGAATGGATGGTTCTTGGGAAACGTAATGAACGCAAGCTACACGCGGCATAAATGGAGCATCGGATGTGCAACTGAAATGAGTAGGATTCAAGAAATTAAAAAACCGGCGAAAATTAGCAGCGTTCCAATCAACCGCCACTAGAATTTTTGCTACAACCGCTCAAACCAACAAACTGCTCATTCTTTTCAAATACCAATCTCTCAAAACCATCTCATCATAGCCCTAAAAAAACCGGCTATTTTTTCTTCAGCGAAAGAATATATCTCTCAATAGCACTAACCATACTTGGTGATTGCGGAAGCGGCGCTTTCACATCTAATCTTAAGCCCGCATCCTCGGCTGCCTTGAAAGTGTTTGTACCAAATGCTCCCAGCGTAGTCCCATTCTGTTTGTAATCAGGGAAATTTTCGAGCAAACTCCTCACCCCACCCGGAGTGAAAAAACAGATCATGTCATATTCTTTTGACATTACCTCGCGTATATCATTGCTGATAATTTGGTACAATACCGGTGTCGCATACTCGCAGTTATGGTTTCGAAGCCAGTTCGTGATCTCACTGTCGAAATTCTCTGAACACGGATAGAGAAATTTCTCATTGTCTTTGTGCTTATTTATCACATCGAACAAGCTCTTGTTCGAACCATCTGCTCCATAGAAAACTTTACGTTTTCTGTACAAAATAAATTTCTGAAGATAAAGTGCAACAGCCTCTGTTATGCAAAAATACTTCGTATCCTGAGACACAGTTATTTTCATTTCTTCACAAATACGGAAGAAATGATCTATGGCATTTCTGCTGGTGAAAATCACAGCAGTGAAAGCAGAAATATCAATTTTTTGCCTGCGAAAATCTTTTGCGGGAATTCCTTCCACAACTATGAAAGGATGAAAGTCTATCGTAAGACCGTACCTCGCAGCAAGATCAAAAAACGGCGACCTGTTGCCTTCGGGCTTAGGCTGTGTGATAAGAATCTTCCTGATCTGTTGCTGGTTAGCAGTTGCTTTTCCTTCTTTTTTCGCCATACTTAACTCTCCGAATTAAGTGCAAAATTAAGCATTATTCAACAATAAATTTACCGACATTTTGTAAATCAACAGCAATGGTAATATCTCTATGCCAACAATGTAGAGAAAAAAATGAAATCGGTTCACCTGCACGCGATGCTGAAGAATTCCATAAGACCTGAAAAAACGCAACAGGAAAAGAACGAGGATCACCATAAGGGAAATCACAGCCACCACTGTGGCAATGTCATTCGTAGCAAATGCGATAAAAAGAGATAAGGGCAACAGTACAATTCCTAAAATTTTGTTTACAAGAAAAACGATGAATATATAAGTTTCAGCTTCCTTACTGAATCCACTTACCCAACCCGTAAATTTCAAAACAAAAAATTTTCCGCTATACATGAGCGTTAGTGCGGCCGTGATAAGGAGTAAAACCCTGAAATCCGCATGCTCAGGAATGATACCGGAAAATTGAAGAAATTGGTAGATGAAAAAACCGGCACTGAACACAAATAAAAGATTGAAAAGCATTGATGAAAGTTTCGCTTGCAAAAGCTGGTCGGTGAGTTGCCCCTGCCTTAGTGAAGTATTGAAGAACACGCGAAACATGTTAGCGAAGTATTTGGAATAAACTGATCGCAAAACACCGGCAAATGCAAAAATGAATAGCAAATAATAAAAATTGAATTCATCACTGCGCTTTTTTCTGGGCTGAACGGTATAAATCGCCGCAACGGAA
The DNA here is from genome assembly GCA_023433345.1 of Bacteroidota bacterium. Lineage (GTDB taxonomy): Bacteria > Bacteroidota > Bacteroidia > Chitinophagales > Chitinophagaceae > Ferruginibacter. The sequence goes on along the minus strand of JAEZDA010000025.1, from coordinate 2,333 downwards.
GAATCGTTTAAAAGAGAATTATCATTCAGCAATACCTGGAGCTTACCAGGTGAAGCCGTTGGTACCGAATCCGCCATATGAACCGTATCGGTGATTGCAGCAGAATCAAGCTGTCCGGATGGTGGTAAAGTTAAAGCGCCCGTATCGGCCCGCTGACCTTGCAGGGAATGAACAATTAAGATCATCAAACAAAGGAGTAACAATTTTAAGCTCTGCGTCATTTAAAAATAATTCGTGTATCCGAAATGCAGTTTAGATCCTTCCCGCAAATTAAAAACAACATCATCCCTCTTACCGGCTGCATAACTGAGGTTCAACAACCCAAGCCTGGTTTCAAATACCAATCCGAGACCTGCACCGAAAAAACGATTGGAGTTATTCGTCACGGAATTTTTTGCCCACGCTGCATCGGCAAACATAAAGAGATAGGAATTACTGCCGATCAATAATCTTAGTTCAGCGGTATTGATTAAATACCTGTCGGTGAAAATTCCTTCTTCATCAAAACCTCTCAACGTTCTGAAACCTCCGATCTGGAAAAGATCGTTTCTAAAAACATCTTTGCTGAAATAAGCGCCTGCATTTATTCCCCACTTGAAAGTTGCTTGTTTTGCAAAAGGAAAAAACCGCGCAATTTGCGCCCTGGCTCTTAGCTGGTATCCTTTCTCCTCAATGCTGTCGTATAATGATGCATAATTGAAAAATGGATCTTTCATGGCAACGATGTCCGCGCTTCTCCTGATCTTCTTTATACCAACTGTCGCAACAAAATCCCCCTCCCACCCTGTTCTCGGGTTGAACTTGTAATCTGTACGGCTGAATTCATATTGTAGTCCTGCATTAACAGCACTAACATCCATAATGTCAGGAAGCTCTTTATTAATCCTCACCGCATTAGTATCAATACCGCCTTCTAAAATTGCTGTGCTTTGCCACTGCATGATCAATTTTCCGGACTGGCTGGCAGAAGTTGAATACACGAGACCGAGTTGCCCGTTCACCTGTAAATAACTGGAATCTTTTTTATACAGGTCGAATAAAAAATCGATGCCGAAACGCGACCGGAAAATATAGGGAAGAGCGAAACCAAGGTTTAATCTGGGTGAATTCCTCTGCAATTGCTGCCATTTAAAAAGTATATTCTCCCCATTACCGAATGAATTTTTAAGATCAAGTAACACATCACCGCTTAGCAACAATTTCCCACTTCGGGCAGCATCTGGCAGGAAGCCGATCAAAACACTTGCCTGGCTGTTCTTACGCGGTTCAAGATAAATATCCAACAGCGCACCAGACCCTAACATGGTGATCTCCGAAGGCTGGGAGGCTTTAACAAATGATAGCGACGATATCTTCTTATCAACCTGCTTTAGCTTCTGTCCATTATAAAGACTTCGGTCGGGCAGTTCGAGATATCTCTTCAGGAAATGCGGTTTTAACCTGGCTTTTCCAAATACTCTTAAGCTGTCTATATGATATTCCAGGGATGGATCAGCCTTCAAAAGCGCATACATATTACCGTTAGAAACGGAAATACTGTCCAGGTATACCGAGGCAAAGGGATGACCATTATCTTCATAATACTTAAGCAATTTATGTTGCATAACGGCAATCTGCGGAATACTGAAGGGCTTGTTTTGGAAGTTTTTTTCCCTGAAACCGCTTGCTGCAAGCGCCTTTTCATCAATACCTGAAGGAGTTAATGACACAACCTTGTACTCCGGCCCGGCGAAAATGTAGAGGGTGACAGTGGAGTCAAGGAACAAAATACTATCCACCGATGCGAGAGGATAGCCCTGCATTTGAAAGTTGCCCGGCAGCATATTTATATATGCCTCCATTTTGCTTTTGGTAAAAAACCTGCTTTCCCATTTAATTCCCCGGGGGCTAAAGGAAGTATCTTTGTCGATGAAACTATGCTTCAGAATATAAACGCTTGCCGTATCCTGAGCCAGGCTGGTAATTTTTGAGCTCGTAAAAACAATCAAAAAGAGGAGCTTTAACAGGTTCGATACGGGCATGCGGGGCTTCGGTAATATTTTGTAAATCTACAATTTTGGCAGGCATTTACGTACATATCCCATTTTGCAAAAAAGCTTGCACCTACTGTAATTTTCACTTTTCTACTACGCTCTCTCAAAAAAAACTTCTTTTAGAGGCAATTGAGTTGGAGATAAGGAAGGAAGCATTGACCTCCAAGCACCGGTCCACAATTCAAACAGTCTACTTTGGCGGAGGAACGCCGAGCATTCTCGATGTTGAGGAGCTTGAGAAGTTGATGATCGCTGTCCGTCAATTTGATGTTCACCCGGCGGCAGAGGTTACCCTTGAAG
>JAEZDA010000113.1 GCA_023433345.1 Bacteroidota bacterium | reverse complement strand
AAAGTGCCGGGAACCGAGGATGCGAGACAACCTGAACCATCCAGCGACTACACCTTACCGTTAGGAAAGGGGATGGTGGTATTGAAAGCCCAGAACGGTTTCGTTGAAAGTGGCGAAAGTTGTTGTATAATCACCTACGGAATGGGAGTTTACTGGGCAAAAGCTGCCGCAAGATCTTTCAGTGGCCAGATAGAAATAATAGACCTGCGCACGCTCTATCCGCTGGATGAGAAACTCATTTTTGAAACTGTTAAGCGACACGGAAAATGCCTGGTTTTAACAGAAGAACAGCAGAACAACTCTTTTTCGGAAGCATTAGCAGGCAGAATTTCGAAAGCATGCTTCAAACATCTTGACGCACCTGTTGAGGTTTTGGGTTCGTTGGACCTGCCGGCCGTTCCGATGAATGTGATATTGGAACAGGCGATGCTGCCGAATCCGGAGAAAGTTGTGTTGAGATTAAAAGAGCTATTGGGATTTTGACGGTCCAATCTATAAATATTCACTTTTCCTACTAATTCAACGTTGCTGGCAAATCCCTTCAAGCCGATTTTAACCTTTAGCCGCATTTACAGTTGGATTATAGGGCTTAGACTCAATAATTCTCTGCATTAATAGGTACCAAATCTTCAATCCTTCATGCCGGTGATTGTACCTAAAGTAAAACTCATCTAAGTATCCCTTCAAATATTTGCTTGAGCAATGATGATGCACCCCCGTGAGCCAACTTCTGAAATTCCAATGTAATATATCTTTCTGCTCATCAATATACTTTCCACTCTGGAGTTTGCAAGGATCAAAAAAAGCTGGTCCGTCAACTCTTGTGCAATGTTTCTGAGCTTGATTTTTCCTTGGACCAGCAGCCGATCGCACTGTTATATTTATTCTTTGCAATCCATTAAAAACTTTTGGTCGGTGGGTTAGAATAACGCCATCGATAATTCCCGTTCGCACCTGCCCTGTATCCTTGACTTCCTCCGAAATCATTTGCCCCATTGAATCCTGGAGCTTCCTCTTTAAGAACCAAACCGATTTCAGACTAACGCCTACTATAGACGAAAGATTAAAACAAGAGATGCCTTTCTTATAAACTGAGAGATGATAAACTATTGTAAAGGCTTTCACAAGCGGTAGATGAATCTTATGAAATATAGTATTTGCTGTTAGTGATTCATCGTAGCCACAGCCAGTGCAACGAGTGTGATAACGGGTTCGGCCTTTCCAAAATTTTTTATTTCCGCATCTTTTGCAGCAAAAGCCGTTTTCCCATTTTAGAGAATACAGGAATTCTTTGCACTTTTCTTCAGAGCGAAATTTCCGGAAAAAATCTGCTTCATTCATTTCTTCAAACATGACAAAAAGTTTTAGAACACTAAATTCTTAAACACTTTTCATCATGTCAATTCCCCAAAATAGTAGTAAACGGGGCTAAAGGTTAAAATCGAAGGGTGAACTTACATTCCGGAGGAGGGTCATTGGAATATTTGCTAAGCCCCTTCCGCTACAATACTTCCCCCTAACCCAACCATCATCCCATCCTTCATATGCAAAATCCTGTCCCCCATACGCGCCAACTCCTCATTATGAGTCACCACCAAAAAAGTCTGCTCCATTGTATCACGCAAATGCATAAACAAACGATGCAATTCATGCGCATTCTCTGAATCCAAATTACCGGTAGGCTCATCGGCCATTACAATCGACGGATTATTAATTAAAGCTCTGGCCACCGCAACCCGCTGTTGCTCCCCACCCGACAGTTCCTGCGGCTTATTCTGCAAACGGGCACCCAAACCTAACTGCTGAAGCAACATCCTCCCCCTTTCCCGTATCTTTTTTTCATTTTTCCTGCCTATCCAACCCGGTATACATACATTCTCTAAAGCCGTGAATTCAGGCAATAAATGATGGAACTGGAAAATAAAACCAATATTCTTATTTCGGAAATCGGCAAGCGCACGTCCCCTTATCTTCCCTAAATTTTCACCATGCAAAAAAACTTCCCCGCTATCCGGCTTGTCTAATGTGCCGAGAATGTGTAACAAAGTGCTTTTGCCGGCTCCCGATGATCCTACAATACTTACAATCTCTCCCTTCCCAACCTGAATATCCACTCCCTTTAAAACCTGTAAAGAACCGTAGCTCCTGGTTATTGCTCGCGCCGTTAACATTCCCGAAAATAAGTAAAGAATAACTTTCCACGCGATTCGAAGTTTTTAAATACCACTGCCAATATTAAAGTATTCAAAAATATACTCCCCCGTGAAGCGCTGGCCGAAAAATTGATATTTGATCTGAATTCGTCACCCCAAAAACACTTTTGGTTATTTCCCACGAACTTTTACATTTGCAAAAAATTAAAACCCTGTTCGCTTATGTTCTGGACTCTCGAACTTGCCTCACACCTTGAAGATGCACCATGGCCCGCAACCAAGGATGAATTGATCGATTACAGCATCCGGAGCGGCGCTCCTATCGAGGTAATTGAAAATCTCCAGGAACTGGATGATGAGGGTGAGATCTATGAAGGGTTAGATGATATCTGGCCCGATTACCCAAGCCAGGAAGATTTCTTCTTTAATGAAGATGAATACTGATCAGTAAAAAGTAAGTATTTAAAGATATTTGTTTGCCGGACGATCGTCCGGCTTTTTTGTATACGCACCTGAAACGTAGCACAAAACGAGATGATTTATTTTCGTGAGAATAAAACCCGCGCCAGGGATTGCAGCGGATAGCCCAGTGAAGCCCTGCGCGTTGGCATTGCGCCGGACTATGAGCGGAAAGCCCGCCCCGACCGCAGAGTCGAGGGGGCGCCCCCAAAAAAAAGCTAATAGTAGTCGTAAATATTATTTTGAGAATTGCTAATATAAACCGGGTTTCCCGCCACGATAAGAATCGAAGGCAAACCTACAAAACCATTAATGTCCGGTGAAAATTTTGTTACCTATAATGATCGGCTGACTCTTATCTGCCACCGGGGACTAAACCCAACAGCCTGAGAATTTCACACGAAGGGCGTAAAGAAATACATAAGATCGCGGAACTGAGTGTTTTCTTTGTGGGCTCTTGTATTCTTATGTATTCCTTTGGGTGAAATCTCAATTCGATCGCATCCTAAGCACATTTGTCTTGAAATTCCTTCCTGGCAAATCGCAGCAACTAACGCGGATCAATGACTACCAACCAGGAACTACCAACTACAAACTATTCCTCCATCTTATCCACGATCGACTGCGAAACCCCGGTACTGGAGAAACCTCCATCATGATAAAGATTTTGCATCGTTACCATTCTTGTGAGATCCGAAAATAATGTGACAATATAATTTGCACAATCTCCTGCGCTTGCATTGCCAAGGGGACTCATTTTTTCAGCGTAATCAATAAAGCCGTCGAAGCCCTTTACTCCACTTCCCGCTGTCGTTCTAGTGGGAGATTGGCTAATTGTATTTACCCGAACATGCTTCCTGGTGCCGTAATGATAACCGAAACTGCGTGACACACTTTCAAGCAAGGCCTTTGCATCAGCCATCTCGCTGTAATCCGGGAAAACACGTTGAGCGGCTATGTATGTTAAAGCCACAACACTTCCCCACTCATTCAACGCATCATGTTTCATTGCAGTGGCAAGCACGCGATGTAAACTCATTGAAGATATGTCCAGCGTTTTGGTATTAAAGCCATAATCCAATTCGGTATAGTGTTTTCCTTTCCTCACATTCAAACTCATTCCGATAGAATGAAGAATAAAATCGAAACTGCCCCCAAAATGCTCTTTTGCTTTTACAATCAGGTTCTCTACATCTTCATTGTTGCTCACATCACAGGGAATCACCGGTGCGTTCACCTTCTCCGCAAGTTTGTTGATCTCTCCCATACGCATGGCCACCGGTGCATTCGTTAAAACAATTTGCGCGCCTTCTTCATGGCAGCGTAACGCTGTGATCCACGCGATCGACTTCTCGTCCAACGCGCCAAATATTATCCCTTTTTTTCCTTTCAATAATCCGTAGCTCATACCATTATTATTATTAAGCAATAAATTTAATCAATTGAAATCAATCAATTCTCATCCACCATCTCCCTTGCGTTTTCGATTGCGGCTGCTGTAGGCTTCTCGCCGCTTAACATCTGGGCGATAGCTTTCACACGTTCCTCCATGTCCAACTTCTTAACCGAAGTGTTGATCTGCTGCTGCCTCATCTCTTTGAACACAAAATAGTGCGCATCAGCCCTCGCCGCCACCTGCGCCTGATGAGTGATGGATATGATCTGGTGATTCTGTGAAAGTTCCTTCATTATCCTTCCCACCTGCTTCGCCGCTTCCCCGCTTATCCCGGAATCAATTTCATCAAAGATCAATGTTGGCAATTGCAGCTTCTTTGCAACGAGGCTTTTAATGCTCAGCATAAGCCTGCTGCGCTCCCCACCGCTTGCAACTTTTGATAATGGTTCAAATCGTTCCCCATCGGGCTTGCCGGCAGGAACATTGGCATTAAACAGAAACGCGATCCTGTCAATTCCATTGATCTCCAGCTCACCTTCACTAACGCTCACGTGTATACGCGCATTCGGCATCCCAACCTGTTTGAGAAGAGCATTCACCTTTTTCACAAATCCGTCCGTTTCCTGTTTCCGCTTTTCAGAAATTTTCCTTGCAAGTTCCATCGCTATTTCCCTGGTGCCAACTGCCTTCTTCTCAAGCTCTGAGATATTACCGCTGTCTGTTTCCAATTGCGTCACACTCCGTCGCAATACATCCAGTTTTTCTATCAACCCCTGTGTATCCTGCACGCCATGCTTTTTCTGCAACCTGTAGCCTTCTGCAAGCCTTTCATTTATCATCTCAATTCTCTGCGCATCGTACACTACTTCCCCACCCATCCTTTCAATTTCAGAAGCAATATCCGCCAGCTCTATAACGGTAGCGGATAAACGCTGTTGCAATTCGGCAACCTTCGGATGAAACTCCGCCAGGCTTCCGAGCTTATGTTGAAGTGATTTAAGCTGCTGCACAACCGGCTCTTCGCTTTCATTCAAAACGAAATTTATTTCGCCCAGCCTGCCTTTTACCTGCTCGGCATTGCTAAGTAGTTTCAGTTCGGCCTCAATATTCTCCAGCTCTCCGGGTTGCAGGGAAAGCGCCTCAAGTTCGTCAAGGAGGTATTTATTGTAATCGTATTCAAGAAGAGCTTTGTTTCGTGCAGTCTTCAATTTATTCAATTCCTCTAAAACACTTTGCCATTCCCTGAAAGAAACTTCAAGCTGAGAAAGCAGGCTGCCATTTCCCGCGAGGGCATCAAGCACACTTCTTTGGAAGTGTGCATCATCCAGGTCATGCGTGTCAAATTGCTGGTGAAGATCTACAAGATGTTGGCAAAGCTCTCTTAACTGCGAGAGGTTTACAGGGGTGTCATTGATAAAACCACGCGACTTCCCGGCCGATGAAATCTCTCTCCGCAAAATTATCTCCTGCTCCACATCCAGGTCATTCTCCAGGAAAAACTCTTTCACACGCTCATCTTCGGGCTTTAGAAAATATCCTTCAACCACGCACTTTTTGTTTTCCCCTGAAAGTACCGAACTATCCGCCCGTTCTCCCAATATCAGGCCCAGTGCACCCATGAGGATGCTTTTCCCTGCACCTGTTTCACCGGTAATAATATTAAGGTGAGGCGAGAAACTGATATCAAGTTTATCAATGATGGCAAAGTTCTGAATGTGTAACCTGGAAAGCATATAGTGGCGGCAAATTAGGCAATTTTTAAAGCGATCCTCAATAAAAAAAGGGGCCTTGAAAGACCCCTCAAAAAAATTATCTTTAAAAAAATTACTTAACCGTCACGCTGTCGTGTAAATCAGCGTCCACCAAAATGCGACCGCAATTCTCGCACACCATTACTTTTTTGTGAAGCTTAATTTCACTCTGCTTTTGAGGCGGAATTGCATGGAAACATCCTCCGCAACTGTCGCGTTCTATTGGAACAATTGCCAGGCCATTACGGAAATTTTTACGAATGCGATCATAACTGTGCAGCAAACGCTCTTCCACCTGGCCACGCGCTTCATCCACATCCTTTGCGTAATGCTTTTCCTCTTTTTCCGTGTCCTTAATAATTTTTTCCAGCTCTCCCTTCTTGTTATTAAGATTCGTTTCCTTTGTAGCCACTGCCTTTTTTGCAAGCTCAAGCTGGCGGGCCTTCTCAGCTATCTCTTCGGTAGCATCTTTTATATGCTTTTCACTTACTTTCTCATCAAGCTGTTGTAATTCGATCTCCTTATTTATCGCCTCAAACTCACGGCTGTTCTTTACATTCTCACTTTGCTTCTCATACTTTTTAATCATAGCCTGCGCTTCCTTGATCGCTTCCTTCTTCTGCTCAATGAATTCATTGATGCCGTTGATCTCTTCCTCAACGCGCGTCTGGCGGGCATGAAGTCCTTCAACTTCATCTTCGAGGTCTTTCACTTCCATCGGCAACTCTCCTTTCAGAATCTGGATCTCATCCAGCTTGCTGTCGATCTTCTGCAAACGGATCATCGATACCAGTTTTTCTTCAACTGAAAATTCTTTTACTGCCATATTGTATTTTGGTTTTTATTTTTTTGCAGGCCTGGGTGCAAAGCCCGGCATCCTTGTTCACTCACTTGTACCGCATACCTTCACGCAGCTCACAAATAACGAACAGGATTAGTGTTCAGGCCCGTTTTTAGGACGGCAAAGTTAGGGAAATTTTGCAGCAAATGTTCAACCAGCAGTTCACTGGTGAATTGCTCACTTTCGTAGTGCCCTATGTCTGCCAGCAAAATGCGCCCATCGGCCTCGAAGAACTCATGATACTTTACGTCTGATGTGATGTAAATATCTGCTTCTGAACGCATTGCATCCGGGAGCAGGAAAAACCCCGCACCGCCGCACAAGGCCACCCTTCTAATCTTTTTTCCCAGCAATTCGGTATGCCGAACCACTTTCACATCGAACACCTTTTTTATATGCTTAAGAAACTCCTCTTCCGAAACCTCAACAGCGAGCTCCCCGATAATGCCTGAACCGGTTTCAGCATAATCATTTTCCAGAGAAGATAAATAATATGCAACCTCTTCGTAGGGATGAGCACCTCTCATTGCACCCAAAATCTTCGCCTTTTTCCATTTTTCAAAGATCACCTCTATCCGAACCTCCTTCTCAATACTTCTTAAACCCATCTTTCCGGAATATGGATCAGCGCCTTCTCCGGGCTTAAAGCTCCCTTCTCCCTCCAAACTAAAGCTGCATTCAGAATAATTTCCGATTTCACCGGCGCCATTTTCGAACAGGGCATTCAACAGCGCATCTTTATGACTCGCAGGTACAAACACCACCAGTTTTTGCAGCATCGATGGTTTGGGAGATAGCACCCGTGTATTCTGCAATCCGAACACAGACGCAATTTTAAAATTCACCCCCGTTAGAATATTATCAAGGTTAGTGTGGATGGCGTAAATGGCTATATCATTTTTAATTGCCTTTATTATCGTCTCCTCCACATAATTCTTCCCGGTTATCTTTTTCAGGCCTTTGAAAACTATGGGATGATGCGAAACAACCATATTACACTTCCTTTCCACTGCTTCGTCGATAATTTCGGGAGTAGTGTCGAGGCACACCAACACACCGGTACATTCCCATTCGCCCTTTCCTGTAATCAATCCGGCATTATCATAAGGCTCCTGCAGCACCGGCGGCGCCATCGCTTCCAAGCTGTTTATAATATTTTGAACAAGCATCGGATAAAATTAGAAAATTTGCAGGCGAATTCGTAGTGAGTTCCAGGGAAAAGATATTCCCTTAACTTTCAGCCTAAATTTTAAATAATATGATCCGGTTACTCCTTTGCATTTTTATCGGCCTTGCTCTTGTTTCCTGTCAAAAAGAAAGCGACCTGGGTCAAAACCCTCTTCCGCCAGGTAGTAACGACAGCATTTACCTCGACCGGATAGAAATTGTCGAAAACGGTGACACGCTTACGGCGATTTCATTTGTCTATGACAATCTGAACCGGGTGGTTACGATGGCGGAAAGCCCCACCTTCGGAGATTTCCAGGTGTATGATTACTACTATCATGGCAATGACACGGTTCCTTATTTGAAGCGGGTCGTTGAAAGAGGCCTTCCATCCATTGATACTTTGTGGACCTATCTTTTCTACGATGCAGCCGGAAAAATAACAAAAGATTCAAGCATCAGATTAATTCTTGATCCCGGCTCGCCAGGCCCTGACATCAGTACATATGTCCGTAAATTTTCCTACGCACCTTCGAAAATATATTCTGTAACGGATGTTTTCCCAGGGTCTCTTAGTTCGCCTTACCAGCAAACAGACACTTCCATGCTGGATGCGCGTGGCAATATTCTTCAAACAAATTCCTGGACAATGAGAAGCGGTGTTCCGGAACTGCACTCAACTTCCATTTTCACCTATGATGATAAACTGCACCCTTTTACGTTTATGTCTAATTATCGCGCGCACCGCGATATTCCATTTGGCGAAACTCTCTTTCTTGAATATCTCCCGGTAAACAATATTCTCACTCAAAATGAAACATTGGATGGCTTTCCATGGATGGAGATCGTAAACACCTACCAATACAATGCGAACGGATTGCCCTCAAAAATGTTGGTAAACGACCTTGCTATTGGAGAAACCTGGGTACTGTTATTTAAATATAAGCCGGCGTAATTGAAGATGCAATTTCTTAAGTTCTTAAAGTACGAAAGAGCAATTATTCACAATTAATGTTGAGGAGAATTTTCTTTTTATTACTGATACTTTACTGCCCTGGCATACTCAGCGCGCAACAAACTGTGCATGGTTCTTTCCGGCATGGCGGAATCGAAAGAACATACTCTTTTTATGTTCCTGCAAGCTATTCTCCATCTGAAAAGGTTCCATTGCTTATTCGCTTGCACGGCTATGGATCCAGCGGAAATATCCATGCAGGCAGAGGTGACTTCCGCCCGATTGCAGACACCGGAAACTTTATAATAGCTCATCCTGACGGCACTATAGAAAAGCTCACGAAGAAAAGATTTTGGAACTTTGGAAGAATTATGGGCTCTGATGTGGATGACGCTGGCTTTATCGAAGCTCTTATTGATACGATCGCGGCACATTATTCAATAGATGAAGAAAGGGTTTATGCCGCCGGAATGTCTAATGGCAGTTTTCTATCTTATTACCTTGCATGCCGCAGTGATCGCTTTGCCGCCATTGCAGCGGTTACTGGTTCAATGGGAAGAAGAATGTTTAATGATTGCCAGCCCCGCCACCAGGTGCCGGTAATGCATATCTAT
>JAEZDA010000103.1 GCA_023433345.1 Bacteroidota bacterium | reverse complement strand
AGTGCAATAGCGATCTTTTCAGACACTTCTTCTAACAAGCGTACATAACGGTGTTCAAATTCTTTCAGCTTACCCATTTCTATAAGACCTTCAACCTGGTCGTTGTTGATCAGGGGAAGAATCATGGCCTGGCGCACTTCACTGCCACCGGCGGCAGATCTGACGGGATAAAACTTTTCAGGGGTGTCAATCAGCAACATTCTTTTTTCGGCAAGTGCCTGCCCGGCCAGCGATTCTCCTAAAGCGACCGTTGTTTTAATTGCTGGGTTTCCATCCATCGCATAACCGTGTAGGAATTGCAACTGGCCTGCAGACTTTGTTATATAAAAAGCTGCAACTTCAAATTTTACTATTCGCGCCAGAACACCCAATACATTCTCAGCGATCGATTCAGCGTTTTGTTCACCCATCATTGCCTCGCTCACTTCACGTACAGATCGTTGCAACCAGAGTTTCTCTTCCTGCTCTGCAGAAAGTTTGATGAGATTGGTCCTCATGTTCAACATTGCATTTCCTATCACATCTTTTTCACTCCTGGCCTTCAGCGGCGTATCAAATTTTCCATTACCAATATCAGCTGCAGCAGCTGCAAGTTTTTGCTTGTTGGTATCGATGGTCATCACGGCCCTTGCCAGCTTGCCCACTATGTCACGGGTCGGTGGCGAAACGTTCAAACCGAGTTCGCCTATCGAAAGCCTTGTTGCCGCATCACCAATTTCATTCAGACTGCTTGCTATGCTTCTGATTGAAAAATAAATGATCATTATCACTATCACGATCACGGTCATAAGAAGGGCGAGGCCAATATTTTTTTCCTCTCTTTCATTTTCATACCTTTCTTGCACCGTGCTTAAGATGCTGGAAACAACATTTCCCTTAAGATTCTTTATGTCATCAACCACCCGTATGGAATTGTTCCACCAGTTTTCCGCATCTGCAGAGAGGAGAATGTTACCGGTTTTGTCGATCTCGTCCAGCAAGGTCATCACAGAAACAGATCCTTCCTGTTTTAGAATATCGCGATAGGCTTTTATTGTAGATGAATCTGCTTTTTCAAAAAGCTCCATTTCCATTGACCTGTAGCTTTTCCAGCCTGTTCGGATCTTTTCAAAGAATGATGCCGTCACTTCTTTTTTCACGAGTGCATAATAAATGTCTGAACGCAGCACTGCCATTGAGTTCGACATCTGGAGCAGAAGGTAATCAGCAGCGATCCTGCTGCCGAGTTCCGGAATGAAATAAGGTTTTTCACTCGTGCTCACCACCAGCATTATCAGTCTTTGAATTATGGGAGTGTAAAAATCCAGTATCTCCACTTCCGAAAGCGAATCGCGCAACACCCTTTTTCTAAAAGCTGGCAGTGAATTAAGATGTGTATAGCGTTTAAAATCGCCGAGCCTTTCATTGTTATATTCCTGCACCTTTTCAATGGCTTCATCGCTTTTAGCCTGCTGCTGCAAAAGCTGTGCTTCTGAATAACGATTATGCAGCCGCCTTGCAAAACTCACCCGCCTTTCTGTAAGAAGGGATCCTGATAATTCTCCAATGTGACTGTTGAGCACCACATTGTCTTTAAAAGTTTTAAGAAGTGTGAGCCTTTCCTCTTTCTGGCGATTATTTTGAAGTGCAACAAAAAAAGCAAATGCAAGCGGTATGATACCGATCAAAAGCAATTTGATGTGCAAAGGGATGTTCCTGAACAAATTCTTCATAAACTGGTTTAGCTTAGTTGGTTTTGCCTTTTTTGCAAATTAGGGAATAAGGGAATGTAAGTAAGAAAGCCGAACCTTCACCTTCCTTACTTTCGGCGGTTATGGTTCCCTGGTGTTTGTCGACAATTTTTTTAGAGATCGCCAACCCCATCCCGGTTCCTTCGTATTCTTCCCGTGAGTTAAGCCGTTGGAACACGGTAAAGATCCTGTCCAGGTATTTTTCATTGAAACCTATACCATTGTCGGCTACGCGTATCTGGTAAAATTCCTGGCCACCCGGGCTGCTGATAACCCTGCCAGACACTTCAATTTGAGGAGGGATATCCTTCCGTGAGAATTTTAAGGCATTGGAAAGAAGGTTTTGAAACACCTGCCTGATTTGAGCCCGGAGCCCGCGGAGGCATAACAACTGCGAGATCCTGACATCTGCTTTCTTTTCGCGGATGAGAATTTCTAAATCGTCAATTATTTCAAGCCACAGTTCCCTCAGGTCGATCTCCTCTGTAGCTTCCTCTTCACTCACGCGGGAATATTTCAAAAGGTCCTCTATCAGGCCCGCCATCCTTGCTGCAGACTGGTTGATCTTTGCCATATAGAGATTCGACTTTTCATCCCTGTAGGCTTTAATGTTTTCATTGAGGTAGGAAGAAAAGATCTGGATCTTTCGAAGTGGTTCTTTCAGGTCGTGTGAGGAAACGAAAACAAACTGTTCCAGTTCATCATTTCTTTCTCCAAGTTCCTTATTCCTCACTTCCAGTTCTGCAGTTCTTTCCTTTACCATGTTTTCAAGTACACTTCGCATCATCTTCTGCTCATGTATGTCGGAAAAAGTTCCCACCCACCTCACTACCTTTCCAGATTGCTGAACCGGTACAAGACGGAATTGGTGATAACGGTATTCCTGGGAGACCAGGTTCTGGATCCTCACCTCACGGTTAAGTTGTTTTCCGGCCGAGAAAACCTCCCGGATCTCTGTCAGAACGTCACCATCTTCGGGGTGAAAAGTGGGGAATGAATGCTCGCTTTTTGAAAACAACATCCATTGCTGATTCACATATTCAATGTTGCCGGCCGTATCAGCCGAGCAGGCAAGCTGGGGTAAGCTTTCCAAAACAAGCTGCAATTCTGCAACGGCTTTCTTCAAATCTACCTCGGCCTTTTTACGATCCTCCACTTCTTTTTTCAACAGGGAGTGAGCAATATTCAGTTCACGTTTTTGTTCATATAAAGTGTGTAAGGTCTTCACTTTCATTATGAACACATCAGCGTCAACTGGTTTTGTAAGATAGTCTACCGCCCCCGAGGTATAGCCTCTGGTGATAAAATCCTTCCCCTTACTTACCGCGGAAAGAAAGATAATGGGCAGGTCACGCGATTTATTCAGCCCTTTAATTGCGTCGGCCACCTCAAAGCCGTCCATTCCCGGCATTTGTACATCAAGAATAAGCAGGGAATAGTCATTTCTCAGGATCTTTTTGAGGGCTTCTTCCCCAGACAGGGCGGTATCCACGTCAAAACCATTAAGTTCCAAAAGACGCTTGAGGGAGAAAATATTTTCGGGAGTATCGTCAGTTATGAGAATCATCTAAATAAAAATCGAAACACCAAAAATTAAAAATCATAATGTTGTATTCGATTGTTAAAATTTTGGTTTAGGTTATTAATTTATCAGGGTTTGGCCAATTGGCACGAACCAGCACAATTTTCATGCTAAGCTCAACAGTAAATTTTTATCGGCCGGATGACAATTATTAAAAGAAATCTTCTTCTAATTGAAGGTGACATTCTGGCTAAATCGGTTCCTCGTAATATTCATGCTTCTGCTACCAAAAGGTTGCACCCGCGAAGATCGGAATGGTCGATGCGGCCCAGAACTTCGAAACTACCATCACCACGCAAGCCGACAAGGTCATCCGTTGAGATAAAAGCACAGGAATAAAGGTTTGCAAGGTCGATAATATTTGCCGGGCCCTTCGCATTCTCACCCGAGGGTAAAACTGTAAGGGGATCATCCTGTTCCCTGCACAGGACCCTCATCCATGGAGGTGGTTGAAACAGCCCTTCACCCCGGGAATATGCCTGGCTTAATAACTCGGTCATTCCATATTCACTGTGAACCGTTGAAAGGTTCAGCCTGCTTTTCAGGATATCGTGAACCGATTCGCGAAGCATTTCTCTTTTTCTGCCCTTCATTCCACCTGTTTCCATAACCATCACCTCGCTCAGGTCTAACGGAAAAGCCTCTGCAAAATCCAAAAGCGCGTAGGTAACTCCGATGAGCAAAGTTTTTACTCCATTGTTGGTATTTTCCCGCAGTAATGAAGCAAGTTCACTGAAGTTATAGAGATAGAATCCGCTTTTGCTGTTGCCAGAAAGTTCGCAAAGTTTGTTCACCATATAAACAAGCGATGAACTGTCTCTTTCCAGGTAGGAAGGAAGGAGGCCCAGGATGCAATACTCCTCCGGTCGCCCATATTGTTGAACAAAGTTGCGGAGGAAGCTCTTTTCATATAAGTTCAGGTCCTTTATGCAATGCCTGCTGGTAGCAGTACCAGTGGTACCACTGCTTTCAAATATCGCTTCAGGTATAAAGTCCGTTGTTTTTATATCATATCGCTTAAACAGGCTGATGGGCAAAAAAGGTATTTCGTTGTACTGCCTAACGGTTGAGGGTACACGTTTAATCAGGTCGCAATAGCTTTTGTAAACGATATTATTTCGATATTGAAAATGAAAGACCTCAAGGCATACGGTATTGAAATCATGTTCTGTTACCTCAAAGATCTTACGAGAAAGATTTTCTGCACTCACTTGCATCCGGCAAAGGTGAGCGTAAATAAGTTTTTTGCCCGAATTATTTCTGTTGCTTTTGAAAAAGACTTCCTTTGCCGCACGGCCGGACACAGGTAAAAGAGATTTTCTTTCCATCTTTGTGTAAATTTGAACCACAATCTCTTAAAATGCGTTTATTCTCAATCATATTTTCGCTGGTGCTGCTTGTTTCCTGTTCAAAGGATAAATTCACCAGGGAGCCCCAGATCAAGTTTGAAGGCTTTACATCTAATAATTTCGTCAGCCCGATCTTCGATGAGAACCAGGCACCGCGACTAATATTAAAAGTAACTGATGGTGACGGTGATATAGGAATTGATCCCGGTCGCGACACCGCTTTTATTCACATGAAGAATCTGCTCACAGGAGATTCTACTTCTTTAATGTTTCCCAATCTTGGCTCAGCAGCAAAGAAAAATTTTGAAGCAGAAGTGGAAGCGAGCATATTTCGGGTGATGAGAGGTGATCCGCCAGCAGCTCCCCGGCCGTGGATCGATACTTTGTTTTTTGAAGTGTATATTACAG
>JAEZDA010000008.1 GCA_023433345.1 Bacteroidota bacterium | reverse complement strand
TTTTCAGGCAACTACCTGCAGGTGTGGCGGGTGCATACAGGCTGCTTGCCAATTTATTAGCGAAACCTGAACAATTAAAATAGGCTCAATGCATATTCTCGACTGGCTGGTTTTGGTTGTTGTACTTATAGGCATTATTCTGTATGGCATTTATAAAAGCCGGTCAACGAAAAACCTTGAAGGATACTTTTTAAGTAATCGCAGCCTGCCCTGGTTTCTTGTGTTGATGAGTATCATGGGAACCCAGGCCAGCGCCATCACCTTTCTTACGGGTCCGGGACAGGCATATTCTGACGGTATGCGCTTCGTGCAATACTATTTCGGTTTGCCGCTCGCAATGATAGTGATCAGTATCTTTTTCGTACCAGTCTATAACAGGCTGAAAGTGTATACTGCCTATGAGTTTTTAGAGAACAGGTTCGATCTTAAAACGAGAACCTTAACATCATTCCTTTTCCTCGTTTCCCGCGGGCTGAGCACAGGTGTGAGCATTTACGCGCCATCATTGATCTTAAGTTCCATCATGGGTTGGAATATTTACCTCACTAATCTTGTAATGGGAGGAGTGCTGATAATATACACGATGAGCGGCGGCGCGCGGGCTGTTGCTTATACCCAGGTGCTGCAAATGATCATTGTTTTTATCTCCCTCTTCCTCGTGGGCTATATCGCGGTGAAGTTGCTTCCCGGGGCTATGGGATTGCGTGAGGCTGTGAAGGTTGGTGAAAGCTTCGGGAAGATGAATGTAATTACAACAGGATTTGAGAACGGAAGCTTTAACTGGAAAGACAAATACAACATCTGGAGCGGCATTATTGGTGGATTTTTTCTTGCCCTGAGCTACTTTGGAACAGACCATAGCCAGGTGGGCCGATACCTAACGGCTAAGGATACACGCGAAAGCAGGAAGGGTTTGCTTATGAACGGTTTGGTAAAAGTTCCGATGCAGTTTTTTATCCTGCTGCTGGGTGTGCTCATTTTCGTATTTTATTACTACCACAAGGCTCCTGTTTTTTTCGATGAAACCCGAATGGAACTCGCTGCCTCTACTCCTTACGGCGATACGCTTTCGGCAATCAACCTTCGCTACGAAGCGGCAGCCACAGAGGAAGATCATACCCGGATGGATGCTGAGCGTGATGCTTACAAAACAGTACTGAAAAAAGCTTTTCCTAATGAAGAGGTGAACGATAACAATTACATCTTCCTCAAGTTTGTGAAAGATCATTTGCCTGTAGGACTGGTGGGATTGCTTTTCGCCGTGATCTTCCTCGCTGCCTGGGGAAGTATTGCTGCTGCTCTTAATTCGCTTGCTGCCTGCTCTATGGTTGATTTTCATAAGAAGTTTTTCGTAAAACGCGATACCCAGTTTCACGAATACCGCGTGTCTCAGTGGTACACTTTCGGCTGGGGAGTATTCTGCATCTTCATCGCAATGTTTGCGCATAATATCGGCAACAGCCTCATTGAAGCAGTGAATATTCTTGGTTCAATTTTTTACGGCGTTATCCTCGGAATATTCCTCATCGCTTTTTGGATAAAGCGCATTAGAGGGAATGCTGTATTTGTTTCCGCCGCAATTTCTCAGGTATTGGTAATTGCCATTTACAAGATGGACATCATCTCATTTTTGTGGTTGAATGTTATTGGCGCACTGCTTGTAATTATCATCGGCATTTTGTTGCAGGTTTTATTTTTCCGAAAAGCAGTTATTTGAGATATCGGATGTGGGATGTGAGATGTGGGATGTGAGATATGGGATATTGAATGAATTGTTGATGAACCAGGCTCGTTCAATCATCTGACAATTTCAACCGCCGGGCCAACCATTTCAACCAATGCCGCGTTAGGGACAGGCAGCGCTACCGTGTAGCGCAGATGGCCCGCCCCGGTTTCCGCAGGTGCGGGACCGCGGGAACGCCCTAATATTATTCGTGAAGATACCGCGCCGTAAAGCGGAAATAAAAAAATCTCCACATCGCATGATATGGAGAGATCGTCATCGCTGCCCGTCCTTCAGTCGGAAAAACAGCATTCGCGCTCAACTTGGCCAGGAACGCCGCTCTTGATCCTCACAAGCCAACAGCAGTAGGATTTATGACGATATAGATTCATTGCAACACGTAGCGGGCAGCACGGTTATGAAGCGTCCTTAATTTATCAAAGCAATTCAAAAATCCTTTAAACAATGAGCCTCCTTCAATCAACAATCCAAAAATTCGGGTTCCTAGATCAGGCGACAAACGAACATTATTTATCCATCCTGCGCAAACAACCGCAGAATAAATGGGTCAGGCCAACCAACAGGAAGAGTGAGGAATACACCTTTGTTCGTGGTTCTCCAATCATGGAATGATCTGCGAGAAGCGTATACCGATTCTCCATAACGGAAGTTACCGCGTCTGCATTACTTCTTTCTCTGGAATGAACAGCTTGATTCTTTGGCAGAGGAAAACTTGTAGGAGTTGCTTGAATTTTGCAGACTAATAACTCCTACAAATTTAGAATTAGTTTAATCGCCTCCTCCGGTATTGCAGTTGTGGGAGGGAACTGGTTTCCACCGGTTGCCTACTTCTTTATAACTAGTAAAGGTCCATCCGAAAAAATATCTTTTAGTTTCCCGCTTGGTTCTACACGCTACCGAACATTGGGTTCCATTATATGTAGCAGTGTTGTCAGGGTTACAATCTTCTGGCAAAATCGTCTTGTCAGTGCCAAACCATTTTTTTCCCCTCTCTGTAGGTTCAGATTCTGAATCAATATAACCGGTTGGATTGGCAGCGACAAATTCATTAAGATCAAAACCTTCATCTTGGAAAATAGATATCCTATTCATGTAGTCTTCATCAATTTCTTCGTTAACTAGTTTAGAATAATTTGTTGAACTTAAATCTTGATATCGTAAAGTCAGAATATATAACGAATCGGCAGATATTTTAAAAACAACTGAGTCAAGCATCACCACCCCATCCGTATTGACAACGTAACTCGACATTTCCTCATCTAGGGGAATTTCGTAGTAATCACAGTTAGTTGAATTATAAAGTGTCGCGCCAAGGCTAGTAAAACCATCCTCGGCTAACGATTCTTGAATAAGCTCGTGAGAATAGGATTTCAAGAATTCGTCAAATTCTTGTACATGCTCAAGATTGGCAAATTCAAGAAAGCCATAAGTAGGATTTAGAGTTATGGAAACGTAGCTGGTCCTGCCTAATAGTCGTTTGTCGTTTTCAAATTGGTAGATAGATTTATCTTTCTGACAATTTGCAAAAGCAAATAAAGAAGAAAGGAACAAGCATAATTTAATCCATTTCATATTAAAAGTTTTAGGTGACGATTTTTATTGTTTCAACAGTATAACCCCACCATCTATTCATACCAAGAAAGTCCTGTCGAATTTCCGCCCGCGTAGCAAACTAGCGTTTGTGTTTCTAAAATGAAAATTATTATGCGAAAAACCAAGAAGTTAAGGAAATATTTCTCAATGCATGTTTGATGAACCGAAACATCTACCGATGAAAAACTATGTACACATATCACAACAAACCTGTTGAGATTAAGGGATATCTAGATCCGCGGATATTAGCAGATCAAATCCGACCCTACTTAAGGTTAACCACTGTCCTTGGAAAGTCTTATGAACAAGAGGACTTATTGCATCAGACTTTAAATTCTTTCCAAACAACTTCGGGCGGTAATACACTAAAGGATTTTGATTCAGCTTTGAGTTTTTGGATCGACCAACCCGGTCTATATTTTCTTGGATAAATAGCCATTCAATTGCTATAAAGAAATTCTTGTGGGGTAGGATGATGTTATAATCGGATAAATCTATTTGGACATTTCGTTTAAATGATTTCACTTCTAAGACGGTATCCAGTAGGTCATCTCCTGGAAACCCGTTCGCTGTATTGAAATCGTAAACCCTTATTCTAAACCTGTCATCTGAACCCACTTTACACAACTCAATTCGCTTTAGCCGACAAAATTCTTTCGGTGCCACAAACAACCTAGCAACTTGTGAGGAGTAGCCAACACTACCAAAGGTGTGAAGGCCACAGGAGGAAAATGAATTTACGGTATTAACCGATCGATAACTTCTTAAAACCAATGAATCAAGCTGAATTCTAAAAGGGAGGAGTTTAATTTCGGGGGCGGTTAGGGCCAAAGAAACCGGCAATTTAGTTTCTTCAAATCCTACCGAGCTGATGAGTAGGGTGTCGTTTGCTTCGATAAAAACGGTAAATTTAAATTTGCCTGAGGAATCAGCACTCGTAGCTATATTCGCATCTAGTGCAGCAATAGTTGCAAATGGCACTGGCTCAAGCGTAAGGGAATTCAAAATACAGCCGGATACAACTTGAGAGTTTGCGTTAAAATAAAGACTCAACATTGCGAAAAAAAGAACACCTTTCATAATCTGCACTTGGCGTATAATCAATTAATAGTATTCACAAATGCTTTTAGCCGTAATAGTTCGACTGAATGCAAACCTAATTCAGTTTTTCCAGCGCCGCATAAATATCCTTACGGTATGGACAATATTGTACAATCGCATCCATGACCTGATGGTGTGTGAGGTTCGGAAATTTCCGATGAACAGTTTCAACCTCTGAAGGATCATTCTTTCGGCAGGTTTGGGGTGTCTATTTCTCCGAATCCATCCTCATCAGTGGTGAAATCAATAGCATATTTGTTATCGTGATAATCTGTGATGATCCAATAGTATTCTATGGATGGATGTTGTTGATGATGTTTTTTATTTAAGGCTCGCCTGCAGTTCTTTGTTCATTTTAATATAGTCATCATTTTTTTGTGCCGTGGCAAGCTCAAGTGATTTTTTCGAGCTTTCCATAGCGCCTGTTTTATCGCCCATCGCTTTTTGAACTCTCGCTTTATACAGCCACATCCAGAATGCGTTCGGATTTTCGTTTAGGGCCGTGGTGAGATGTTCCAGTGCTTTTGTAGGATTGTTATCATACTCATTATAAAATTGAGCCGCTGCCCAATGTGGTTTATTGTCACCTTTCAGCGCTTCCATCAGGCTTGCACGCAATGGCTCCTTCACCTTTGTTTTAATAGGAACGCTCACTTTAGTTTCTTCCCATGCAAGCGTCAGGTTGCAGCTTTCAGGGAGAACATTTTCAAATTGCATGGTAAAACTTTCAGCCTTATCTTTTAGTTTTTCGGGCTTTACACTTACGCGCGCAACGTCTTCTGATTCTTTATAGTCAAGCACGCTTTGGTTTTGCACTCCTTTGTTAATGATCACATCCCATGATTTTTCCCCGGGAATTGTGTACACCGCATAAGCGCCTGTGTCAACTCTTTTGCCGCCGATTTCAACCGGGGTTGTAAAGGTGATCTTCGTGGTTGCGTTAGCGCCGGTACGCCATACTTTCCCGTAAGGGACAAGTTCGCCTACTATTTTTCTGCCCTTCGCCGCCGGGCGGGAATATGAAAGTTCGATGGCGCCCATTCCGAAATCCTGTTTGAGGTTTTGCGTAGGAGAGGGCTGCGGCATTTTAAACTGTGCTTCTGCCATTGCCGAAAAAAGAAGCAGGGCCGAAGAAAAAATTAAAGTTTTCATGATCTGTTTATTATTGTTTGTTAATTGTGTTCACCGAAAAAAACCTTTACGGTTTGATACACCATCTGGTTTGCTAAAAACTGTTGCTGCATTCCAAACTGGGTTTCTGAATAACCTTTCAGCCCGAAAAGCCCGGCCGCATTTCCTTTGTTAATTGAAATTTCAAGATAGCCGGCAGAGTTAAAGGTCGCCAGTTTCTCACCCTCATGCACGTCTGCATACGATTCACTGATCTTGTCAATGTATTCCTCTCTCCGGAAGACGATCTGGAAGCTCCTGCCTTTGCGTTGCTCTTCAAATTGCTCGCGGTTGATATTCACCACTACATTTTCAAAGTTATCGATTAAGATGATCTGACCCTCAATCCAGTTGTTGCCGAGCAGGGGTTTGATGGCATTCTTCACCACAATATTCACCGATGCATCCCCAATGTCGTTAAGGCTTTCTCCATTCTCAAGCTTATTGATCGCTTCGCCTATCACATTAGCGAAATAGAGGATGGTTTTTGCTTCAGATTTCTGCAAGGGAAGGGCAACCACTTCCTGAGGAACCTCTTCCAGCAGCATTGTGAGAAGGCCGTTGTCTGCACAAAAAATATAATGGCCATTGTGTTTTGCTGCCAGCAGGTGCGATGGCTTAACTTCAAACATGTTGGCGATTACAATATGATAGGTTCCTTCAGGGAAATGTTTAAACGCATTACGGCAGATGTAAGCCGATTGAGGAATATTGAAAGGTGACAGGGAATGGGTGATGTCTACGATACGGGCCTCCTTCACGGACTGTATCAACCTGCCCTTGATGGCGCCGGCAATGAAATCTTTCTCGCCGATATCAGAAGTTAAGGTTAATAAGGACATGTATCAGGTAGTGTAAAAATTATTATTTGATCAGTTTTCCGTTTTTAAAATAGAATTTCCTGGTTAGTTTATCTGCCAGGGATGGAAAAAATTTGTTCATGAACACTGCTCGCTTACCCGTACCCGTTAGCACCAATGTTCTTTTTCGTTTAACGATGGCCGTGAGTATATGTTCCGCACATTCCTCAGGCTGCATCATTTCTTCCTCCTTCATAGACGTTTCCCCCTGAACATTCCCTTCAGCATTCAGAGCTGCATACCGGATATTGCTTTTGGTGAATCCCGGGCAAACCCACATCACGTTCACATCATCATCCATCAGTTCCGTACGTATTGCTTCCAGCCAACCGTTCAGTGCAAATTTACTGGCCGAATAGCCGCTGCGGCCCGGCAGGCCCCTGAAGCCGGCGATACTTGAAATTCCCACGATCGTTCCCTTTGCTGCGATAATTGATTCAAGCGCAAGTTTTGTGCAATAAACAGTGCCGAAATAATTTATGTCCATCGTTTTCCTGAACACCTCAACGTCGGCATCCCTTAGCAAAGCCTTCATGGAAATACCGGCATTATTGATAAGTATATCGATGGTGCCGAATTGTTTCAAGGTTGACCTTATAAACAGGTCACAATCTGAATACTTACTCACATCTGCAACAAGGCAGTGAAGCGGATGTTTTGTATACTTCAGTTGCAGGTCATACAACTTCTCCTGGTTTCGCGCGCATGTGGCAACTTTCGCCCCCAGGGCAAGCAGCCTTTCCACAAGCGCTTTCCCGATTCCCTCGCTTCCGCCGGTGATAGCTACAACCTTATTATTAAAAAAGTTATGCATGAAAGTAATATTGGCAAAAATAGGAGGTTAAGGTTCTGTTTGCATCATATTTCGGAAGTGTATGATTTAGAACCGAAGAAGATTTTCAAAAAAATTTGCTGCGGAATCATTTTGCCTTATTTTTGCACTCCCTAAACAAAAACATACCCCGGTATGTTAATGTAAAGTGATGATTCCGTAGCTCAGTTGGTAGAGCAATACACTTTTAATGTATGGGCCCTGGGTTCGAGTCCCAGCGGGATCACGGAAAGCCTCAGCAATAAGTTGAGGCTTTTTTATTTTCATTGATTAGACGGGGAAGGTTTACTAAGGTGCAAACACAACACCTTTTAATGCCTTTGAGCAAGAAAGATTGAAAAATAATGAACTGCAAACCTACAAATTAACCAGGCAAGAAGAATGGCGGTTTATAATAACCGCAATTGATCCTCAGGTTATGCGTGCTCTACTTTCTTACTTCCACCAATAGGAAGGTCGCAGGAATTTGTGTTGCGTTCTCACCGTCGCTTTTGTTCTCGCGGTTGAAGAGTTCCTCAAGTTCTTTCTGAAGATCTTCCGCCTTTCCATTTTTAGCGGCAGCTTCATAGGCATTCATTGTAGGGCCGTAATACATTCTGAATGTGTTTAAGAATTGCGCAGGTGAAAAAGCTGCGGAGAAAACAAAGGTCTCACGCGAAAAGCTGATGTTCTCTTCCGGGATCCCCGCTGCCGCAAATCTTTCTTTTACATTTTGCTCCACGCCCCAAAGCATCGGACTGATAAATCCTTCAGGTGGAGGAGGAGTGTAGGCCGAGCTGATCTTTAGTATCTGAGCAACGAGGGTCGGGTCTCCCGGGATCCAGTTTCCCATAATTATTCTGCCACCGGGCTTCGTTACACGCACCATTTCCTTTGCCACTTCAAAAGGGCGGGGCGCAAACATGGCTCCGAAAATTGAAACTACGAGGTCAAATGTATCGTCTTCAACACCTGTGAGCTCGCATGCATCGCCTTCATAGAATCTACAATTTGTGAGTCCTTCACCCGATGCACGGAGATTTCCGGCCTCAACAAGATTGCTTGCAATATCAATACCTGTTACATCAGCGCCGAGCCTGGCCTCGGGGATGGCTGTAGTTCCATCGCCGCATCCGAGGTCTAATACCTTCATTCCTTTTTTAACGCCTAATCTGGCAACGAGAGCAGACCCGCTCTCACGCATAGTTTCCGCAAGGCGTGTAAAATCGCCTTTCTCCCACAGGGCTTTATTTGGATTCATCTGTTTTGCTTTGGGAGCGCAATTTATATTATATTTTGAAAATTGCAATATGTGAAGGTGCTAAGGCGAGAAGCCCGGCAAAAAAAAACTTCTGAAAAATTCAAAAACCAGGAAAAAAAGTATTTACTTTGAAATGCAAAGTACTTTTAAAACAATTCTAATTTAAGCACAACTTATGATCACAGAAAAAAACAGGCTCCAGGTTATCATCTTCGGAGCCGCCTCTTTGCTTCTTGTACCTTTAGTGGCAATGCAGTTCAACTCCGGCGTTAACTGGACGTTTTCAGATTTTATCATTGCCGGCATCTTACTGGTGGGCACGGGCCTCCTCTGCGAATTGGTGCTTCGCTCTTTCAAAAAAAGAGCTTACCGCATAATCGGAATTTCGGTGGCTCTTTTTATTTGCTTTCTTATATGGGCAGAGTTGGCTGTCGGCATCTTTGGAACACCTTTCGCCGGAAGCTGATGTTGTGTTATGAAGAGCTCTTTATTTGGGCGTTACCGCGGCACTCGCGCCGCGGTCGGGCCATCTGCGCTACACGGTAGCGCTGCCTGTCCCTAACGCGAAAATTCCCTAACCTAAAATCATCCGTAGATATTACATCGTACACGTAATTCGAAGTTCCTTCACTTCGTTCGGGATGACTTTTTTGAAAGATGGTTTTGGCGACTGCAAGCAGTCGCAACAACT
>JAEZDA010000106.1 GCA_023433345.1 Bacteroidota bacterium | reverse complement strand
CAACCGATAGTGAAAGGAAATCCCAATAAATATTTAGCCCAGGTTTTCCAGGCATTGAGAATTGAAGTGAACGAGGAATTTGATGCTCTTCGGGAGATGCTTGAGCAGGTTCCATCTTTATTGGCTGACGGGGGACGAATAGCGGTCATCACTTTTCATTCAGGTGAAGACAGGATCGTAAAGAATTTTTTTAAAACCGGAAGTTTCGAAGATGTAGAAGAAGATGTATTTGGAAAAAAACAAAAGTCGCCATTGAAGGTTATCACAAAGAAGCCCGTTATGGCAGGTAATGAAGAGTTAAAAACAAACAGCCGCTCGAGAAGCGCAAAACTGAGAGTGGCTGAAAAATTATAGAATGTCAAGGAACTCAAAAGGAATACCGGGCTTTAAAGGAGAGTGGACGAGGATATTCAACAATACTTTCATTGTTCGCAATATTCCTTTTTTCCTTTTCCTCTCGGCATTAGCGGTGGGATACATTTATAACGGTCACCTGGCAGACAAACTGGTAAAGAAGATTGCAGTGAGTGAAAAGAACATTAAAGAATTGCAATACGAATATAAAAGTGTACAGAGTGAAGTTATATTCCGTAGCAAGGCAAGCGAACTTATGAAGGCTGTTGAGATGATGGGGTTAAAGGAGTTAAGTGTTAAGCCTGTGTTGCTCCAGGAAAAAAATTGAGATATAAGGAATAATGGATGTAAAAAAGGACATATTATGGCGGGTCTACCTCTGCTTCCTGTGCATTGTGGTGCTCGGGTTGTTCGTTTTGGGTAAGGCTGCTTACATTCAAACGGTACAGGGGTCTTATTGGAAGCAAATGGGCGACAGCCTTCACCAGCGCTATCTTCCAATAAATGCTGAACGAGGCACGATTTATAGCGAAGATGGAAATATCCTTAGCACCTCGGTTCCTATATTCGACATATATGTGGATTTTGGCGCGGATGGTTTGCGCGAAAAGCAAGGGAAAAGATTTAATGAAAACGTTGATTCGCTTTCAATAAGGTTGGCGCAACTTTTTAAAGATAAATCTCCGGAACTCTATAAAAAAGAAATGAAGCTCGCCTTTAAAGAGCGACGCCGTTATTATCCCCTTAAAAAGAAAATTTCGTTTGATGAATACCGTGAGTTGAGAACATTTCCGCTGGTTCGTGAAGGTAGAAACAAAAGCGGTTTTATCATTGATCCAAGGGATAAGCGGATCAATCCTTATGTGCTAATGGCAAATCGTACCATCGGCCTGTCACGCCTCGATTCTAATAAAAATGTAGGACTGGAAAAAACATTCAACTACCTGCTGAAAGGCGTGTCTGGCCAGCGTTTAATGAGGTACACTGCGGGAAGTTATGTGCCTGTTGAAGGAGCCGAACTCGATCCTGTTAACGGGAAAGACATCGTTACAACCCTTGATACATACATTCAGGATGTTGCCGAAAATTCACTGATGAAGATGCTGGTTGCAAACAATTCCCAGCATGGTACCGCCATTGTAATGGAAGTTGAAACCGGTAAAATTAAGGCGATCGCCAACCTGGGCAGGCAGGCAGATGGAACATATATTGAAGACCTGAACTATGGGATCGGGAAATCAACAGAACCTGGTTCAGTATTTAAACTTGCAACCCTATACGCACTTCTTAAAGACAAATATGTAACACTTGATACAAAAGTGGATTGTGAAGGAGGTGTAAAATCATTTTATGGCTTGCGCATTCGCGATTCGCATAAAGGCACGGGCATCATCACAGTAAGGGAAGCATTTTATGAAAGTAGTAATGTTGCTTTCGCAAAGCTTGCTTACCAATATTATCATAACCAGCCTGAAAAATTCATTCAACACCTTCGTGATCTTCGTCTTGATACGCTCACCGGCGTTGAAATCGTTGCGTCCTCAGGCAAACCTCTTATCAAATCTCCCAAAAGCAAAAGCTGGAGTAAAACTACCATCCCGTATATGGCTCACGGCTACGAAGAACTTGTTACGCCATTGCATATGGTGATGTTCTACAACGCCGTTGCTAATAACGGAAGAATGATGAAGCCATATCTCGTTAACTCTGTGATCGATTACGGTGTTGAAGCCCAAACCTTTGAACCGGTTACCTTGGTTGAAAGAATTGCTGATGATTCCACGATACACCAGATGCGGGAAGCGTTGCGGGCAGTGGTTGACAGCGTGGGAGGAACAGGCCGGAGAATTTTGAAGGACAGTGTTTATTCCATATCGGGAAAAACCGGAACAGCAGTAACGGCCCTGGATAACCGCGGTTATAACAAAGGAAACAAAATATACCAGGCATCTTTCGTTGGATTCTTCCCTTCTGAAAAACCAAAGTATACTATGGCCGTTGTTATTCAAAACACCCGCGAATCAAAGTTTATATACGGAGCAGATGTATCAGGCCGGGTTTTCAAGGAAATAGCAGATCATATATATAAGCGCTTTCTCAATAACCCTACTACACAACTTCCGGCGAGCGCAGATTCTTCAAGAGTTGTTTCTCTCGGGATGAAGAATGACCTCGCTTCGATATTTAGTTTCATGGACATCAGTTACAGGGATTCCGTTGCTGATGCAAAGTGGAGTAAGGCCGAGTTACAAAAGAGAAATGCATTGCTCAAAACTGATTCAACACTGGCATTTTCCTCCGGTATTGCCCCAGACGTAAGGGGAATGGGTTTGAAAGATGCCGTGTACCTTCTGGAGAACAAGGGCTTCCAGGTAGCGGTATCAGGGAAAGGAAAAGTTGCCACGCAAAGCTATGCAGCCGGCAAACCATTTACAAAAGGGCAAAAAATTCTATTGATGCTCAATTGAGCAATTATGTTGAAAGACCTTTTATATAAAGTAAGCATCCAATCTGTTTCAGGCAGTACTTCCATAGAAGTTAAAGACCTGCAGCTTGATTCCCGCATGGTAACACCGGGCTGCTGCTTTATTGCCGTAAAAGGTTTGGTTACTGATGGGCACGATTACATAACGGAGGCGGTTAAACGCGGCGCGACTTCCGTGATTTGCGAAACCCTTCCGGAGGAGATGGTGGAAAATGTTACATACGTTGGTGTTCTTAATCCTGCAATGGCCTGCGGGCAGATCGCTCACAGGTTTTTCGGCGAACCTTCTTTGAAAATGAAGCTTGTGGGCGTAACAGGAACTAACGGTAAAACGACGGTTGCTACCCTCCTGTATAAATTGTTCTCAGCTCTCGATCATTCTTGCGGCCTGTTAAGTACGGTGGAAAACATTGTTGCCGGAAAGATCATTCCCGCAACTCATACCACACCCGATGCAATAAGTTTGAACAGGCTTCTGAAAAGAATGCTGGATGCAGGATGCGAATATGTGTTCATGGAATGCAGCAGCCATGCTATCCAGCAAAGCAGAATAGAAGGGCTGAATTTTACAGGTGCCATCTTCACAAACATTTCTCACGATCACCTGGACTATCATAAAACATTCAACGAATATATAAGGGTGAAAAAATCCTGGTTCGACGCCCTGCCTAAAGAATCCTTTGCAATTAGCAATGCCGACGATAAGCGGGGCCAGGTGATGTTGCAAAATACTTCGGCGAGAACATTTCTATATGGATTAAAAACGATGGTGGACTATAAGGCGAAGATTTTAGATAACAGTCTTTCGGGTTTGCATCTTATTATAGACGAGGCAGATGTCCATTTCAAAATCGCCGGCGAATTCAACGCATATAATGTGCTGGCAGTTTATGCAGCAGCAGTATTGCTCGGTGAAGATAAGCACCATGTACTTGTAAAGCTTTCTGCACTTACCGGAGCTGAAGGCCGCTTTGAAATTGCATCATCTCCAAAAGGTAAAGTGGTTGGCATAATAGACTATGCTCACACGCCAGACGCCTTGCTTAATGTTCTTGCAACAATTAATCATTTGCGTAAAGGAAATGAAAAAGTGATCACTGTTGTTGGATGCGGGGGAAACCGGGATCGTGCGAAAAGGCCGGTAATGGCGCAGGTTGCATGCGAGCACAGTGATAAAGTGATTTTTACGTCAGACAATCCGCGTAATGAGGAGCCTTTGGAAATTTTAAAAGAAATGGAAGCAGGTGTGAACGTAGTGTCGAGAAAAAAATTTATTACGATACCCGATAGGCGCGAAGCTATAAAAACCGCGGTGACCCTGAGTGATGGAGAAGACATAATTCTTCTGGCAGGGAAAGGTCATGAGAAATATCAGGAGATCGCGGGTGTAAAATATGCTTTTGACGACCGGGAGGTATTGGAAGAAATGTTTGAATTATTAGAAAAATAAAAACCAAGGCCAAACTTGCTTTATCATTTGTTCGATTGGTTGAATCAGGAAAATTTCCGCTTCCCCGGGATAGGACTTTTCCAATTCATAACGTTCAGGGTGATGCTTGCGTTGATCCTTTCACTGGTTATCACAATGATCTTCGGAAGAAGGATCATACGCTTTCTGCAAAGACGGCAACTGGGTGAAACCGTGAGAGAACTTGGTTTGCAGGGTGAGCAGGCCAAAGTTGGCACACCAACAATGGGAGGAATAATAATAATCCTGGCCATTGTAGTGCCTACACTTTTGTTCGCAAACCTCGATAAGGTTTATATCAGGTTGATGTTGTTGTGCACGGTTTGGATGGGAGGAATAGGATTGTTGGATGATTTGCTGAAGATCCGTTCGAAAAAACGGGCAAAGGCACAAGGGATCGCTTATAAAAAATCTGACAGTGACGGACTTGCAGGGAGGTTCAAAATATTCGGTCAGGTGATTTTGGGATTGATCGTTGGAGCAACTCTTTATTTCAACAACAGCGTTGTGGTAAAGAGGGAAGTGGTTGGAAAGAAACCTTCAGCTTCTCTTCAACAGGCGTCTCAGCAGGATGACTTTATTCCTAAATATGATACTATAATGGTTGATGGAAAAGCAAGAGTGTTTGTGGATGCGAAATCGGTGATAACAACTATTCCATTTGTGAAAAGCCACGAATTTAATTACACGAAGCTGCTGCCGGAAGCATGGAGAGATTATACATACATTTTGTACATAGGTATTGTAATATTTATTGTAACAGCTGTAAGTAATGGAGCAAATATTACCGACGGGCTTGACGGTTTGGCCACTGGAGTAAGCGCGATCATAGGAATTTGTCTAGGAATTTTCGCATATGTAAGCGGCAATATAAAGTTTGCTGAATACCTGAACATCATGTACATACCAAACCTTGGAGAACTGTCAATATTTATTGCTGCCTTCGTGGGTGCATGCATCGGGTTTCTATGGTATAACTCTTACCCGGCACAGGTATTTATGGGAGACACGGGAAGCCTGGCCCTCGGCGGAATTATAGCAGCGCTGGCAATTATTGTAAGAAAGGAATTATTGATACCGATTTTCTGTTTTGTGTTCCTTGTTGAAAACCTGAGCGTGATGCTGCAGGTGGGATGGTTCAAATACACGAAAAGAAAATATGGTGAAGGAAGAAGGATCTTTTTAATGAGCCCGCTTCATCACCATTACCAGAAACTCGGTTATCACGAAAGTAAAATAGCAGTAAGGTTCTGGATCATAACAGTGCTAAGCATTGCAATGGCCATCGTAACCTTAAAACTTAGATAGACACCTCAATGCCGTGAAGTTCGGATACCAACGGATCTCCGGTAATTGAAAAACCAGCTTGAACTATGGATAGCCTGTAACACCCATTAAATTCTATGCTGTTGAAAAACCATTTTAAAACGCATTGAAAGGAATTCAGAAGGACGTCCTGCAAAGCCAATACTGATGAAGAACCAACTGTATTGCGATCTCAGGAAGAGGCCTGACAAATTCGATGCTTTTGAAGAACCAACTGTATTGAAGCAGATTAAATCCCTGCACATCCAATCCAATGAAAAAACGGGTGAAAAGCATCTGCTACCTGTTAAATTCTATGCTTTTGAAAAACCAATTTTAAAAAAAGTGAATTTAAGAGATGAAGAAAAGTATGGTCATTTTGGGAGGAGGGGAGAGTGGTATAGGCTCCGCTCTGCTCGCATCCCGAAAAGGCTATGATGTGTTCTTGTCTGACAGCGGTTTGATCGGGGAGAAATGGAAGGCTGAATTAACATTGAGTACGATTGAATTTGAAGAGTCGCAACATTCAATGGAGCGGATCCTTAAGGCAGATGAAATTGTTAAAAGCCCCGGCATTCCTGAAAACATACCGGTAATGAAGGCCATTCGCGAAAAAGGAATTCCGGTGATAAGTGAAATTGAACTGGCATTCAGATATGCGGGAGACAGCAGGATAGTTGCGGTTACAGGCAGCAATGGAAAAACGACCACCACATCGCTGATCTATCACATCTGCAAAGTTGCGGGATTAGATTGTGCAATGGTGGGCAACATCGGTTATTCCTTTGCACGCCAGGTGGTTAAAGAACCAAGACAATTGTATGTAGTGGAAGTGAGTTCTTTTCAGTTAGATGACATTAAGCACTTCCGGCCTGATGTGGCTGTACTCACTAACATCACCGAAGATCATTTAGATCGTTACGATTATAAAGTGGAAAATTATATAGCAAGCAAATTCCGAATTACCTCAAATCAACATCCGCATGATGTATTTGTTTACTGCATGGATGATGAAACAACAATGAAAAATATAAACAAGTATCCCATAAAATCAACCCAAGCACCGATAACCATGAGCAAAGAATTACCGCAGGGCGCATATCTTATGAATGCAAAGATGAATTTAAAATGGAAAGGCGAGGAAATGGAAATGAGCGTGGAAGACTTTGCACTTAAAGGAAAACACAATCATTACAACAGCATGGCGGCAACAATGGCGGCCACTGCACTTGATATCAGGAAAGAAAAGATCAGGGAAGCTTTGCAAACTTTTCAAAGTCTGGAACACCGCATGGAACCGGCTGGCATGGTGCGCGGCGTTGAATTTATCAACGACAGCAAAGCCACTAATATCAACAGTACATGGTATGCATTGGAGAGTATGACGAAGCCGGTGATATTAATTCTCGGCGGGGTGGATAAGGGGAATGACTACGCCGTACTGAAAGAACTTGTAAAAGAAAAAGTGAAGGCCATAGTTTGTATGGGATCTGATAACAGGAAGATCCATGAAGCTTTCGGCGACATTGTTTCATTGATGGTGAATACGGCCCAGGCCCAGGAAGCGGTTCAGGCAGCATTCCATTTTGCAAACAAAGGCGATGTTGTTTTGCTGAGCCCAGCCTGCGCAAGTTTCGATCTCTTTAAAAACTATGAAGATCGCGGCAACCAGTTTAAAAAGGCAGTAAAAGATCTGTAAGAGAATGCAGGAACAAAATACCATACGGTCTGTATTTTCTCCGTCGTTTTCATCGATGGGAGGTAACCTTGTTCAGAAAACAAAGGGCGATAAGGTGATCTGGGCGATCGTGATCATTCTCACAATCGCAAGCCTGTTGCTGGTGTACAGCAGTACAGGTTCACTTGCATACAGGTTGAGCAAGAGCACTGAAAGCTACCTCTTCAAACAGTTCGCTTTTATTATTCTTGGCCTTGCAGTTATTTATTTTGCTCACCGAATAAACTACACTATTTACTCGCGCGTGGCGCTTATTCTCTTTCTGGTTTCCATTCCATTGTTGTTATATACTTTATTCTTTGGAGTACAGTTGAATGCCGGATCGAGATGGATAAAACTCCCTGTGATCAACATGACTTTCCAGGCATCCGACCTTGGCAAACTGGGCTTGTTCATGTACCTGAGCCGGATGCTCAGCAGGAAGCAGCATATTATAAAAGATTTCAGAAAAGGGTTTCTGCCCATAATCACACCGGTTGCGATAGTTTGTTTACTGATTGCACCTGCTAACTTATCGACAAGCGTTCTGATTGCGGGCACAAGTTTAATCTTGATGTTTATCGGGAGGGTTCGTACAAAACATCTTCTGGCAACTATGGGAATCGCCATGATTCCACTGCTTTTGCTGGTTACAGTTGCAATTGCTACTTACGACAGTAATACACATGATACTAAGAAGCTCCCTTCGGTACTGGCAAGCGGAAGAATTCCCACCTGGATAAGCAGGGTGCAAACATTTGTGTATTCCGACGCACAGAAAGATCACGACAAGTCTTACCAGATCAACCAGGCTAAAATTGCAATAGCGAAAGGAGGTTGGGTTGGTAACGGTCCGGGAAACAGCGAACAAAGAAATTTTCTACCTCACAGTTACAGCGATTTTATATATGCTATAATTATTGAAGAGTATGGCTTGATAGGAGGCGCTGCGATGATATTTATTTATCTATTGTTCCTCTACCGATGTATTCGTGTATACAGGAAGTGCCCTTATGCGTTTGGTGCCTTCCTGGCCCTGGCGCTTAGTTTCACACTGGTGATCCAGGCAATAGCGAACATGGCCGTTAATGTGAACCTGTTTCCTAATACCGGTGTTACGCTTCCTCTTGTGAGCATGGGCGGAAGCAGCTTTCTTTTTACATGTTTGTCTATCGGCATCATATTGAGTGTGGCAAGAAATGTTGAACAGCAGGAAGGAAATATGAAGAAGGAAGAAGAGCCCATCGAAAATGAAGAAGTAAAAACAGAGGTGGCGTGAGTAAGGAGAAACGTATCATAATGGCGGGCGGCGGAACCGGCGGACATATTTTTCCGGCAATTGCAATTGCAAACGCGCTGAAAAATATCGATCCCAATGTGAAGATCCTGTTCGTAGGCGCGCGCGGAAAAATGGAAATGGAG
The DNA here is from genome assembly GCA_023433345.1 of Bacteroidota bacterium. Classification (GTDB taxonomy): domain Bacteria; phylum Bacteroidota; class Bacteroidia; order Chitinophagales; family Chitinophagaceae; genus Ferruginibacter. The sequence continues at coordinate 4,838 of JAEZDA010000106.1, read as the reverse complement.
AAAGTGCCGCAGGCAGGTTATGAAATTGAAGGTTTAACCATTGCGGGGTTTAACAGAAGTTCTTTGATCAGGAATATTGCTTTGCCATTTAAGTTGCTGAAGAGTTTTATGCAGGTGTCTTCGATCTTTTCACGCTTCAAACCGCATGCTGCGATAGGTGTTGGAGGTTATTCAAGTTTCCCCGTACTTAAGTATGCGCAAGTGAAAGGTATACCAACCTTTATTCACGAAGCAAACTCATTTGGCGGAAAGAGCAATGTTCTTCTTGCGAAAAAAGCTGTAAAGATTTTTACTGCCACGGGAGGAATGGAAAAATTTTTTCCGGCCGGTAAGATCATTGTTTCAGGCAATCCTGTTAGGCAGTCGATTTTGAATTCGGAAAGAAGTAAGGTGGAAGGATGTATAAAATTCGGCTTAGATCCCTTGAAGAAAACACTGCTTTGCATCGGCGGAAGCCTTGGAGCGAAAAGTATAAATGAAGCGGTGGATGAAGGATTAGATCGATTGTTATCATCAGGCTTCCAGGTGATCTGGCAAACGGGAAAGCCATATCGGGAGAAGGGAGAGGAAAGAGTAAGAGGAAGGGAAGGCGTCTATGTGAAAGATTTCATCACGGAGATGGATTATGCTTATGCAGCCTCAGATGTAGTGATAAGCAGGAGCGGGGCGATGGCACTTTCTGAGCTGTGCGTAGTGAGAAAGCCGGCAATTTTGGTTCCCTTCCCGTTTGCAGCAGAAGACCATCAAACTGCAAATGCGATGAATCTGGCGCAGAAGAGCGCAGCAATATTGATCCCGGATAAAGATGCCCGGGAGAAATTGATCTCACAGGCGGTAAGCTTGCTGAAAGATGAAAAAAGACAGGAGGAAATGGCAATGAATATTTCAAAACTTGCCATTCGTAATGCAGACCAGGTGGTTGCAGAAAATATTTTGAAACTGATAGTATGATGAACTTTGCTCATAACACAAACGAAGTCGCTTCGGAGGAAATATACCTTCCCGGCGGCAGCGTGTACTTCCTGGGGATAGGAGGTATCGGTATGAGCGCGATTGCAAGATATTTTAATGGCCGCGGTGTAAGGGTTTCCGGATACGATAAAACCCCGTCGGCACTAACAAAGGAATTGGAGATCGAAGGGATTGAAGTGCATTATGTTGACGATGTTAATTTGATAGATAAAAATGCGAGCCTTGTTGTTTTCACGCCTGCACTTCCCCCTGATCATAAAGAACTGAATTATTATAAAAACAATGGTTTCAACCTAAGGAAGAGAAGCGAAGTATTAGGTATGATCACGGGGTCTACATTTAATATATGTGTTGCCGGTACTCATGGTAAAACCACAACCAGTGCAATGATCGCGCATCTTTTGCGCCATTCAGGTTTTGGGTGCAATGCATTTTTGGGAGGGATCGCCACAAATTACAATTCCAACTTTTGGCGCAGCAACAGAAGTGTGTGCGTGGCAGAAGCTGATGAGTATGATCGGAGCTTCCTGCAATTATCACCTGATATAGCTGTCATTACTTCGATGGATGCTGATCACCTTGATATCTATGGCAGCGAAGAAAATATGCAGGAAGCCTTCCTTGAGTTCAGCGGAAAATTGAAAACGGGTGGTTTACTTATATATAAGAAAGGATTGCAGCGGGAAAGAGAATTAAGGAGCGAAAACCTGATGAGCTATAGTTTATCAGACAACAGTGCAGACGCTTTTGCTGATAACGTAAATACATATAGCGGGAGTTATAATTATGATGTCACGGTTAAGGATAGACGAATTTCCGGCTTCACCCTTAACATGGGCGGAAGGCATAATATAGAAAACTCCGTGGTTGCGGTGTCGGTAGGCGTTCACCTTGGCCTGGATGATGAAAGCCTCAAAAAAGCGATTGCTGAGTTCAAAGGGGTAAAGAGAAGATTTGAATATATAATTAAGGGAGATGATCTTGTATTTGTTGATGATTATGCGCATCACCCGCAAGAACTGAGGGCCTTAATAGACGGCGTGAGAGATCTATATCCCACCCGGAAAATGACAATGGTCTTTCAGCCTCATTTGTATTCTCGTACGCGCGACCTGGCTGATGAATTTGCGGCCGTTTTGTCGCTGGCCGACGAGGTGATCCTGTTACCGGTTTATCCTGCCAGAGAGTTGCCAATTGAAGGCGTTGACAGTGAGATGCTGGCTGAAAAGATCAATAAAAAAGTAAGAGTGGTTGAAATGAAAGAACTGCCTGAAATGATCGGAAAGCTAAAGCCTGAACTTCTTGTAACGGCTGGTGCAGGAGATATCGACACAATACTTGCATCAATAAAAAATTCGCTGACCACACCATGAGCAAGTTGAGAAACATAAACTGGAAGCGGGTGTCGTCCATAACTCTTTGGACGCTGGTATCGTGCTGCACAATTGTTCTCATGGTTTCGGCTGTGTACAAAACAGATCGCCGCCAATGCAAAGGGATAAACATTAATATCAACGGCGTAAGCAATAATTATTTTATTGATGAAGAGGATATCAGGAAATTAATTGACACCTATTGCGGATCAAACGCAAACCGTCAGGTAGTATCAAAGTTCGATCTGCGTTCTGTAGAGCGATCTCTTGAAAAAGATATCTGGATAAAAAATGCAGAATTGTATTTTGACATTAACGGTATACTGCAGGTTGAGGTTGACGAAAGAGAACCAATTGCGCGTGTATTTACGCAAACGGGTGGAAGTTTCTATATCGACAGCTCTTTAAAAATTCTTCCGCTCAGTGAAAAGCTTTCGGCCCGGGTGCCCGTGTTCACAGGGTTTCCGACTGACACTCGTGTTTTATCACCCAAGGAGCAATTATTAGTGAAAGGGATCAGGGATATAAGTGAAGGGCTTCTTGAAGATCAATTTCTGATGGCGATGATCGACCAGGTCGATATTACCGCTGCGGGAAAATTTGAACTGATACCTAAGTTAGGAGACCAGGTAGTTGTTTTCGGCGAGGCAATTGATCATGCCGGAAAATTTGAGAAACTGAAATTGTTCTATAAAAAAGTAATGCCCGCGGCAGGTTGGAATAAATACAGTGTAATAGATCTGTCTTTTGAAAACCAGGTGGTGGCCAGGGTTCGGAGTAAAGAAGAAGTGAGGAGTGATTCACTTCGTACGCTTGAACTTATGAAGCTGGTTGCTGAATATACTGAAAAAATGGCCGGTGATACGCTTCTCGTATCCGGAGCGTCGGAAGAGAAGGTTCAGGATGTGAGCATGGTGTTACAATCCGTTCAGCGCGATGAAACTCCTGAAGTAACATTGCCTGTTTTTGAATTGCCAGACGGAGATGAAACGAAAACGGTTATTGCTCCCGAAAGAGTTGCAAAAAAGCCAGCGCCACCTAAGCCGTCGGAGAAGAAAGTTTCACCAAAAAAAGTTGTGGCAAAAAAGCCCGACAATAAAATCGTAAAACGCACCAAAGAGGAAGCCGCGAAGCCGAAGGCTACCCCGAAAGCCATAATGAAAAAACCAGGACCCAAAAAACCAAACAACGATTACTAATTATAAAACACTTTCAAAACATAACATCATGAGCAACGAAAAACCCATTATTGTTGGATTAGACATTGGCACTACAAAAATTGCAGCCATTGCCGGAAGAAAAAATGAATTCGGCAAGCTGGAAATTCTCGGCTTTGGCAGAGCAAACAGCAATGGGGTGCAGCATGGAATGGTTCTGAACATCGACCAAACCATAAAAGCTATTACAATGGCGCTTGAAAACTGTTATGCTTCCAATCCTTCTCTTGAAATAGGTGAAGTGTATGTGGGCATTGCAGGTCACCATATTAAAAGTCTCCAAACCCGCGGCGACATTGTGCGTCAGAACGTGGAAGAAGAAATAAAGCAGGATGAAATAGACAGGTTGGTGACAGATCAGTATCGTACTTACATCCCCGCAGGAGATCAGATCATTGATGTTATCCCACAGGAATTCACTGTAGATAACTTCCAGAATATTGCAAACCCGATCGGGTATAGTGGCGTGAAGGTCGGTGCCAACTTTCACATCATCACCGGCGATAAAAATGCTATCCGAAATATCAACCGCAGCGTTGAAAAGTCGGGGCTGCGTACAAAAGACCTGGTTCTTCAACCGCTTGCATCTGCAGCTGCTGTTATGTGCGATCAGGATCTGGAAGCGGGAGTTGCGATCGTTGACATCGGCGGTGGTACAACCGATCTTGCTGTTTTCTATGAAGGCATCCTTAAGCATACGGCTGTTATTCCATTCGGCGGAGAAAATATCACGAATGATATTAAAACCGGTCTGGGCGTTTTAAGAACACAGGCCGAACAAATGAAAATTCAGTTTGGCAGCGCCTTAAGTGATGAAGCAAAATCAAATGTATTCATCACGATTCCGGGTTTAAGAGGCATGGCGCCAAAAGAAATTTCAGTGAAAACCCTGGCGGGAATTATACAAGCGAGAATGAGCGAGATCATGGATTTTGTTTCATATCATCTTAAGCAGGTGGGCCTTGACAACAAGACGCTTAACGGCGGTGTGATACTTACCGGTGGCGGTTCTCAGCTTAAGCATCTCATCCAGCTTACAGAATATGTTACCGGGTTAAATGCGAGAATCGGTTTCCCTAACGAACATCTTGCAGGCTCCCAGGCAGAAGAATTATCTAAGCCAATGTACAGCACTTGTATTGGTTTAATTCTTAAAGGCTATCACGATTATGAAAACAAGACGAGATATTTCGAAGAAAATTTTGTGAGGGTGTCTGCGAAAGGAAAAGAGGCGCCGGAAGTTGTGCAGGAAGCGCCTGTTGCCGAAGAGGTAATT
>JAEZDA010000097.1 GCA_023433345.1 Bacteroidota bacterium | reverse complement strand
GCTTAGGGTTATGGGAGGATTAGGATAAAAAATGACGTTCGCAGGGAGAGACATATCGAAAAATGACAAAGCATCGTTTGATTCCAGGTGCATCACGTGGTAAAAATCAAGTGTGCTCCTGATCTTCCTCAGCGTTTTGCCAATTTCGCTTCCCCTGGTTTCCCGCTGTTGAACGTCTAAAAAGAAAACTGAAAAGTCTTGCGACATGGGAGAACGGTAACGTTCCGTGTACCTGTTAAGGTTCCCCGGGGAGCTATAATTATACTTGCCATAAACTGTGTCGAACACGATCGTTCCTCCTCCACCTGTATATTTATTTATAAAAAGGGTGGAATCAATTGTCTGATCAGCATTAAAGTAATATTGGTACTTCTGGTCTTGGGCAGACGGATCCGAATTCAGCGTATCATAAATGGTCAACTGCCGCATATCCGCTGAATATGCAAACTGGTGCACCGAGGAATTTCCGTAAAAATCTTCCCTTGATAAACTGCTGATCTTGTCCCCGGAGTAATTGACGGTCAATTTATCCACCTCGTAAACAAAAGCGTTCAGATCTGAAACATAGTCATTTTCATATTTCAACAATTTCCCCTGCGCATCGTAATAATAAGAAAATTGAATTGAATCGTATTGCAATGGTGCGTATCCGTCGGTATAAACTGCTTTGTGAATGATCTTTCCGGGCAAGTAAGTATAGCTTTCCCATGCCGTGTCGGCTTCCACACCATTATCAATTTCCAGCCCCACCCGTTTAACTGTTGATACCAGCCAGGACGAATCACCCCCGGCTGGTTGCAGATCGTTGGAATCGTTAGAGCAGGAGGTGAGAAGAAAGGTAGAAAATACACTGATCATCAATAAACTTGTAAGGGTTCGAAGCATGGGTAAAATTTTTAATTCCGATAAAGATATTGTAGAAAAGTATACTGTCGATTATAATCTCTAAAACCGGACGGGATTTTAGGTATCAACTTCCAACCTGCCCAACCACCCATCGCATCCAACCATCAATCATTTCCAACCTACGCCGGGCATTTTAAATTTATTCGCGAAATTATTTTGCTAGGAATCCTGAGTCCGAACCAAAAAAAAACTCCCGCCACCTTTTCAGATGCGGGAGCTTAAAACTTTCCACCGGTTTTACCCGGGTGTTTCAGGACGGTTTTTACTTTCAGAGGGGGTTACTCTATAGTAAATTCGTTACCTGGTTTAGAGTGCACTTGGCTTTTTGAGCCGGACGGCCTTCTCTAGGGTTTGGATCTTGTTGCCATCGTCGCTTTTTACAGCATAGGCAGGTTTTTGGATATTGGTCCTCTTGGTTTTTCTCTCCATGTGTTACCATGGAACAGGATAGTGGAACTGGTTTTGCCATCATCGCTTTTTAAGGCATAGGCGGGATATTGGGTTTTTTGGTCTTTCGCTGCCATGTGTTACCATGTGCAAGGATATTGGATACTGGTTTGCCATCATCGCTTTTTAAGGCATAGGCTGATATTGGTTTTTTTGGTCTTTCGTGCCATGTGTTACCATGTGCAGGATATTGGATTCGGTCTTTTGCCATCATCGCTTTTTAAGGCATAGGCGGAAGTTGGATTTTAAATTGGTTTCATAGGGACTTAATTCTGTTAATCCGAAATTCAGTATGTCAAGGAACAAAAAGTAGAAGTTGACTGATATCAGATTTTTAGGTTTTTTCTGGATATTGGAAACGTTTTACGTTTCTGGACTTTTTGGATAATGATTGATAATTTCTATCAATCAACTTCTGGTACAAAGATGCGGCACAACTATGGATGGGGCAAGAGCGATATTGCTCTTTTTCGTGCATGACGTATTCATCATTTGAGCGCTTACATTTGCGGAGATCAACGAACTTTTTTTAGGAGAACTACCTTCGTAGTTTTACGAGTTTCCGTAATGGTCATATTCGAAAAAAAAATGCCACATCCTGCAAGATGCAGTGGTGGCAAGTATTTCAGCGAATTTATTGGTCAATTTCGCGCGCCTACTTTGTAAGGCTTTGAATGATGTCGTACTTAGTTACAATGTGATAAGATCCGCTGTCATCTTTACTGAGTACAGCTCCGTTTTCTTTGTTTATGAAGGAAGATAGCCGCTCAACCGGGGTGTCAAATGCTACTTCCGGGTAAGCTTTTTCACAAATCTCTCCCACCTTTTTCTCCTTAACATCTGCATCTGCCAATATTTTGTTGAAAAGCCCGCCTGCTGATATCGCACCTGTATTATTCGTTCCTTCAAATACGGGGATATTCTCGATATCATATTTCTTCATCAAATCCACAGCTTCCATTACCGTTTGCTCCGGCGATACCGTTATCAATTTCTGCGCACCACGGCCGCCCACCAGGTCCTTAAAGGTTTTCACATCCAGGAAGCCACGCTCCAGCATCCATTCGTCATTATACACCTTTCCCACGTAACGACTGCCATGATCGTGAAAAATCAATACCACTACATCATCCTTTTTGAGTTGGTCTTTCAGGTTCAACATTCCCTGTAAACAACTTCCGGCACTATAGCCGCAGAACAATCCTTCCTCCTTGGCGATCCTCCTGGCCATTACTGCACCGTCCTTATCGGTTACCTTGGTAAATTCATCAATTACAGACATATCATAATTCTGGGGAACGAAATCTTCTCCGAACCCTTCACTTATATATGGATATACCTCGTTCTGATCAATTTCCCCCGTATCAAAGTACTTCTTTAACAAAGATCCATAAGTATCTACTGCCCAAACTTTTATGTTCGGATTTTTTTCTTTCAAAAATTGGGCTGTCCCCACGATGGTGCCTCCTGTGCCGGCGCATACCACGAGATGAGTAACCTTACCTTCCGTTTGTTCCCATATTTCAGGACCCGTCTGCTCGTAATGTGCCAGCCGGTTAGCAAGATTATCATACTGGTTTACATACCAGCTGTTGGGAACTTCCGTAGCCAGTCTCTTTGACACTGAATAGTAAGACCGCGGATCTTCAGGCTCAACATTGGTAGGGCACACAATTACCTCAGCTCCAACTGCCCTGAGGATGTCTGCCTTCTCTTTAGACTGTTTGTCGGTGGTGGTGAATATGCATTTATATCCTTTTACAACCGCCGCCAATGCCAGGCCCATTCCTGTATTACCACTTGTTCCTTCTATAATAGTTCCCCCGGGTTTTATTTTTCCTTCCTGTTCGGCAACCTCAAGCATTTTTAAAGCCATTCGATCCTTTATCGAGTTCCCGGGATTAAAATACTCCACCTTTGCCAGAACCGTACAGGGCAGGTCGCGGGTGATCTTATTCAATTTGATAAGAGGTGTATTTCCAATGGTTTCCAAAATGTTATTCAGCCACATAGCACATGATTTTTTGCAAATGTAGGGAGGTTTGGAGGAAAGTAAGGAGTTAGGGGTGTTTAGTCGGTAGTCTGTAGGCTTTGGGTTAATCAACGGTCGTGGGTTTCCCGAATGTCTGCGCAATAAAGTAATGCCGACACCAACCATCTATAATCTGTAAGCTATAATCTAAATCTATAATCTGTAATCTATAATCTAAAATCTATAATCAGAGCAGAGTGGTTGAGTAGTAATAATTCTACAAACTTATTAACCCGTAAACTACATAATCCGGGATCGAATATTTTTAGATTTGTTCCAGTATTATCCCGTTTTAGCATCCAATACAATATTGCAGATCTGGTCAAGTTAGACTGGCCACTGTTTTCAAAGCCTCCGGTTCGGGGGCTTAATTTTTTAGGAGGGATAGCGCTTTCAATACAACCTCATCTTCCTTATTCATCACTTCAAAATATCCTTCATTACGCCAAAGCTGCCGGGCGATTGAAAGGCGCATGCTTTTTTGAATGAAGTTCTTCTCAGCAGTTTTGAGAAAACCGAGATCAATTGAATCTGCCGCGGCCATGGCTTCAAAATACTGCCAGGCCTCTGCTCCGGGCCTAAATCCATTATTAAATGAGTTGGGGTCTTTATACTGCTTCAGCCGTTCTAAATTATCGATCGTGTATTTGTATCCGAATTCTGAAACCAAGCCGCGCGAAAAGATCACCGCCGTAGTGTAGCCAAGTTTAGATGTATCTGTTCCAACACGATGATCCGGGGTAATGCCGCCTTCAGCAAAAAGCACTTTTCCTTTTGGAGTTGAAAAACCCTTTACCTGTGGCGTTGAATCTTTTATAATTGTTGAGTCCGCCAGCATATCGCGGTGTGCAACCTCTGCATAATACTCATCAAAACCGTTAGTGTAAGGCCGTTGGATGCTGCGTCCGAGAGGAGTGTAGTAGCGCGAAACAGTCAGTCTTACTGCGCTGCCATCGCTTAAATTAAATTGTTCCTGAACCAGGCCCTTCCCGAAGGTTTTTCTGCCCACAATAGTTGCCCTGTCCCAATCCTGCAAAGCGCCCATCAATATTTCACTTGCAGAGGCTGAGCCCTCATCGCCGAGTACGATCAGTTCACCGGTTTCAAACTGTCCGGTGCGGCGGGTACGATAATCTTTTCGTGGTGTATGAAAACCCTCTGTATATGTGATCAGCTTATCGCCCGGAAGAAATTCATCAGCAATTTCAACTGCTTCATCGAGTACGCCACCGCCATTCCCGCGCAGATCGAGTATAAGTTTTTCTATTCCCTGCTTTTTAAGATCATCAAGCGCCTCCATAAATTCCCTGTAACTCTGCTGGGTAAACCTGCTTAGCCTTATAAAACCTGTTTTCGGAGCGATAAGGTAGGAGGCATCAACGCTGGAAACCGAAACGAAATCCCTGGTCACGGGCAGGTCAAGTACATCGCCCTTGCGCAGCACCCTTAGAGTTAGAAGGCTGCCCCGGTTTCCTTTTAGTATGTCGCGCATTCCCTGCGCATCGCGGCCTTTACCGGCCATCAGACTGTCCCCGGCTTTTAAAAGCTTATCACCCATCTTAATTCCGGCCCGATCTGCGGGTCCATCTTTTAAAACGCTGATCACATTCAAAGTGTCATCGAAAATGTCGAATTCTATCCCTATTCCATAAAAATTGCCGGCAATGCCATCATTTGCTTCCTCCAAAAGTTTTGCAGGAATGTATTGAGAATGCGGATCAAGCTTCAGCAACATGGCCTGGATCGCGGTGTCGGCCAAAGCCGCTTCATCAACCTTATCAACATAATTAGCATTGATCAGGGAAAGTACTTCTTCAAGAGGCTTTTTCCTTTCGGTGAAAAAGAATTTTTTCCCGGGAAGTGCGTCGCGCATCTTAAAGCCGAAGAACATACCAAGCACTATCGCAAGGCTAAATAAAAACGGTAGCCAGATCTTTAATTTCTTTTGCTGCATATCAAAGCCAAACTTTTGCCGGTTGGCGGGCGGGAATTAGGGCGCGAAGGTAATTTTTTTACAGGCAGGGAAACCATTTTTATGCCATGAATGATGTGAATGTACTACCTTAATTGAAAAAAGCGATGGGAGCAACATTAATTGCCGACAGCGGCTCCACGAAAACATCATGGACGCTTACCGAACCTGGTAAACGTAAAAAGAATATAACCACACAGGGCCTTAGTCCTTATTTTTTATCATCGCACCAGGTGAAGGAAATTTTAGAGAAAGAACTTCATCCAAAACTAAAACTTCAGCCAAGTGATCTTTTCTTTTATGGTACCGGATGCGGCAACCCTGCAAATGTGAAAATGCTTACCACCACTTTTAAATCTGCCTTCCCGAAAACAAAGGTGAAAGTAGAGTCTGATATTTTAGCTGCGGCCCGGGCACTTTGTGGAAACGATAAAGGCATGGTCTGTATTCTCGGCACGGGTTCCAGTGTTTGCTATTACGACGGAAAAAAGATCGCAAAGAGCAGCCCCGGCCTGGGCTTTATTCTTGGCGATGAAGGCAGTGGTGCTTATTTAGGAAGAAAAGTGGTGCAATATTATTTATACAACACTTTTGAACCTGACCTGATGGACAGGTTTCGTGCCCGCTTCCCGGTGTCGCCAACCGATATCCTTGATGCAGTTTACCGCCAGCAACTTCCAAACCGCTACTTGGCAAGGTTTACAGAATTCCTTGCGGAAAATCGGGGACATTTTATGATCGAAAATATTATCGAAGACGGGCTGAACGATTTTTTCTTTAACCATGTATATAAATTCCGGGAAAGCTGGACGCACCCGGTGCATTTCGTCGGCAGCGTTGCATTTGGTTTTAAAGACATACTTGAAAACCTCTGCCAGTCATACGAATTGCTGCTTGGCAACGTTTTAAAGAGCCCTATGGATGGCCTTGTAAAATACCATTCATAAAAATTTGATCCCCGCACCCAAAAATTCTCTTAATTGTTATCACATTGTTGTAAATTAGATTCCTGATTAATTTTAACTTTCACCATTAAAAATACCTGACATGAATTTTAAAGTTTTACTCACCACCGCCTCATTAGCAGCCACCATGGCCGGCACAGCGCAAAAGAACACCGGGTATGCCATAACAGGCGACGGTAACAAAGATTTTATCTGGATGAACATTCGCCAGGTTGATCTTTCAACAGGCCAGGTTACAAAAACCTTGTTTGAAAGGAGTAAATCCAGCTTTGAATTGGTTGACGTGAATACTAAGAAAGTGGTAAACCAAAATGCCACTGTTAACGGAAATATTTTTTCAACCACTGATTATCCAACCTCCACCTTTGTAGCAGCAGCCGCTCTTGATGCGCGCGGCAACAAATTATTCTTCACGCCAATGCGCATGGGAGAATTGCGCTGGCTTGATCTGGACATCAAAAATGAAACACCCCGATTCTTTACACTTCGTTCCCCGGTTCTGAATTTCGGAAACCTGAACGATGAGGCAAATAACATTACGAGGATGGTGATCGCCCCTAACGGTAGCGGCTACATGATCACTAACGACGGAAACCATTTTCTCCGTTTTACAACAGGAAAAGTTCCTGAAATTACAGACCTGGGAAATCTTGTTGATGCAGAAAACAATAAAGGAATGTCCATCCATAACAAGTGTACAAGCTGGGGTGGAGACATGGTTGCCGATGCCTTTGGAAAACTGTATGTGATCTCCGCAAACAAGAATGTATTTGTAATAGATCCTGAAACGCGTATTGCAACCTTTAAAGGAACCATCACGGGCCTTCCGGCGCAATACACCACTAACGGTGCTGCCGTAACCGAAGATGGCGACATACTTGTGGTGAGCGCAAATTTTTTCGAAGGATATTACAAAGTGAAACTTGCCGATCTTACAGCTTCAAAAGTTGAAGGCTCTGACCAACGTTTTAATGCATCAGATCTTGCAAACAACCGCTTCCTTCTTCAAAAAGAAGCTGACCAGGCCAACCGCTTTGAAACAGGCAACCTGCCTGAAGTGAACTTCAACAGCGCAGAAGCGAAAGTATTCCCAAATCCTGTTACATCCTCTACATTTTATGTAACGCTTGACGGGCAAAAAGAAGGTCGTTACAACATCCTGTTTACTGATATCACCGGCCGTGCAATTCAATCGCAACCTGTACAGGTTTTGAAAGGAAGACAAACTGCACAAATGACCATACATAGCCGTCCTTCAAAAGGTTTGTACATGGTAAAAGTTATGAACGAAAAAAACCAGGTTGTTATCACAGAAAAGATAGTGCTTGAGTAGTTTTTTTATTTTGGGTTGATAAGTCAGGAGGCTGCTTTTTAGCAGCCTCTTTTTTTGCTACATAGTGAACTCGCCGGATAATCAGCAATATGCTCCACGCTACTTGTAGATGCACCATGCAACCTGTGCCTTCGCAAATCTCATTTCTCACCTCGCACAACCCATAACCCAGAACCCACAACTCCTTTGGTATTCCCTTTGTGTAAAAGCTATCAAATAACATTTTGAATTTCTACTTTTGATTATTTGATTCCCTTTGCACGAAATAGAACCATATTATAACTGGCGCCATCTCTACATTGCAGATGAAGATCCTTTGTCGCCATTTTACAGGCGCACCTATAGCGAATTTGAATATTCTCACACTATTTATAATTATTATATCCATCCGCAATGGGATGATTTTGGCTCTCGAACGCTTTACCTAAAAATTCTTTATACCGACTATGAGCAACATTTTGCCATTATTGAAATGATTGGGGAATGGAATGATGCTATTGAAAATGATATCATGACCCTGCGCCGCGAAGTAACTGACAGGCTTTTTTGTAAAGGAATAAATAAATTTATTTTGATAGGAGAGAATGTACTCAATTTTCACAGCAGTGATGACGCGTATTATGAAGACTGGTATGAAGAACTTTCAGAAGAAAATGGCTGGATGGTAATGTTGAACCTTCCTGTACAAAGCCAATACGATTTTCAAAGAGCAAAACTTAACCGTTATCTTCCGTTGGTTGATCTTCCGCAATGGCGCTCGCTTTCTCCCGAAATGATCTGGCAACTGCTTGAGCAGAAAAATTCCGGGTTGCTGCACGATTGAAGAATCCAAACACTTTAGCCATTAATGTTTCCGGGATAAGAAACATTTGCTGTTATGAAAAATAACTCAATCAAATTCTCGTCTGATATAGGCTGGCATTGAATTGAAAGATCACGTAATAGTATTAACGGAAAGCAGTTTCTAATAACGGATTGTTGCCATGTACTGACTATAGGCTAACAACTAACAAATTTTAACATTAATTAAGTACTTTTGCTCCACGTAAAACCAAACTATTGCACATGAACTGGAAACAGTTTTTCTCTTCATCCATAGGAAAAAAATTTACGGTAGCACTGACCGGTCTCTTTCTCATCTTATTTTTAATAGTTCATGCAGGCATCAACGCCTGCATTTTTTTAAACGACGGTGGCGAAACTTTCAATACTGTTGCGCACTTTATGAGCCACAACTGGATACTCCGCTTTTTAGAAGTCGGCCTTTTCGTGTTCCTCATACTTCATATTGTTCAGGCGCTGATTGTATGGCGCCAGAATTCGGCTGCACGACCTGTAGGCTACCATGTAACCAAGGCAAATAAGAATTCAACCTGGTATAGCCGGTCGATGGGATTGTTCGGAACACTGTTGCTGCTGTTCCTTGTCATGCACATCAGTCATTTTTTTGTAGGAACCAAGGTTGCACTCTATGGCGGCGAACATAGTGATCACGATCTTTATGCGGAAATGCAGGAAGTATTCAGCCATGGTTGGATTGTAGCACTATACATGATCGGCCTTGTTGCCCTTTTCTGGCATCTTCTTCATGGCTTTCAGAGTGCTTTTCAAACGCTTGGCGTTCATCATAAAAAATATACGCCTATAATAAAAGGTATCGGTGTCGGATACACGATCATCATTACCGTACTTTTTGCGCTTATGCCCCTGGCTGTTTATTTTGAATGGATCTATTAACCGGCAGCAGGCATAAGTAAACACAATTTATATTTTAAACACATCAGAATATGTCATTGAACGCGAAGATTCCGCAGGGCGAGATGAAGGAAAAGTGGGATTATTATAAGGGCCACGTAAAACTGGTGAACCCTGCCAACAAACGCAAACTTGAAGTGATCGTAGTTGGAACCGGTCTCGCAGGAGCTTCTGCAGCGGCATCCTTAGGGGAAATGGGCTACAAAGTAAAGGCCTATTGCTTTCAGGATAGCCCGAGGCGCGCTCACAGCATCGCCGCACAAGGCGGGATAAATGCTGCAAAGAATTACCAGAACGACGGTGACAGTGTCTTTCGGCTTTTTTACGACACAGTGAAAGGTGGCGACTATCGCGCAAGGGAAGCAAACGTGCACCGCCTTGCAGAAGTAAGTGCTGCCATCATAGACCAATGCGTTGCGCAGGGTGTACCTTTTGCACGCGAATACGGAGGCTTACTTAGCAACCGTTCATTCGGCGGAACCCAGGTTCAACGAACCTTTTACGCTGCAGGGCAAACCGGGCAGCAACTTCTTCTCGGAGCTTACAGTGCTCTCGAACGCCAGGTAGCACTGGGCAATGTTACAATGTACAACAGGCATGAAATGCTTGATGTAGTGATGATAGATGGTAAAGCACGCGGAATTATTACACGCGATCTTATCTCAGGGGAACTGGAGCGTCACTTCGGCCATGCGGTACTGTTATGCACCGGTGGATACGGAAACGTTTTTTACCTGAGCACGAATGCCATGGGAAGTAATGTTACAGCTGCATGGAAAGCTCACCGCAAAGGTGCATTCTTCGGCAATCCCTGCTTCACACAAATCCATCCTACATGCATCCCCGTTAGTGGAGACCATCAGAGCAAGCTCACGCTGATGAGTGAAAGCCTTCGTAACGACGGAAGAATATGGGTGCCGAAAAAACAAAACGATCCAAGAAAAGGAAAAGATATTCCTGAAGAGGAAAGAGATTACTATCTCGAAAGAAGATATCCGGCATTCGGTAACCTCGTTCCAAGGGATGTGGCTTCACGCGCAGCTAAAGAAAGATGTGATGCTGGCTATGGTGTGGGCACCACTAAGATGGCTGTTTACCTTGATTTCGCTGATGCTATAAAAAGATATGGTCGTATAGAAGCGGGCAAATCAGGAATTACCGGTGCTGATGAAGAAACGATAATCAGGCTTGGCAAAGATGTGGTTGCTGAAAAATATGGTAACCTTTTCGAAATGTATGAAAAGATCACCGGTGAAAATCCATACGAAACACCAATGCGTATCTATCCCGCTGTGCACTACACGATGGGCGGCCTTTGGGTTGATTATGAATTGCAAACAACCATCCCCGGTTTATACGCATTAGGTGAGGCCAATTTCAGCGATCATGGTGCTAATCGCCTCGGTGCATCAGCACTGATGCAGGGGCTGGCAGATGGCTATTTTGTGATTCCATATACCATCGGAAATTATCTGGCAGATGAAATTGCAACTGCGTCTATCCCTCTTACTCATCCGGCCTTTGAACAGGCAGAGCGTGAAGTGAGTGACAAACTGCAAAGGCTGATGCATATCAAAGGCACTGAAAGCGTGGAGAGTTTTCATAAAAGACTCGGTAAAATAATGTGGGATAAGTGTGGCATGGCAAGGAATGCAAACGGTTTGCAGGAGGCCATCACCGAAATTCGTGCTTTGCGTGAAGAGTTTTGGAGAAACGTGAGGATCCCCGGGGAAATAAAAGATTTCAATAATGAACTTGACAAAGCAGGGCGTGTGGCAGACTTTCTCGAACTCGGCGAGCTGATGTGTATGGATGCTTTGCAAAGAAATGAATCATGCGGCGGCCATTTTCGCGAAGAAAGCCAGACCCCTGAAGGTGAGGCACAACGCAAAGATGACCAGTACAGCTATGTTGCGGCATGGGAAATGAAAGAGGACAATAGCTGGGAAATGCACAAGGAGAAACTGGAGTTTGAAATTGTGCACCCCACGCAAAGAAGTTATAAATAAAACCACGTTAAACCATAAACGCTTTTTATGGAACACTACAATATGAATCTCACCCTGAAAGTTTGGAGACAAAAAAACGCCCAGACCAAAGGAAATTTTGAAACCTTTAAAGTGAACAATATTTCTTCGGAAATGAGTTTCCTTGAAATGTTCGATGTACTTAATGAGCAGCTTGTAACTGAAGGCAAGGAACCTGTTGCTTTTGATCATGATTGTCGCGAGGGAATATGTGGCGCTTGCAGTATGTATATAGATGGCCAGCCTCATGGGCCGTGGCAGCAAAACACCACTTGTCAGCTTCATATGCGCGCCTTTAAAGATGGTGATACTGTGGTGGTGGAACCGTGGCGCAGCAAGGCTTTCCCGGTGATAAAGGATCTCGTGGTAGATCGCACCGCATTTGATCGCATCATCCAGGCCGGAGGATATATTTCAGTAAACACCGGAAATGCGGTTGATGCCAATGCGATTCCTATAGACAAGAAAAAAGCCGATGATGCATTTCTGTCTGCGGCCTGCATAGGTTGCGGAGCATGTGTTGCTGCATGCAAAAACGGAAGTGCGATGTTGTATGTGGGGGCGAAGGTATCGCAACTTGCACAACTTCCGCAGGGCCAACCCGAACGTGAATCACGCGTACTCAATATGGTTGCACAAATGGACAAGGAAGGTTTTGGTAATTGTACAAACACCTATGCATGCGAAGCGGAATGCCCAAAAGGGATCTCCGTGGCAAACATAGCACGCCTGAACCGGGAATACCTCGGAGCGGGATTGGCAACAGAGGAGTAGTTTGTAGTTCGTAGTTTGTAGTTTCTGAAATTCCGCAAGAAGATTTTACGATCGCTTCATGATCATTCTTCCGCCTGGGCTAAAGCTCACAAAGTTCCCCAACGGGGAAACCCAGGTTCAAAAAGGATTTCAGGCGATTGAAAATTAGTGACTGTTTCGTGTAACTCCTGCATCTTCCTGCTGAATCCGTGACTATCGATAAAGTTAAATGGATATAAAATAGTTCCAGGTTCCTGGTTTTCACTTTCTCCTTAAAGCTTATACCTTGCAGCATGCGCCATCAACCATGTGCCTTCTCTCACAACTCATAACTCAAAACCCAAAACTCAAAAACCCCCAACCATAACCCAATACCGCAAATTTTCCGCAATTTTGATGTAAGAGTGCGCCCGGGAAAAAAATACCTGACTTTTCTGCTTAGTTTGATGTTACTGCAATCTGCGGTGGCACAAAAAAACCTTTCCAATTTGCGTAAGAAGTGGATTCCCGTCACCGACTCATCCTATGTGATTGATTCCTTCAGCATTGCCCCGAATACTTTTGAAATAGAGGGAACCTCTGGAAATTATCAGTTGAATGAGATCGAAGCAAGAATAACCTGGCTTGTGAAACCCGCATCCGATAGTGTTTACGTCACCTACCGTGTTTTTCCTGCGAGGCTTAATAAGAAAATTTACAGGTATAATTATGATAGTGTGCGCTATAATTTCTTAGCTGAAAAACCAATAAAGGTCAGATCGTCATCAGCATCATCCAATGCGCTAATTGATTTCGGACAAATTGAATCTTCAGGAAGTTTTGGCAGGGCGATCTCTTTTGGAAATAATCAGGACGCGGTTCTAAACTCTTCGATGAATCTCCAACTTCGGGGCTTTATCGGTGACAGCATGGAACTTACCGCGGCGATATCAGACAATAATATCCCCATACAACCAGACGGAAACACCCAGGATCTACGTGACTTCGACAGGATATTTCTGGGAATAAAGAAGAAAAACTGGCAGGCAAGTTTCGGAGATATAGATATTCGCGAAAGCCGCAACTACTTCATAAACTTTTATAAAAGATTGCAAGGCGCTTCCTTTGAAACACGAAACCAAATCACTAAAAATTTTGAAAACACCTTTTTTGGAAGTGGAGCAATTGCAAAAGGAAAGTTCACACGTCACATCCTCATTCCAATTGAAGGAAACCAGGGGCCTTACCGGCTGCAGGGAGCAAACAATGAATTGTATTTTGTTATCCTTGCAGGCACCGAACGCATTTTTATTGATGGTGAATTATTGCAAAGAGGAGAGGACCAGGATTATGTGATCAATTATAATACTGCTGAAATAACGTTTACGCCTAACCGAATGATCACCAAAGACAAAAGGATTCAGGCTGAATTCGAATATTCTGACCGGAACTATTTAAATACCCAACTCTTTGTTACCAACGAGATGAATTTCTCAAATCGTCTTCGGGTGAATACCGCGGTGTATTCAAATTCCGATTCCCGTAATGCCACCATAGATCAGGACCTCAACGACAAACAAAAACAGTTCCTCTCCGAAATTGGAGACAGTATTCATCTTGCTTTTTATGACAATGCTGTGCGAGACACTTTCACAACAGGAAGGCTTCTGTACAAAAAGATCGATACCATTTATAATAGTAATGTTCACGACTCTGTGTATGTACTGTCTACAAACCCTGCGGACACGCTCTATGCCGTCACCTTCACCTATCTCGGCCCGGGAAAAGGAAATTATATTCCGCTTCGCAATGCTGTGAACGGTCAGGCTTTCGAATGGATCTCACCGGATGCTAATAACAATCCCGTGGGAGAGTGGGAACCTGTAACGCTACTTGTAACCCCGAAGAAACTGCAGATATTTTCAGTGGGTGCAGATTATCTCGTGCGAAAAAAGCTAAGTCTTTCAAGTGAAGTGGCGATGAGTCATTACGACTTGAATCTCTTCTCTTCCCGCGACAAGACGTTCACAAACGGATTCGCGGGAAAATTCAGCCTGAATGGAACCGGCAGAAACATCAGGATATTTAATAAGATCCGCCAGCTTGATTGGTCCGCCGGTCATGAATATGTTTCGGAAAAATTTAAACCCTTGGAAAGGCTTCGGCAGATCGAGTTCCTGCGAGATTGGAGCCTTCCCTTTAATGCGCCTCCCGCCGATGAGAACATCACCACCGTCTCAGGAAAACTGGCATCCAAAAGCAACTTCATCAGGTATGATGCCACGGTTTACAATCGCAGCGATGATTACAACGGGTTGAAACAAGTTCTTACTGCCAATGGAAAAAAAGGAATGTGGACCTACCAGGCATCCATGAACTTCCTCGCATTTGATGCAAGCTCTCAAAATGGAAGTTTCATAAGACCACTTTTATTTTTGAGCCGCGATTTGCCTCGTGTAAAAAACATGCAGGCAGGGATAAAATATTCCGGAGAGTTCAACAAGATATCCGAAAAAATACCTGATACACTTTCACCACTCAGTTTTTCCTTTCACGTTTATGAAACATTTTTAAAGAGCGACCAATCAAAGCCAAATAAATGGGGCCTCTCTTACATTCGAAGAGAGGACTGGCTCCCGTTCGGAAACAAGTTTCAGAAATCGGATTTCAGTAACAATTACAATGCATCTGCGGAATTCCTCCGCAACCCTAACCAGCAGGTAAAAATAAATGTCACCTATCGAAATCTGATTATAAAGGATCCGGGTTTAAGCCGGCTGCAGTTGCCTGAGAACAGCCTTCTCGGCCGAACGGAATATAATGCGAATGCGTTAAAGGGATCTCTTACGGGAAGCATGCTTTATGAGATAGGATCAGGGCAGGAACAAAGGAGGGAGTTCACCTATCTTGAAGTTCCTGCAGGTCAGGGTGAATATACCTGGATAGATTATAACAGTAACGGTATTGCAGAGCTCAATGAATTTGAAACGGCCATCTTCCAGGATCAAAAGAAATTCATACGCATTTTTACGCCCGGGAGTTCATACGTAAGAGCCAATTATCTTCAATTCAATTATAATATCGGTTTCGATCCAAAACTGCTTTTGCGACATCCTAACAAAGGCATTAACCGCTTCATCAAACGAACAAGTACCTCATCAGCGCTGCAAATTAATAAGAAGAAAATATCGCAAAAAGACTTTTTATTTAACCCGTTTTCAAATGAGACGCTGGACACAAACATTATAAGCCTGCACCTCTATTTTTCCAACACGCTATTTTACAATCGAACCAATACAAAATGGGGGCTTGAAGCAACCCATACGAGATCAACTTCTAAATCTCTGCTTGCCTACGGGCTTGAAAACCGCGCCACCGGCAATCTTTCGGCAAAAGGAAGATACTCTTTTTCACGAAGCCTGTCGATGCAACTGGCTGCCCGAACCGGCGAGAACAGCCTTCAAACCAATGGTGTGAAATTCAATAACCGTAATTACAATATCAACATATTTTCCATCGAACCTTCGCTTACATATTTGTACCGTAACAGCCTTCGCGCGATTTTCGGTTACGCCTATACGCAGAAACGTAACCGGCAGGATTCCTTAGAGCGTTCCGTTCACCATGCGCTTAACGCAGACCTCCGCTATAATGTAGCTTCAAACAGTACGATCTCTGCAAAGTTCACTTATTCTAAAATAGATTTTTCCGCTTACCCGGGCGCTGCAAATACTACCGTGGGTTATTTATTACTTGATGGACTTCTCCCGGGAAGTAATTATCTCTGGAGTGCAGACATCACGAGAAGAATTGCAGGCAATATTGAAGTAAGCGCGCAATATGAAGGGAGGAAGCCCGGTGACACAAGGATAATTCACACTGGCCGTGCAGCTTTGCGGGCGATCTTTTAAAAACGGGCTCTGGCTGGTTGAAAAAATTGGCCCCGTTCAATCCCAAAAAAAGAATGCGACACCTTATGTGATGCCGCATTCTTTAGCAAAAAACATAAATTATTTAGCTAAAAAGGCCCCCCTTTTTAAGAGGACGATAGCCTTCGCCAACCTTAAATCCGTTATTATAAACTTCAATTTTATAATTACCGGTAGAGAAATCCTGGTCCTGCTTCCAATCGAAGGTTACAGTTTGACGCGTATTCTGCACATAATTCACATCAAGCTTCTGAGTGAATGTTTTTTCTTCGCCTTCACGCGTGTTGAATTTACCTGAACCTAAAGATTCAACTGCAACGGTTTGACCGCTAGGGTCAGTTATCACAACATAAATTTCCTTATTACCGGAAGTTGTGATCATATTTTCATCGAGATCAAATGATACACGAAGTTTATCAACTTTTTTCGCTTTGTCCGTTACTTTTTCTTTACCGCTGCCTTTTTCCTTTATCCCAACGATGTTGAAATTAGAAGCGTGAAGCGTAGATCCGATGTCAATTACATCTTCTCTTTGCTTAATAACAACTTTTGCCGAGTCAAAATCCTGGATAACGCGGTCGCGTTCCTGAGTTACTACAGCTTTTTCCTGTGCTAATTGAATTTTTTGCCCTTCAAGCATCTCAATCTGTGCACGGTAGCCTTCTATATCACCATTCAGTGAAGCGATCAAAGAGCGTGCTTCCCTCAGTTCCTGCTGAGTTGCATTAGACTTTGTCAGGAGGCTTTGGATACGCTGAGACTTTTCTTCAATTTCTCTATCCTTTGCGCTGATGGTGCTATCTTTTTTTGAGTTAGAGGTTTTAAGCATATCGTAACGCATTGTTGCGTCTGCTAATTCCTTTTGTAGTTCATCCCTTTGAGTGGAAGTTGAAGTGATCAGATTGTCTTTTTGAGAGAGTGTTTCACTGGTGTTATTCTTATCCCAAATGATATAACCCCATGTACCAAGCAGGGCTGCAACCAAAACGCCCATTAAAATTCCGCGCATTGTATTGGCCTTTCTGTTAGTGGTGGTTGTTGTTCGCACCTCTGTGTGCGGTTTTTCTGCTTCTGGAAAGTTTTCAAATGCCATAGTTGTAGTTTTTCGTTGTTTTGAATTTTTTTACCTAATGCTTATATAAATAAGGCAAGCTTTGGTATTCAATAAGGATATCAGATTCTGAAATTACAATTTCGACCAGCTATTTTCCAAAACTGTGCCAATTTAATTCACACCTGTTATTAACAGGCCGGAACTTACTCCAGCCAGGGCTTTTAGCATTTGTTTGGCAGTTGTGGCAGAGGCTTCATTCAGGCCGGAAGGTAATTCAAAAAAAACCGATAATCTTGCAGTATGAGCGTGGAAAAGATAATTGCCGCCTGGAAAAAGAAGCAGTTTAAACCCGTGTATTGGTTCCAGGGAGAGGAGGAATACTTTATCGATAAGCTAATTGACTATGCTGAACATCATATTCTCCCCGAGAGTGAAGCTTCCTTCAACCTTTCTGTCTTTTATGGAAAGGACGCTGAATGGTCGCAAATAATAAACGCCGCCCGGAGATATCCGATGTTCGCAGAAAAGCAGGTAGTCATACTGAAAGAAGCGCAGCAGATGAAGGATTTGGAACAGCTTGAATCATATATCGCTGCACCTTCCCAAACCACCATTTTTGTAGTCGGTCATAAAATAAAGGCGCTTGATAAGCGTACAAAGCTTTCGAAAACTGTAGCTGCGAATGCCGAAATGGAGACCTTCGCTAAAGTAAAAGAAGATAAAATTCAGGAATGGATCAAGAACTTCGCGGCAGAGCGCAACATGCAGATCACTCCGAAAGCCGTTAGCATGATCGAGGAACATATTGGCAACGACCTTTCGCGGATAGAGAACGAAATAGAAAAATTAAGGGTAAACGTTGAAGACGGAAAGCCAGTTACCGAGGATGATATTGAAAAATACATTGGTATAAGCAAGGAGTATAATGTCTTCGAACTCCTCGCGGCCATCACCAGGAAGGATCTCGCCGCTGCATTGCGGATTCTAAACTATTTCGAAAGCAATCCCAAGCTCGTCCCGATACAAATGGCTATACCCGCATTGTATTCACATTTCAGCAAGGTTTATGTTGCCATGGCTATGAGCAGCAAATCAGATGAAGCACTGAGGCCTGTTTTTTCCTTTAATTCATCTGCTTTAAAACAGGGGAAAGACACAATGAAAAATTACGGATTCGAAGGAGTTGAAAGGCTTATCCTGTTAATGCAGCAGTACAATATGAAAGGCGTTGGTGTAGGTGATTTCGGTACTCCGGGTAATGCTTTGCTGAAGGAATTGGTTACGAAGATGATTATGAATTAATGTATGATGTACGCTTTACGATATTCGGTCGCCTTCCATGATATCTGCCTACTGGAATATTAAACCCCCGATTCTTTCGCCCACCAATTTAATTTTCAATTTTTAATTTTTAATTTTTAATTTTTAATTCTCTAAAGTTTCCACCCCTAATCACACTACCGCTCTCGCCATCTCCCTGTCCGCCTGAAGCTGCGCTTTCAGTGCATCAAGTCCATCGAATTTTGTCTCCGACCGAAGCCTTTTCAAAAATTGAATTGATAGAATTTCATCGTAAATATCTTCGTCAAAATCAAGAATATTCACTTCAACTGTCCGTTCAGTTCCATCGACAGTTGGCCTGAAGCCTATGTTCATCATGCCCTGCAGTTTCCGTCCGTGATGCAATACGCGCACCGCATAAACACCGTTTGCAGGAATAAGTTTGTCTGCATCGCCAATTTGGAGGTTCGCTGTAGGAAAGCCAATGGTTCGCCCGCGCTTATTTCCATGTACTACCTTTCCGGCTAACGGATAGGGATACCCTAAAAATTCATTTGCAGATTCCACATCGCCGATAAGCAATGCTTCTCTTATCCGGGTGCTGCTGACCGTTATATTTCTTATCACTCGCTCAGGAATTTCTTTCGCATTAAAGCCATATTTTCCTGCTTCGGTATCCAGCAAATGGTAATCTCCGCGCCGGTCTCTGCCAAACTTATGATCATAGCCAAGAATAATAGTATGCGGATGGAACTTCTCCACTAAGAAGTCGCGCACATATTCTTCTGCAGACATTGAGGCAAAATCGGTTGTAAAAGGAACTACAACTGTATGCGGAATGTTTTGGTTGGCGAGTAGTTGTAACTTTTCCTCCAAAGTATTTAGTACAAACAGCGGCGGAGTAGAAGAGTGATT
The DNA here is from genome assembly GCA_023433345.1 of Bacteroidota bacterium. Lineage (GTDB taxonomy): Bacteria > Bacteroidota > Bacteroidia > Chitinophagales > Chitinophagaceae > Ferruginibacter. Next base: position 27,100 of record JAEZDA010000097.1, on the reverse strand, counting down.
CAACACTTTTCGCGGGTGCGGATCGAATGTAACGAGAACCGCTGTGCCCTTCACCTTTTCGGCTTCGGCTAACAATTGTCGAAGCACTTGCTGGTGACCGAGATGAACACCGTCAAAAACGCCGATGGTGAGCACCACATTGCTTAACCGGGGAAATTCTTCAGGATTTTTATGAACGATCATGCAGTGCCGCAAAGGTAATTGATAAATGAAAATGGATTATTGGCAATTCACAATTAGTTTTGCCTTTCAATCTTCATCATCATGAGTTTATACAGCCAGAGAGGCGTGTCTGCACAGAAAGAAGAAGTTCACAAAGCGGTGCAAAACCTTGACCAGGGGCTGTTCCCAAACGCCTTTTGCAAACTTTACCCCGACTACCTTGGCAAGGATGAAGATTTTGTGAATGTAATGCATGCTGATGGTGCCGGTACAAAAAGCATACTTGCCTACATGTACTGGAAGGAAACCGGAGATATTTCAGTTTGGAAAGGCATTGCCCAGGATGCAGTGGCAATGAATCTCGACGATCTGCTTTGCGTGGGCATTCACAACAATATCATTTTCAATTCTACAATAGACCGTAATAAAAAACTTATTCCCGGAGAGGTGCTTGAGGCCATTATAAACGGAACACAGGAATTGTTTGAAAAGCTGGCCGATTATGGCGTGAACATTAAATACCTCGGTGGAGAAACTGCCGACGTTGGAGATGTTGTTCGTACCGTTGCAGTGAATGGAACAATGGCCTGCCGGTGGCCAAAGGCTAAGTTAATTACTAACGACAAAATCGCAGCAGGGCAGGTGATCGTGGGCCTTGCAAGTTTCGGCCAGGCCGATTATGAAACTATGTACAACAGCGGCCTCGGAAGCAATGGACTAACCAGCGCCCGGCACGATGTACTTGAAAAAAAATATTCCCACAACTTTCCTGAGAGTTTTGATAATAGTATGGACGCCGGAGTTGCATACATCGGGAAAAATAGTCTAACCGACACCGTTAGTTACGAGGAAATTCCGGGGTCTCTCACTATCGGTCAACTTCTATTAAGCCCTACCAGAACCTTTGCACCTGTTTTGCGAACACTTCTCACAGAGCATTTTGAAAGCATCAAAGGCTTGATACACTGCAGTGGTGGAGGCCAAACCAAGGTTTTAAAGTATCTGCCGTCACCTTTGCGCATTATTAAGGATGACTTGTTCGCACCTCCGCCGATCTTCAGACTTATACAGGCAAACAGTAAAGGTTCAAACAAAGAGATGTATGAAGTTTTCAACATGGGCTGCAGAATGGAAATATTCTGCGATAGCCGCCATGCAGAAGATATTATTAATGTAGCCCAAAGTTTTGGAGTAGGCGCCAGGGTGATCGGAAGAGTGGAGCCGGCCGAAAAGAAGGAACTGGTCATCAAGTTACGGGACGAAGAATTAAAATATTAACAACACGCCCTGCAAAAGAATATTCTTATTTTGCAGCCAACTACAAAAAAGGTTATGTCGCAATCCATAATTGAACTTCGCAATGTGAATATTTACCAGGGAAGCAATCTCGTATTAAGTGAGGTTGATATTTCGTTGGACAAGGGGGAGTTCGTATACCTCGTGGGGAAAACCGGAACAGGCAAGAGCAGTCTTTTGAAAACCCTTTATGGAGATCTTCAATTAACTGAAGGAGAAGGATGGGTTGTTGGTCACAAACTGAACGATCTTACATGGAAGACAGTTCCTTTTTTGAGGAGAAACCTCGGTGTGGTTTTCCAGGATTTTCAGTTGCTTACTGACCGCAACGTGAATGAAAATTTGAAATTCGTTCTCAAAGCTACAGGTTGGAAGGATGAAAAGCTTATGAATGATAAAATTGCCGATGTTCTTGAAAAAGTGAACCTTAAAACCAAAGGATTTAAAATGCCGTATGAACTCAGCGGAGGAGAACAGCAAAGAGTTGATATTGCACGTGCTCTCTTAAATTCCCCGAAACTGATACTCGCAGATGAGCCTACAGGCAACCTGGATCCCGAAACCAGCGACGAGATCATGCAACTGCTGTTTCATATCTCCAGAGACTACAATACCACGATCTTAATGGCAACCCATGATTATTTAGTGATCAAGAAGTTTCCTGCCCGAACTATCAAGACCGAGGGCGGGAAGGTGTGGGATAATGCTGGAATATCAGTGCACTAAGATGCAGTGCGTTCATTTCATTGCTATAAATTCCTTCAAGGGTCTCATAACGTTTACGTATAACCGAATCTGAATATTCAGTTTCCATCAGCCCGGAAATTTTCTCGCGAAACTCCCCGGGAGTTTCTACAATATTACAGAGTTCCTCTATTGCCGTTCCCTCAACGGCATTGCGATTGGCAACAACAAACCTTCCAAGGTAGAGTGCATTCAAAACTTTTAGCTTCACGCCCGTTGCATTGAAAGACGGTAACACATGAATATGGGCCCTGGCCATAAGTTCATTCATCGCCGGTTCAGAAGGGTTGCTGACAATATGAATATTCCTGTATTTTGAAGCGAGCTGCAGCAAATTTTTGGAAGGATCCTTCCCCGCGATCATCAAATTTATTTCCAGCGTTTCAAAAACCTCCTGTATCAGCCATGCAGCGGCGGCTTCATTTTCATTTACTGAAAGATTGCCATGATAGAGGCAGAACTCCCCGAAACCCTTGTGTGCTTTGGGAGATCCATGCCCGGTGAAAACCGGCAGGTAGCGAACATCGGCGGAATGATTGAGAGATTGAAAGAGTGCGGAATCCCGGGAGCTCACGGTAAGAAAATGTGCTTGCTGCTTTAACAAGCCCATTTCCCATTTTTTTAAAAGCCTGCTCTCCCTTGAAAAGAAAGCTCTTTTTAAAGCGTTTCTTTCGTGCCTGGCAAGGCGATCATAATAGATATGCTCTACATTGTGTAGTCGCACAAAAACTTTCCGGCCCTTTAATTTATTATCATTCAGCAACCAGGTGCAATGAACGCCTTCAAGCAGTACGGGATAATCATCTTTTTCTAATTCGCTTTTCAATTCTTCATTGCGACGGGTACTAACGATGTAGGGCACACGAAATGAAACCCGGAGCATCGTCCTTCGGTAATATTTAACCGAGTGGCAAAGTGCTTCCAGCTCCCCGGACGGTTGCCTTCCCTTCGTGAAGCAATGCAAATGTATTTTCACACCAAGCTTATGAAGCCACTTTATCTTATAAAACAGATCCGTAAGCCCGCCATGATCGGGAGGAAACGGAACTTCAAAACATACGATATGTAAGTGGTCAGTCAAATATCTGTTTGTAATATGCTCTAAGTTTAGCTGATTCCTCCTGCCAATTAAATTCCCTTGCAGCAAGCATGCACTCACGGTGCAAATTCTCCCACCGAACCTGATCGTGCAACAAGCTATTCAGGTTCATGGCAATGCTTTCGGGTGAATGATCATTTATCAATACTGCAACTTTGTAGCGGTTATTGATCTCCCGGTAAGCCGGGTAGTCTGAACAAAGTTGAGGCACACCGGCATGTATGTAATCAAAAAAACGATTTGCCAGAGAATAGTAGTTACTCAATGCGCCTTTTTCGAACAGCGTGATACCTATTAAAGCCCTAGAGGTAATCCTCTTCAGTTCTATCGGCTCCACCATACCGCGAAAAATAACCTTGTCTTTCACTTCGTGCACCTCGACCAGTTCCTTAGCCCTTTTTTGAAAATTTCCATTTCCGCAAATCATAAGCGTGCAGTTGACCCATTTCATGGCCGGGATCAGGGTTTCAAAGCTTCTTCCTTCATTAACGGCTCCCTGATATAAAATAAATCGGTCCTTCTCAACGCCCATTTTTAAAGGATCATAAGGTGCAATGTTTCTTACCACGCCGTAATTGGAACCGTACATTCTTTTAAATTCATCAGCAATTGGCTGATTAACTGTATATCCATATTTAAATTTCGGAACAGCATATTTTTCGATTTTTTTCCAGAAAGCGTGCAACCTCGGCCGGCCGGCTATCTCCTTCATTTCACAAAATAATTCGTGCGCATCGTAAACTCTTTTTACGCCTTTGAGCCTGGACATCCACAACACCGGTAGAATTGTATCCAGGTCGATCGCGCAAATACCATCCATCTTCCTGAACAATAAAAAGAAAAAAAGCTGGAGATTATATATTGCATAGAAGAAAAATCCGCGCTCCGCAGGGCATTTTAGCCTCACCTGTTTAAAAGGCATTTTTGATAATGACACAGAATCCTTTCTCTTTCTTCCCACCAATACCACGCGGTGACCTTCTTCCGAAAGGCTGCTACAAATACGATGCATCCGCTGATCGTAGGAGAGATCATTAGTAACAGTAAAATACAGAACCGCCAAACAGTTTTTGCTTAAAGTTATTTCATGGTTCAGCATTTAGTTGCAGAAACATTAATCAATTATACGGTTTTATTCCACAGTAAACCTTTTTTTAACAGGACGCAGACATAAAAATCGCGTGTAAATTCAGGCCTTCATTTATATTTGAGGTTCTACATAACTTAAACATTTCTTATCATGCGAATGAAATTTTTGGGCTTGTGCGTAATCGCCCTGGCTGCATCCCCGGCAATTTTCGCCCAACCAAAGCTGGTTGAAAAAGTTGTTCAGAAAAACAAGGAAATTGTAATTCCCTACGAAAAATATGTTCTGCCGAACGGACTAACGGTAATAATACACGAAGATCACTCTGACCCGATTGTACATGTTGATGTAACTTATCACGTAGGCTCTGCCCGTGAAGAGATCGGGAAAAGCGGTTTTGCTCATTTCTTTGAACACATGATGTTTCAGGGCTCAGACAATGTTGCAGATGAACAGCATTTTAAAATAATATCAGAGGCAGGAGGTACTTTGAATGGCACCACTAACCGCGACCGAACAAATTATTTTGAAACAGTTCCGAATAATCAACTTGAAAAAATGTTATGGCTTGAGGCAGACCGGATGGGTTTTCTGCTCGATGCTGTAACACAACAGAAGTTTGAGGTGCAGCGCGAAACAGTTAAGAATGAAAGGGGACAGAATTATGATAACCGCCCCTACGGACTGTTAAGCGAGGTAACATCTAAAAACCTTTATCCATACGGCCATCCTTACTCCTGGCTCACCATCGGCTACATTGAAGACCTCAACCGCAGTGATGTAAACGATTTGAAAAATTTCTTCCTGCGCTGGTATGGCCCGAACAATGCCACGCTCACCATTGGAGGCGACGTGAATACAAAAGAGGTTCTTACGATGGTAGAAAAGTATTTCGGATCGATTCCTAAAGGTCCTGAAGTAAAACCAACGAAACTGGAGCCTGTAAAACTTGCTTCAAACAGGTATGCGAGTTACGTTGACAATTACGCACGCACGCCGATGATGCGAATTGTTTATCCCACCGTACCGTCTTTTCATGCCGATGAACCGGCATTAGATCTTCTTGCAGACATTCTGGGCGGAGGAAGAAATTCGATCCTTTACCAGGAATTGGTGAAAACGCAAAAAGCCAACAACGCTTCTTCTTTCAGCTCCATGACCGAACTGGCAGGAGAATTTGTTATTTCTGTCACTCCTTTTTCGGGCAAATCGCTGAAAGAAATGGAACAACTGGTGAACGAGGCCATGATGGGTTTTGAAAAGCGCGGCGTAACGGATGATGACCTGGCACGTTTCAAAGGCGATTTTGAAAGCCGGACTATTAACGGGCTTGCGAGTGTTTCAGGAAAAGTAAGGCAGCTTGCATACAACGAAACCTTTCAAAACAATCCGAATTTAATTGGCAAGGAAATGCAGCGTTACCTCGCAGTAACTAAGGAGGATGTATGGCGGGTATATGAAAAATATATAAAAGGAAAGAATCGCCTTGTTGTGAGTGCAGTTCCTAAAGGCCAGGAAAATATGAAGGCCGGAGAGGATAACTACACCGTAAACACTGAAGGTTATGTTGCGCCGGATTACGGATATAAAGGGCTGAAATATACCAAGGCAAAGGATAATTTCAACCGAAGCATGATGCCCGGAGCCGGTAAAAACCCGGTTGTAAATGTTCCGCCGTTTTGGAAGAAGAAACTTGCCAACGGCATGACTGTGATCGGAACAGAAAATACAGAACTTCCAACGGCAAATATCACCATTGCTTTGAAGGGTGGAAGGCTGATGGAAAACAATGATCTTTCAAAAGCCGGCCTCACGAATCTCGTAGCCGCGATGTTGAATGAAGACACAAAAAATTACACGAGCGAACAGATCAGCCTCGAGCTTCAAAAACTTGGCAGCAGCCTTAGCGTATATAACACTACAGATGCCATCGTATTTTCTTTGAACACCCTTACAAGAAATATGGATAAGTCTGTTGCCCTCCTGGAAGAGAGGATCCTTCGTCCTCAATTTAATGAAGATGATTTTATGCGTTTAAAAAAGCAGGTTTCGGAAAGCATTAAAAACGGAAGAACATCTGCCGCCACAGTTGCATCAAATGTGTATGCAGCCCTGAATTATGGTAAAGACAATATTATGGGCATTCCCGGCAGTGGCACCCAGGAAACAATTGATGCTATTACCCTGGATGACATTAAAAACTATTATGCAAAATATATCAGCTCAGACGAAGGCCGTGTTATAATAGTGGGAGATGTGAAAGAAGCCCAGGTAACACCAAAGCTTGCCTTTCTTCAAAAGCTTCCTGCAACTAAGTTCACACTGCCTGTAAAATCAGACTTTAAGCCTGTTGAGAAAACGAAGATATATTTAGTAGACATTCCCAATGCCGCTCAAACTGAATTCAGAATCGGAAACGCCAATTTATTGCGTTATGATGCAACTGGTGAATATTACCTGGCAACATTGGCCAATTACAACCTGGGCGCATCTTTTAACAGCCGTTTAAATATTAATTTACGCGAAGACAAGGGTTGGACTTACGGTGCCCGAAGCGGATTCAGCGCCGATAAATATTCGGGAGGATTCACTTTCTCCAGTGGTATTCGCAGAAACGCAACCGACAGCGCACTGTCTGAGATTATGCGCGAAATAACCGCTTATGTGAATGATGGTATCAAGCCTGATGAGATCAGTTTTATGCAAAGCAGCATAGGCCAGAGTGATGCCCGCAACTATGAAACTGCAGGCCAAAAAAGTGCCTTCATCGCACGCATACTTCAATATGATCTTCCTGCTGACTTTGTAGCACGCCAGATCAATATTCTGAACTCACTCAAAAAAGAGGACATAGATAAGACCTCAAAAAAACATCTTGATGTGAACAAAATGAACATCGTGTTAGTGGGAGACAAAAAGGCAATCCTTCCCGGCCTGCAGAAGATGGGTTATGAAATTGTTGAACTCGATGCCGACGCTAACCGTCTTTAATTCTTTTAACCAAATAAAGGAGCGGTCCATGGCCGCTTCTTTTTATTTTGCACCTTTCTTACTAACCGGTGAAAACACTTCATTAATATTTCATGAAATTTCTTTGTCTGATCTCCCTGCTCATTTTATCTCATCTGTCTCCGGCCCAACAATTGAGGGAACTGCGCGGCGCATGGCTCACTACCTTCTCCAATATTGACTGGCCGAAGCGAAATGACAGTCCGGTTCAACAGCGAGAATCCCTGATAGGGATATTGGACATGCTTAAAGAAACCGGAATTAATACCGTTTATATGCAGGTGCGCAGCCAGTGCGATGCCATGTATAACAGTGCGATCGAGCCATGGTCAGCCGACCTGACCGGCACCCAGGGTGCAGCGCCGATTGAAAACTGGGACCCTCTACAATTTGCCATTGAAGAATGCCATAAGCGTGGAATGGACCTTCATGCCTGGCTTAATCCCTACAGGGCCGTGGCAAACATCAATGCGCTTCCTTACTTTTCTCCCATGCATATTGCCAGGAAACAGCCGGACTGGCTGCTCGCGTCCGGAACATTGAGAACGCTCAACCCGGGAATTCCTGAAGTAAGGCAACACATCCTGGCTGTAATTTCGGATATCGTTGACCGTTATGATGTGGATGGAATTCATTTTGATGACTATTTCTACCCTGAAGGTTCTTTCAACGATAACGCCACCTTCGCAAAATATTCAAGAGGCATCGCTAACAAGAACGACTGGAGAAGAAATAATGTTGACCTTTTGATAGAAGACTGTTTCAAAACCATCAGAAAAATAAAACCGTGGGTAAAGTTCGGTGTGTCGCCTACTGGAATTTATGAAAACAGCGCTGACCCGTTAAAAGGAACGAGAACAACAGGTAAACAACATTATTCTGAATTATTTTCAGACTCACGGAAGTGGCTTCGGGAAGGTTGGATAGATTACCTGCTTCCCCAGGTGTACTGGTATTTTCGTCAGCCGGGTTCTCCTTTTAATGACGTAACACTTTGGTGGGCAAAACAAGCCCGGGAAAGGCATATCTACATTGGGTTGGCAGGTTATAAGGTTGGAACAGAGAAAGGGTGGTGGAGTGCGTCGGAAATTCCGGACCAGCTAAGGCTCCTTCGTTCCCCCGCGGCAAACGGCATTTCAGGAATGAGCATTTATAATACTTCCAGCCTTATACAAAATAAACTTGGTTACCGCGATTCCCTTAAGCATGCATTTCGTTTACCAGCGATGGTGCCGGCGATGCATTGGATAGACAGTGTCTCCCCGGCAGCTCCGGCGGGGGTTTCGGCAAAGGCAGTTGCCGGCGGCACTAAAATTTCGTGGACCTTACCGGAAGGGATAGACGAAGAAATGAACAAGGTGAAAATGATCGCTGTATACTGCCTGAATGATTCTACCATCGCCCCGGCCAGCAGTAACCTTCTTACAGTTATAAACGGTAGGGATATTCAGGAATATGTTGACGAAGCACATTATGAATCAAAGATGTGGTATCGCATTACATTCGTAGACAGGTTATGGAACGAAAGCAGGGCAAGTGCAGCAGTCACCTATGATGGTCCTCTTCAAAAGCACCTACCCGTGACCGTTAAACCGGAAGTGAAGGGAAGGCCTGTGGTACAGTCAGCACCGCCGGTGGCGAAATCGGAACCCAAAGCAGTTGCTCCTGAACAGCCGGAACCAAAAGCGATCCCTCCTGTTCGTTTACCCGAGCCTGTTAGTAAGGCGCCCGATCCGGTTGGTGTACCTGCTGTCACGAAGGCATCTCCCGTTAAAATGGTCGCGACGGAAAAACCCCTCATGGCAAAAAATCCTTCGCCGGTTAAAACAGAAACAGGTATAAGGATCCAGATATTGGTTACCGGAAATATTGAGTACAACCTTTTCGATAACAAGGGAAATAAAGTTACCTGGGGAAAGATAAGGTCGCAGTCCACCAATGCTTACGTATTGCTGCCATCAACAAAAAATCTTCCGGCAGGAACATACATGCTTGAACTGAAAAAGGAGAAAGCAGTGGAGATCTTACAGATCACCATAGGTTAGTAGCCGAGCCGCAGTCGGTAGGCATTCATAGCCGTACTGCCTAACTTGTTCAGAAGGCGGTAATTTACAACCACGCCAACAGCAATGCCAATGCCTGGTATAAGCTGAACCAGTTTTGCGAGGTCGAGGTAATCACGGTATTCCTGTTGAAAGGATTGCCAGTTGAAATCATTCAGGTTTGCGGGAAGAGTTTTTGCATGCTCCTCCCAGTTTCTCATAAGCCTGAAAATTTCACGACGCTTATCCTGCCCTGAATAAGTGAGCTGGAAGATGTGAAGAATATAAAGGCGCTCGCGGTAATCGTTCACATCAAACCCATATTCAGCGGCGATATCAAACAACAATTTGATCTTTGTAGCAAGCAAAACCGGAAATTCTGCCAGGGCCAGTGCGAATCCGCCCGCACCCGCAATGCCCCCTTCCGCAGACGCGGTTCGCCTGTACCACTTAATTTTTTCTAATACGTTAAATTCAACAGCGGCAATAGGGCGATCGGCTTCCCTGCTCCGCGAGGTTACCGCAGAGCCCCAAAGCACTCCCTTAACCATTTGCTTCATGGTTTCAGTGATCACACGATGAATTTTTTCGGGAATAAAACTGTTTATCCGGTTCTGAACACTCCGGGCCATCCGGTTTGTTATCGAGGCGTGACGGTCCATCTTTTTGACCCATGAGGCCACTTCGCCGCGAATTTTTGCTTCATAAGTGTTCATACCGGGTGAAAATCAGATAAAATTAGTGCCACAGGAGCCAAAAGCTAAGGTATTTTTCATTTTTTTAATTACTTTTGCAGCCACTTAAAAAAGAAATTAAAACAAAGGTTTTAAAAAACAGACAAAAAATGCCGTATTTAACGACTGAAAAAAAATCAAACATTTTTGCAACCCATGGTGGCAAAGCAGAAAACACAGGGTCAATTGAAGGACAGATTGCATTGTTAACAGAACGCATCAATCATATCTCCGGCCATCTTAAAGGCAATAAAAAAGACTTTTCTTCACAGAGAGGTTTAATGAAAATGGTAGGAAAGCGTAAACGTCTCCTGACCTATCTCAGCAAACACGACCTTAGCGGATACAGGAGCCTTATTGAAAAATTAGGCCTGCGTAAATAATAAATATGAAGTGAACTGAATTATTCCCAACTGCTCAATATGGTTGGGAATTGTTCTTTTTACAACAATCCACTCATGGCGGAACCTCGCCTAAAAAAAATTTCAAATGTCAGTATTCAATAAAAAAGAAGTCACCTTCGACATAGGCGGCGGCAGAATGGTTTCAATAGAAACCGGTAAACTTGCCCGTCAGGCAGACGGTGCCGTTACAGTACGCCAGGGTAATTGCGTAATACTTGCTACCGTGGTAGCGAACAAAGAGCCTCGTGAAGGACAATCATTTTTCCCATTGTCAGTAGACTACCAGGAAAAATTCGCATCTGCGGGGCGTGTTCCCGGTTCTTTCTTCAAACGGGAAGCCCGGTTGAACGATTATGAAATTCTTACCTCAAGGCTCATCGACCGCGCATTGCGCCCGCTTTTCCCGGAAGATTATCTCTGCGATGTGCAGGTTTTGGTAACGCTTATATCATCTGATGACGAAGTAATGCCTGATTCATTGGCCTGCCTCGCCGCATCGGCCGCACTCGCCGTTTCCGACATTCCCATTCAGGAAATCATTTCAGAAGTTCGCGTGGCCCGAATCGACGGGAAGATGCTGATCAACCCAACCCGCAGCGAGGTGGCAAAGTCTGACCTCGAATTTATCATCGCCGCAACTGACAAGAACATCATGATGGTGGAAGGTGAGGCCAATGAATGCCAGGAAGCAGACCTTGTACAGGCAATTGAGGTGGCTCATGAAGCTATCAAAATTCAGGTTCGGGCACAGCAGGAACTGCGCGAAAAAGCCGGCGTGACCGGTAAACGCGAATATGCAAAGCCCTACCGCAATGAAGAATTGAACGAGAAGATCATCGCCTTCGCGAAAGATAAAATGCACGCTATCGCGGCGGCTGCTTCCTCCAAGCACGATCGCAGCGATGCCTTTAAAGCTCTCCACCAGGAAGTAGTAACCTACCTTGGAGAGGACTTACCCGACGAAGACAAAAAACTCATCGGATTTTATACCGGTGAATTACAATATCATGTGGTGAGGGATATGGTGCTTAACGACCGGAAAAGATTGGACGGCCGTGGCACGGAAGACATCCGGGTGCTGGAAATGGAGACAGACATTCTGCCTACGCCTCACGGCTCCGCTCTATTTACAAGAGGTGAAACTCAATCACTTACAACAGTTACTTTAGGAACTCCTTTAGATGAACTGCTGGTTGAATCGGCTCATCAATCTGACTACACGAAGTTTATTCTTCATTATAATTTCCCACCTTTTTCTACCGGTGAGGTGAAAATGATGCGTGGGGTTGGTCGCCGTGAAGTGGGCCATGGAAACCTGGCAATGCGCAGTTTAAAGAAAATGATGCCCGGCTCTGATTATCCTTACACCGTTCGTGTGGTTAGTGATATTTTGGAAAGCAACGGTTCATCATCTATGGCTACTGTTTGCGCCGGTTCACTTGCCTTAATGGACGCAGGCGTTCCGTTAAAAAAGCATGTGAGTGGGGTGGCAATGGGATTGATAAAGAAAGAAGACAAGTTCGCGGTTCTCACCGATATCCTTGGAGATGAAGACCACTTGGGAGATATGGACTTTAAAGTTACCGGAACACGTGATGGTATTTGTGGTGTACAAATGGACATCAAGGTTGATGGCCTGAGTATGGATATTATGCGCGCAGCATTGGAGCAGGCACGCAAAGGCAGGCTTCATATACTCGACGCCATGCATAAAACCATGGAGCAACCTCGTGCCGAGGTGAAACCACATGCGCCCCGAATGGTGAAAATTACAATAGATAAGGAATATATTGGAGCAGTGATCGGGCCTGGAGGTAAGGTAATACAGGAGATCCAGCGCGAAACCGGTGCTACTATAAATATTGAGGAGGTTGCCAATGTGGGAGAAGTGAGCATTTTCTCAAAAGAAAAAGCAGGACTTGATAAGGCCCTGGCATGGATCAACGGACTGGTAGCAGTTCCTGTTGTAGGTGAATCTTATGAAGGCACTGTGAAAGGAATTAAAGAATTTGGTGCATTTGTGGAGTTCCTTCCGAAAAAAGAAGGCTTGCTTCACATCAGTGAAATAAGCTGGAAACGTCTCGAAACAATGGAAGGCGTATTTAAAGAGGGAGACAAGGTGAAGGTGAAGCTGCTTGAAATTGACCCCCGCACCGGAAAATTCAAATTGAGCCGGAAAGCGCTGATGCCAAAACCGGAAAATACCAGCAACCCACCGCAGCAGAGGCCGCAGAGAGAAAACAATCAATAATTATTAACCGGAGCTGCAGAAAAAACTGCAGCTTCTTTCTTTTATGACCTATAAACAATACCACTTCACTCCCGTAACCGAGGAAGAGAACGACCTCCTGATAGCCCTGCTCTCACCGCTGGGATTCACCGGTTTTGAAGAAGCCAGCCAGTCGCTTTACGCATTTATCCCTGCCCGGAATCTCAACGAAGAAATTGAACTTAAAGTTAAAGAGATAGGTATATCTTATTCAGTTTCAAGCATAAACGAAAAGAATTGGAATGAAGAATGGGAGCGGGGCTTTCACCCGGTTGACATTCCCGGACAGCTCAACGTACCATTTGTGCATATACGCGCCGATTTCCACGAGCCTCAGAACAGATCGCCTTTTGAACTGGTGATCACCCCTAAAATGAGCTTCGGTACCGGGCATCATGAAACCACCTTCCTCATGGTGCAGTGGATGGAGGATATAGATTTCAGGAACAAAAGGGTGATCGATTTCGGAACCGGCACCGGGGTGCTCGGCATACTTGCTTCAAAGATGGGTGCCAGCTATGTGTTGGGAATTGACAATGATGAATGGAGTATTAACAATGCTCTGGAGAACGTAAGTAAAAACGGTGCGGGAACCATGGAGCTGTTGCATGCTTCCCTCTTTGAAGGCGGACCGGCAGACGTAATTCTGGCCAACATCAACCTGAACATTATTTTGGAAAACATTAATGCGATGTTTGCTGCCTGCAATGCTGATGGAACAATTTTGATAAGTGGTTTGATGAAGGAGGATGAACCCAAACTGCGGGAGGCTTTAAGCGAAAAAAATTGCAAACTAACGGTTAGGGATAGGGGAAATTGGATAGCAGTTAGAATTTATAAGCTGGATTGTTCTTCTTAAGGAAATGATAATGAAAGAAGGTTCATCGGATTGGGTGAAGCAGTTATAACAGATAAGTTTAATGGGTTCGCTACATTGGTCATGTAAGAAATCAGGATAATAATTTTTTCGTATTTTCGTCTTCTTTAAAAATCCATATCGAATGAAGGAATTGGCATTGATAAGCATCGCATACCTGATAGGATCTATACCAACGGCTTTAATAATCAGCAGGAAATTTTTCGGCATAGATATCCGGGATTATGGCAGCGGGAACATGGGTGCAACAAATACATTCCGCGTTCTTGGTCCGCGATATGGCACTCTGGTAATGGTTTGCGACATTTTGAAAGGGGTTGTCGCCGCCTCACTCTTCACCTTTATTCCTTACTATTTTCACCACGAACTGGAGCGAACGAATTTCATGATCGGCCTTGGTCTTTCTGCTGTTGTCGGGCATATATTTCCAATTTTTGCAGGGTTCAAAGGAGGCAAGGGTGTTGCTACCTTATTCGGGATGGTGCTCGCAGTTCAGCCCCTTGTGGCAGTAAGTTGTGTTGGCGTTTTCCTTCTTGTGCTATACCTCACGCGTTATGTATCCTTGAGTTCGATACTTGCGGCGATAATGCTGCCCGTATCGGTTTTATGGATTTGGAATGAAGACGAATTATTGTACAGAATTTTTGCGGTTCTTGTTGCCGGGCTGGTTGTATTGACTCACCAAAAAAATATTGGTCGCATTTTACGCGGCGTGGAAAGCCGGATTCCGATCTTAAAACATCGCGACCGCAGGAAATCACGCCGTAAGGGATGATCCTTTGTAATTTTCTTACACATTATTGGTATGGGTATTGTTTTGGTGGTGAAAACTCCGAAACATGAAAAAGATATTTACGCTTCTTGTCGGAATACCAGTGATCATTGCAGCATGTTCTACAAATGCGGTTACCGGCAGAAAACAACTTTCTCTATTTCCTGAATCTACTCTCCAGGCTGAAGCAGTAAATCAATACCGTTCCTTTCTTAGCGAAAGCAGGGTAGTAAGTGCAAGTGCCAGTAAAGATGCGGAAATGGTAAAAAGAGTAGGCAGCAGGATCGCCACCGCCATCACTACATATTATCGCGGAAAGGGTCTCGCAAAAGAACTCGAAGGTTACAATTGGGAGTTCAACCTCGTTCAGGACAATCAGGTGAATGCATGGTGTATGCCGGGAGGAAAGGTGGTTGTTTACACAGGCCTGTTACCTATCACTCAAAATGAGGCAGCCCTGGCAATTGTTTTGGGGCATGAAATTTTACACGCTGTTGCCCAGCATGGTAATGAGAGGATGAGCCAGGTGGCGCTTGCCCAGGGGCTTGAAGTTGCCGGAAATATTTTTACGCAAAACAACCAGAAAGCAAATAATATTTTC
This sequence comes from Bacteroidota bacterium, assembly GCA_023433345.1. Lineage (GTDB taxonomy): Bacteria > Bacteroidota > Bacteroidia > Chitinophagales > Chitinophagaceae > Ferruginibacter. The sequence continues at coordinate 12,004 of JAEZDA010000097.1, read as the reverse complement.
AACAGCGTTTTTGCTCCCGGAGCACAGGTTGGCGTATTGCTCCCCAACTCCAGGAACCAGGAATATGAGGCTGACCGGTTTGGATTAATCTTTGCCGCCATGGCTGGTTATAATCCAAATGAGGCGGTACCGTTCTGGCAAAGAATGGCAGCGGCAAGCCAGGGGAACAAACCTCCTGAATTCCTTTCCTCCCATCCGGCTGATGACAGCAGGATAGCCAACATCAAAAAGCATTTACCAGAAGCCTTAAAATATTATAAACCACGGAAATAACACCTAAGGGCCGGAACTTGTTTCCGGCCTTTTTATTGCCACAACTTCTCCTCCTTTGCTTATCTGCAGTATTTTCGCTACCTTTGTACTCCGGTTCCGCATTTCTTTAACAAAACATTTACACTATGGCTTTACCTACGATGTTGGAAAAATTGCAAATAAAGAATGAAAAGAATTTTTTAATACAAGGTTTGCCATCTTCGATAGAAAAGCCCTTCGCAAAATTAAATTACGCAAAAAGCGTAACGCCCCTCCTGAGAACAAAGAAAATTGACTTCGCGCTTATCTTCGCTTTGAATATCCGCCAGTTAACCCAAATCATAGATGAAATGGGCAATGCCCTGCATGAAAATGCAAATTTCTGGATTGCCTATCCGAAAAGTACTTCAAAAATTTACTGCGATCTTACCCGAGACTACAACTGGAATGTATTGATCAGCCAGGGTTATGAAGCAGTTGACCATACCTGCCTCGATAACGTGTGGACTGCGATCCGCTTTTCTAAAAACGGTCCCCTTGCTATATTGGAAGATGTTGAAGAAGAAGTTTCGAGTATTTAGGTAGGGTTTGCAGTTCCTGGTTTTGGCTTTCTGGTTCGCACGCCTGGCATTTGCAACTGACGACAAACTGCTAAGTGTACGCTGCGTGCGGGTTCAGGCATTCATCAACTACCAACTACCAACTACCAACTACTTAAGTATCACCGTTCCCACACTCCGGGTAAGCTGCATCTCCGCCTCTTTTAAATGCTGGTGGGTTTGAAGGATTACGATCATTTCTTCGGGATCCGTTACTTTTTCCAGCTCCTTTTGATTTTCATCGATAAGCCTTTTTATTTTTTTGAGCTTCAGGTATAATAGGGTTGATGAAACTTCCTCACGGTAGAGATCATCCCGTGTCATGATCTTTCCTTCGTAATGTTCATGCCATTTCGGACTAATCTCAACGTTCAACTCCATAATTCCGATCACTCTTTTGCTCAGCTCCTGGTCTTCATGGTACAGAAATGTTTTTGCTGTTGGCTGAATGCCTTCATAATACCACTTCTTGTAAAGCTGCAATACGTTGAGGAGTTCGGCGCTATCCATCATGTTTTCAAGATCATTCTCGGCCATCTCACGGAAAAGATAGTCAGCCACCTTTTCATTTTCATCCCATTCACGCAAACCGAATTCAATTAAGGCGCGGAGAAAAGCTTGTTCCTGCAATTCATCTTTTTGCAACAGAAGGGCGCTTTCCTCAGCTTCCGGAGTCAGCGGAATTTCGGCCGTAGATTTTTCCTGCTTTGCAAACCCTTCCTGCTTTGTGATCTTTTGCCGAAGGTTTCGGTTTACCAGATCGTTTAGTCCGGCCTCATCGATTTTCAAAATCTCAGAGATCTGCTTCACATAATCTTGCCGCCGTATAAAATCATCGGGGCGATTCATGCGACTTAAGGTTTCCGCCATTTGGTTTACCAGGGCAGATTTCTTTACACTGTCTGAACCAGCTTCGGCGATCGAAACTTCTAACTGGAATAAGATAAAATCCTTTTTATTCCCGCTAATGAAGTTCCGGAAGTTTTGAGCGCCAAGTTTATTCACATAACTGTCCGGATCTTCTCCATCCGGTATCAGCGCAAGTTTTACATTCAATCCCTCTTCAAGCGCAAGGTCAAGCCCGCGCAGTGCGGCCTTCACTCCGGCATTATCGCCATCATATAAAATTGTAAGATTTTGAGTATACTTTTTTACCAGCCTGAGTTGATCTACTGTAAGCGATGTTCCTCCGCTGGCAACAACATTTTCAATTCCCGCCTGGTGAAGACTTATCACATCAGTGTATCCTTCCACGAGCAGGCATTCGTTTTCCCTGTCGATGGCCTGGCGTGCAAAGTATGATCCGTAAAGGATCCGGCTTTTCACATATATCTCGTTCTCCGGTGTGTTTATATACTTTGGAGCCCGGTCGTTTGATTTAATTATCCTCGCTCCAAAGCCCAGTATCTTCCCGCTTTGGTTGTGAACCGGGAATATTATGCGACCGCGATAGTTGTCGTAATGCTTTCCATCCCTGTTTACCACCAGCCCGGTTTTGAGCAAAAGCTCTTCGCTGTATTGTTGCTGAAGAGCAACTTTTGCGAATTCATCCTTCGCCTCCGGATTAAAACCGAGTTGAAATTTCCTGATGATCTCTTCCCTGAACCCACGCTCCTTTAAATAATCCAATGCGATATCACGTCCTTCATCTGTATTAAAAAGAACATCCGAAAAATAATTCCGCGCAAAATCATTTATAATAAAAAGACTGTCGGAGACCTGCTGTGCCATGCGCAGCTCCGGACTAACCTCGGTTTCTTCGATCTCAACGTTATAACGATTGGCCAGCCAGCGCAGCGCTTCAACATAATTATACTTTTCATGCTCCATGATGAAGCCGATCGTATTGCCGCTTTTACCACAGCCGAAGCATTTATATATTTCCTTGGAAGCTGATACGGTGAAGGAGGGCGTTTTTTCATTATGAAAAGGGCAAAGACCAAGGTAATTCGATCCACGTTTTTTAAGCTTCACAAAATTGCCAACAACATCAATGATGTCTATCCTGTTCTGAATTTGTTGTATCGTGGCCTGGCTTATCAAGTATTCGCCCAAAATTACGGGCCGCCAAATATCGGTTTTCCTGTGCCGGAATTCAATAAAAACGCGGTTAAAGTTGAAATTAAAATATCAGGAACCGATAACTTTACATCCTCAAACTAAAGACAATTATGAAAAAGGTTTATGCGTTGGCGTTAGGCATTGCGTTGTCATGTTCTGCCTGGGCCCAATCTCTTGAAGATGTAAACTCGAAAATGGAGAAAGGAGACTTGCAGGGTGCAAAAGCATCGATAGATAAGTACATGGAAAATCCGAAAAAGGCAAAAGATGCTGAAGGCTGGTATTTCAAAGCCCGGGTTTACAACCAGTTGTCCCATGATAAATCGCTTGATCTTAAAACAAGAAGGGATTTAAAAGATCAGGCTTACGAAGCTTTCAAAACCAACCAGGTACTCGACCCGAGAGAGGTGAGGCTTAAACTCGAAACCTATCAATCTTATCTGGATCTATACTTCGGTTACTATGAGCTCGGCGCCGGATTTTTCAATGAAAAAAATTTCGCATCGGCTTATGAAAGCTTTCTCAAATCGCATGAAGTGAAAGATTTTATTCTTGCAAAAAAATACACCTATCCTCAGGCAAAGGTTTATCCATTGGATACAGCCCTGATAATGAACATCGGCCTTTCTGCAAATCTCGACAAGAAGGAAGAGATAGGCATGCCGTATTACAGGAAATTGGTGGACAACAATGTTGGAGGTAAAGATTATGAAGGAGTTTACGAAGCACTGATCAATTATTACGATAACCAGGGAGACAGCGTGAATATGCAGCAGGTGATGACCAAAGCAAAAAGACTTTACCCCGGCAATGCCTATATAGCAGATCTTGAAATGAGGCATTTAAGCAAAACGACTGACAAGACTGCGCTCTTCGCCCAGTATGAAAAAATGGTGGCCAACGATCCAAAAAATTATCCTGTGCTTTATAATTATGCCGTGGAAATGTTCAACTCCCTTTATGTGGGTGACAACAAACCCGAGAATGAAAAACAGGTGAAAGATCGCCTGACGAAAATTCTGGAAATGGCTATACCGCTTGATAAGGACATCGATGCAACACTTTTGCTGAGCAATCACCTTTTTAATGCTGCGGCAGACAATCAAACAGCAGCGAACATGATCAAAGGAAAAACCGCAGATGATTTAAAGAAGAAAAAGGAGCTGAATGATGAAGCTCTTAAATTGATGAACAGCTTTATCCCTTATGCCGAAAAAGCCATTGCTTATTTCGACGGATTACCTACGCTGAAGGCGAGTCAAAAAGCCAACCGCATCAACACCCTCAGCAACCTGAGTGAAGTGTATTCGGTGAAGGGTGATAAAACAAAGGCAGCGGAATATGATAAAATGAAACTTAAGGGACTTTAATCAACTGCTTTCATCTTGTTGCATGCTTCCACATGCCAGGAAAATTTTTCGAGAAAGGCATCGGCTCTTTTGCCGGTGCCTTCTTCATCTGAAGGAGTTCCGGACTCGTCGAAAGATCTTTCCACGTTTGCTACCTGGAAGGATGCAGGGACAACCCAAGTGCCCATTTTCCATAATGTGAACAGCAGGCTGGTGAGTACCTGCGAACCGCCAAAGTTTCCGCCCGACACAGCTACTAGACCAACAGGTTTTCCCTGCCATTCGGCATTCAGCACATCTATAGCGTTTTTTAATGAAGGTGGAATTCCACCGTTATATTCCGGTGTTACGATTATAATGCCCTCTGCATTTTTAATTTGATCTGCATAGTCTCTCAGGTTTTGAGGAGGCGCAGTTAAAAATTTCAGCCGCTCTTCGAACAGTGGAAAATTGTAATCCCTCAGATCTGCCACGCTAACTTCAAAGCCGCGTTCCCTTAGTTTTTGCTCCAAATAGGTGGCAACACGATTACTTTTTCGACCCGTTCTGATACTCGATGATACAATTGTGATCTTTTTCATATGTTATGCTTTAAACCTCAGGATGAAGATGAATATAAGCAATTTGGCAGGGCAAATAAGTTTTAACCATTTTTTCCACCTTACTGTGCGGAAACTGTGTATAATTAGGGTATAGTGAAGCAGCCTGTAATTCCCTATTGCAAAGGCTTTCAATTAAATTTACCGCTTGAATTTCGTGGTCCGGGATGCGACCCCGCCAGCATAAGAAAATAAAACTAAAACACTGTGAGATTAAAGAGTTTAGAGATAAAAGGATTTAAAAGTTTTGCAGACAAAACTGTTCTCAATTTCGATGAAGGTATTACCGGCGTGATTGGTCCCAACGGTTGCGGCAAGAGCAATATTATTGACAGCATTCGCTGGGTTATAGGGGAGCATAAGATCAGCAACCTGAGGAGTGAAAATCTCGAAAGCCTTGTATTTAACGGAAGTAAGAGCAGGAGTGCGAGCGGGCTGGCAGAGGTGAGTCTCACATTTGAAAACACCAAGAACCTTCTTCCTACAGAATTTAATACGGTTACTATCACCCGGAAATATTACAAGAGCGGGGAAAGTGAATACCGTTTGAATGATGTTGCCTGCAGGTTGAAGGATATCCATAATCTTTTCATGGATACAGGTGTGAGCACCGACAGTTATGCCATCATAGAACTGGGGATGGTAGATGATATCATTAAAGATAAAGAGAACAGCCGGCGTAAAATGCTGGAACAGGCTGCAGGAATCACCATTTACAAAACGCGGAAGAAGGAAGCGAAGCTTAAGCTCGACGCCACTGAACAAGACCTCGCGCGAATTGAAGATCTTTTGTTTGAAATAAATAACCAGTTGAAAACACTGGAAAACCAGGCAAAGAAGGCAGAGAAATACTTCGAAATAAAAAAAGAATACAAGGAGGTAAGCATAGAGTTGGCCAAGGCTGCGCTGGAAGGATTCAACATAACCTACCGCGATCTTAATGATCAGCAGAAGCAGGAAGTTGATAAAAGGATCGAGCTTGAAACCGCTATCGCAAAGGAGGAGGCAGCGCTTGAGCAGGAAAAGCTTGGCTTTATTGAGAAGGAAAAGGCGCTTCAACAAATGCAGCACGCATATAATGAAATGCTCGACACCGTGAGGAGTAAGGAGAATGAAAAGAACCTGTCCTCCCAAAAGTTACTTCATCTGAAAGAAAGGAAAAGTTCGCTCGATGAGTTCATACAGAAAGCGGGAGGGCAATTAAAAGGCCTTGAGGAAAGTATAACTTTTACGCAGGCACAGATCAGGGATGAGGAGCTAAAGGTGAGCGCGCTGGAAGAAAGCCTGAAATCTATGAAGGCAAGGGTGGAAGAGAAGCGAGGGGTATTTGATGAGCACAGGGTAAACATAGACAGCATCCGCAGAGAAAACACGGCGCTGCAACGCAACCAGTTTGAAGCAGAAAAAAAGGTGGCAGTTGCAGACACGACACTTCAAAACCTGCAGCGTACCATTTCTCACCTTGAAGAAGAAAAACAACTGCGCACGTTGCAATTAGAGCAACTTGAAAAGGATAAGGCCGCAAAAGAAAAAGAGCTCTCGGAAAAGCAAACATCCCTTGCACAATTGCAGCAGCAGCACGAAAATGCGCGGGAAAGGATCTTTGAAACACAAACAGAGCTTGAAAATCTTCGGCAATCTTTGGCTGAAGAGAACAGGAAACTGGACGCAAGGAAAAACGAACATGATCTTTTGAAGAGCCTTATTGACTCGATGGAAGGATATCCTGAAAGCGTGAAGTTCCTTCATAAGAACACCGGTTGGAACCATAAGGCCCCCTTACTTTCTGATATCATATATGTAAAAGAGGAATTTCGCGCCGCAGTTGAAAATGTGCTTGAACCATATCTCAACTATTACGTAGTTAATAACCTTGAAGAGGGTTTGCAGGCCGTGCATTTGTTAGACAACAACAAAAAGGGAAAGGCCAACTTTTTCATGCTGGAAAAATTCACCGAAGAGGTAAAAGCGCACCGACCGGATGGAACGGTTCCCGCATTGGATGTGGTGGAGGTTGACCCGGCTTACAGAAAACTGGCAGAGCACCTTTTGGGCAATGTTTTCATTGCAGATAACGAGGAGGTACTGCAAAAAAGCAATGGCGCCATAATTCTTGAGAAGTCCGGTAAGTACGTAAAAGGAAAATACGCGATCTCCGGCGGCAGTGTTGGTTTGTTTGAAGGAAAGAAGATCGGGCGCGTTAAGAATCTTGAAAAACTTCAGAAAGCAATTGCAGTTCAGGAAGAAGTAGTGAACAAATTAAAAGCTCAGATACAGCAGAAGCACAACGAGGTTATCGGCTTCAACGAGCAATTGAAAGAGAACGCAATAAAGCAAACGCAGCAGGAAATAAATATCCTTAACAACCAGGTTTTTGGCTTGCAGAACAAAGCGGAAAATCTACACCACCAAGAAACCAACGCTACCAAAAGATTGGAAGAACTTGTTGGCCAGCAGAATGCGAATAATGATGCGATGGCTTCAACACGCGAGGAGCTTGGAAAGTTGAACGCCGAGGCGGAGGCGATGGCTACGAAATTGCAGGCCGTGGAGCAGGATTACGCACTTGCAGAGTCAGATTATAACAAGTCAAGTAATGATTTCAACGAAAGCAACCTCCAGCTTACACGCCAGCAAAGCAAGGTTGCCTCTTTAAAGACAGAGCTTGATTTTAAGCAGAACCAGCTCACAGAACTAACGGGGCAGGTTGAACGCAGTTCTGTTCAATTACAGGAGGCCTCAGGCGCAATCGAGGAAACTGCCACAGTGCTGAAAGCCGCGGAAGAGCTTTTAGTGAACATGCTTCGCAACAAGGAATCAGAAGAAAAGAAATTGAATGAAGCCGACCAGGAATATTACAACCTCCGGAACGCCCTCACTGAAAAGGAAAGCGAGCTTCGTCACAAACAGAAATCCAAGGAAGGCATTGATCATTTGCTCAATGAAATAAAAGACAAACTCACTGACCTGAAATTGCAACTTGCCGGTATGAAGGAAAGGCTCAGTGTTGAGTTCAAGGTGAACCTGGACGATATAATTGATGAACCGCGCACCGGGGAAGTGCCGTTGGAAGAATTGCAGGAGAAGAACGAACGGATGAAGAAGAGGCTCGAAAATATTGGTGAAGTGAACCCTACGGCCATCGAAGCCTACACGGAAATGAAGAAGCGTTATGAATTTATCCTCGAGCAAAAAAATGATCTGGTTACGGCAAAGGATAGCCTGATGCAAACCATCCAGGAGGTAGAAGCAACGGCCAACCAGCAATTTCTCGACACCTTCAACAAAACGAGGGAAAACTTCCAAAAAGTGTTTAAAGCTTTGTTCTCCGATGAAGACACAGCAGACATGGTTTTGGTTGATCCGGAAAACCTTGCGGAAACAGGCATTGATATCGTTGCGAAACCAAAAGGGAAGCGCCCCAGCAGCATTGGTCAATTGAGCGGAGGGGAAAAAACTCTAACAGCCACGGCCCTGTTGTTTGCTATCTACCTGATCAAGCCCGCGCCTTTCTGCATTTTGGATGAGGTGGATGCGCCATTGGACGATGCAAACGTTGGCAAGTTCACCAACATGATCAAACAATTCTCGGAAAACTCCCAATTCATTATTGTTACTCATAACAAAATGACGATGAGTGCCGTGGATGTGATCTATGGTGTAACAATGCAGGAAGCCGGTGTGAGCAAACTCGTACCTGTAGATTTCAGGAGCTTAAATTAATAATTATCATTAGTATCAGGCCTCATTGCGAAAAACGCGATTGATCACTGCCTGCAATTTGTAATTTTAGAATAACGTTTCAATGAAGAAAATTCTCCTTGTCGCATCGGTATTTTTTATCTCGATAGCTGCCCTCGGCCAGAACGGTACGAAAGAAAAGAAAGACAGCCTGATGAAAGCCCTTACTGCGGACCTATGTGCGGAAATCGGAAAAAATAAGGATGATCTCAAAGGGGAAAATTTTGAAATGAGTTTAGGACTCATCATGATGGGTGCTATTTCAGACAAGGCCACCGAATTACAGAGTGTTTTCAATCTCGATTTCAGCAACAACGAATCTATGAGTGAATTCAGTGAGGAGGTCGGGATGAAACTTGCGATCGAGTGTCCTGATTTCCTAAGACTTGTAGCGGAGAAACAAAATCTTTCTAATGCGCCACCTGTAGCGGTTAAAAAGATCTCTACAATTACTGGTACATTGGAGAAAATAGTGCCGGGTGAATTTACTTTCCTTCAGGTACGTTCTGAAAACGGCAAGATGGAAAAGATCTATTGGATGGAATATTTTGAAGGTGCGAACTTGCTGACTGGAAATATTAAAAACGGGAGAAAGATTCTAATCCAATATCGTGAAACCGAGATTTACGATTCCGCCTCTAAAGAATATAAAACCATTAAGGTTGCGGCGGGCATTTCCTTGAACTAAGGTGGTGAGGCCAGCACCAGGAAAGGCTAATTCAAGAATTTTTCTAAAGATTATCGATTGAAAATTGATCTGCCCCCGTTTAAAGGGCTTGCCCAAGATGTGTACATGCGACTTCCACATGTGCGGAATAAATTAATATGTTCTTGTCACCCAAATACATTGAGTTCATTATACAAGGTATCCCTCTCAACCGGGATACGTCCTGCCTGTTTTATCAATCCTACTAATTCCTCGGTGGTCATAGTGGGAGATTGCTCCTCGCTTCCTGCCATCGAATAAATTTTGGTTGAGTCATCAATGGTTCCATCGATATCATCTACACCGAAAGAAAGCGAGAGCTGCGCATTATGTCTTCCTAACATTGGCCAGTATGCTTTGAGGTGAGCGAAATTGTCGAGATAGATCCTGGCGATAGCGTACATGCGCATGTCCTCTTTAAGAATTGATTCGGGAACCTCGCTCATGTCGTTATTGCTGTTGCGAAACTTCAAAGGAATAAAGGTGTTGAAACCATTCGTTTTATCTTGCAGGTCACGAAGGCGACGCATGTGGTCGATGCGATGTTCATATTTTTCAATGTGGCCGTAAAGCATTGTCGCGTTGCTGTGCATACCAAGATCGTGGGCCATTTCGTGTATCCGGAGCCAGCCTTCTCCATCCACCTTGTCTGCCGCAATTACTTTCCTCACTTCTTCATGAAATATCTCCGCGCCACCGCCAGGCAGGGATTGCAAACCCGCGTCGCGCAAAATTCGCATTCCCTCTTCAACGGAAACTTTCGCCTTTCGAAACATATAATCCAGTTCAACAGCAGTGAAGGCTTTAATATGCAGATCGGGCCGATGGGTTCTGATCTTTTGCAATAATTCAATAAAGTAATCAAGGTTCATTTTAGGATGAACGCCGCCCACGATATGAACTTCTGTAACGGGTTTTCCATCATAGCCTTTAACAATGCTCAACATTTCATCAATGCTCAGTTCCCAGCCTTCATCACGCTTTGCATAGAGGCGTGAATAAGAACAGAACCTGCAACTGAATACGCACACGTTTGTAGGTTCAATATGAAAGTTCCGGTTGAAAAATGTTTTGTCGCCGTGTTTTTTTTCACGGATAGAATTTGCCAATGCTCCCGCGAAGCCGAGGTCTGCCCGCTCGAAAAGAGCGAGGCATTCATCATCGTTGATACGTTCGCCATCCCTCACCTTTGCCGCAATTTCTTTTAACACCGTATCCGCTGCCGCCATTTCAATCACTTCAATCGCTGCTTCCATTTTTAAAATCTTTTTGCAAAGTTACTCGCAAACCGATCTTGGGTGATTAATTATTTTGACGGCATTTTCATTATTAATTATCTTCCGCATACAAAACTAGCTGCTGACAGGTTTATCTTTTGGCAGATTAAAATAGTAATTCATTTGTATGAATATTAAACTGCGTTTAACACTTTTGAGTTTTCTTCAATTATTTGTTTGGGGCGCATGGCTGATTACGATCGGTGTATACTGGTTTCAAACAAAAGGGTGGGGTGGCGAAGAATTCGGCGCCGTATTTTCAACGCTGGGCCTGGCGTCTATCTTTATGCCTCCGCTCACCGGCATCATTGCAGATCGTTGGCTGAATGCGGAAAAACTTTATGGGTTACTTCATCTCGGATACGGAGCCGCCTTGTGTTACCTGCCTTTTGTGAATGATCCTTCCACTTTTTTCTGGGTGATGCTTGTAGCCATGTTTTTTTATATGCCTACGATTTCACTTTCTAATTCTATTTCTTATACGATACTAAAAGACAGGAACTTTGATGTGGTAAAGGTTTTTCCTCCGATCAGGGTGTGGGGAACGGTTGGTTTTATTGTTGCCATGTGGGTGACAAATCTCACCGGAAATAAAGGTTCGTCAGATCAGTTCTTTATCGGTGCGTTCGGCGCATTTGCGTTAGGGCTATATTCTTTTACTCTTCCTAAATGTCCGCCGCAAAATCTCACTCCAAAAGGAGCACCATTAGCTGAGGTTCTCGGCCTACAGGCTTTCCGGTTATTTGGAAATTTTAAAATGGCCCTGTTCTTTTTATTTTCGATGGCTCTGGGTGCGGCCCTTCAGCTGACCAATATGTATGGTGATACCTTCCTGTCTGACTTCGAAAAAATTCCGCAATATGCTGATTCATTCGTAGTGAAATATTCCACGATCATCATGTCTATTTCCCAGATCTCAGAAACACTTTTTATACTTGCAATTCCTTTCTTCCTGATAAAATTTGGTATCAAAAAAGTAATGCTGATAAGCATGATCGCATGGGTGCTGCGCTTCGCATTGTTTGCTTACGGCGATCCCGCAGCAGGGCTGTGGATGATCATACTTTCCTGCATTGTTTATGGCATGGCCTTCGACTTCTTCAACATTTCAGGTTCATTGTTTGTTGAAACAAGTACCGATAATAAAATAAGATCATCGGCCCAGGGTTTATTTATGATGATGACAAACGGCTTCGGAGCAATACTTGGCAGCCTGATCAGCGGTTGGTTAATTCAGGAATTTTTTCTCGATGCTTCTGGAAATAAAATGTGGAAGGATATCTGGCTTTCTTTTGCAGCCTATGCGCTGGTAGTGGCCATCCTTTTTGCACTGTTTTTCCGACACAAACATAATGCTGCAGAACTGGAGAAGGTGACGCATTAGTCGGGAGTCGGGAGTCGGGAGTCGGGAGTCGGGAGT
>JAEZDA010000066.1 GCA_023433345.1 Bacteroidota bacterium | reverse complement strand
GGGTAGTCAGTTCTTCATATCCTTCAAGGGAAAATGTAAGCGTGTCTTTCGGGGTGCGGAGAATTATTCCGAAGCTGCCGTCAACACCCGTATAGTAAAGCGTTTTAGCTGAATGAACGAAGATCTTTACATTTTGAAGGCGGGCGTACTTTTCATCCTTTACTTCACCACGAAGGTAGTACTGGCTCTTTGCTGAAAAAGCAATTAATGAAAGAAATATGTATAATGCCAGTCTTCTCAAGCAATTTCGGTTGTGTTAAAATAGGCATTTAATCTGAATGGAGGCGCGAAAGTTTTTTTAAAGTTATTAATCAACCAGCCGATAGATCTCTTTCAGGTTTCGGCCGAGGCCATCATAATCAAGACCGTAACCGAGTAAGAATTTGTTTGGAACCTCAAACCCTAGGTAGTCAATCGTTAAAGGATGTATGAGCGCTTCGGGCTTGTGAAGCAGGGACGCAATCTTCAAAGACGCAGGTTGTTGATCGCGCAATTGCGGCATAAAATCATGAAGAGTTTTTCCTGTATCAACTATGTCTTCAAGTATCACCACGTGGCGGCCTCTCAAAGATTCGTCGAGACCAATGGACGTGATCACATTGCCGGTGCTTTTTGTTCCTTTGTAAGATGCAAGTTTGATGAAACTAATTTCAGCATCGACAGATATCTTTTTAAAAAGATCTGAAGCGAACATAAAAGATCCGTTAAGAATGCCAATGAACAAAGGGGTCTTTCCTTCGTAATCTCTGTTGATCTCTGCGGCAAGCCGGCTTACCTGCTCATCGATCTGGTTCTCTGTTAAATAAGGAATAAATTGTTTGTCGTGTACCTTAATGGCAGACATGGCTCTATTTTGAAATGATCAATTGCTGGCCAACCGTTAATTGGTCTGATGTGAGATTGTTCCAGGCTTTTATATCTTCTATTGAAACGTTGTATTTTTTTGATATCGCGTATAATCCTTCCTTTGGCGCCACCTCATGAAGAAACTTTCCTGATTTAATGTTCCCGCTTCCTGCCAGATCTTCCATTGGAACGGGTTTAAGGTGGATCACCGTTCCCGCTGCGAGGGGCTCAGAAGGTGCCATGTTATTGTAATCTGCGAGGCGCGATAACTGTACGCCATGTGATTGCGAAATATCATGTAAAGTTTCACCCTGTATTGCAGTATGTGTGGACTGGCTGCTCTCCTTGCTCTTTCTTTCTAGATATATCCATGCATCATCCGGCAATAAGCCGTCCTTCTTCATATCATTATATTCGAGCAGCCTGGTAAGAGGTATCTGGTGAAATGTAGCTATTGCAAGAAGAGATGTGCCTCTTGAAGCAAATGTTGCGTTAAGCCCGTTGCGACGGGTTTTCACTTTGTAATCCGCCGCACTGTTCACTTCGTTTATCGCTGGCGTTAGTTCAGGCAACTCACTTTCCTCAATATTTTCATCAATTGCCAGGCTCTCTTCCTTTTCTGCCGGTTGAGGTGAATTAAGTACGATTTCATCATACTGCTGCAGGTTATACTTTTCAATATTGTATATCAGCATCTGCGGATACCGCGGGTTGGTTGCATAACCGGCTTTTTTCAACCCATAGGCCCATCCTTTGTAATCGTTTGGCCGCAGATTGAACAAGGAGGCATATCTTTCGCGGGTGCGAAGAAAATCACTATGATCCCGGTAGCTGTCTTCTGGATTACTATATTTTCTGAAACACTCTCCCTTCTCGTCATCATCGTGGGAAACTGATTCGCCCGTCCATTCGGTTTTACACTTTATACCAAAATGATTGTTAGATCGCTTAACCAGGTTGCTGTTCCCCATTTCTGCCTCGAGAAGTCCCTGGGCTAGTTTGATAGAAGCCGGTATTCCTGTACGACGCATCTCCCTCATCGCTATATCCTTGTACCCGGCAATATATTGGGCAGCAGTCATCCTTTCCTGGGCAATGGCAGTAAACACCAGGCCCATCCCAAGCAGTAAGCTGAAAAATGACTTCATAGATTATAATTTGCGGACCAACAGCAAGCCGTCTCTGATTGACAACATCACTTGTTCCACTCTTTCATCTGCCGATACGTGTTTATTGAAAGCATCTATGGCAATTGCATTCTTCCCTCTTAGTTCAGGCTCAAGCACTTCCCCATGAAAAAGCACATTGTCGGCGATGATAAAACCCCCTGGCCTTACCATAGGCAAAGTTAGTTCGTAATAATCAATATAACTTACTTTATCGGCATCAATAAAAACAAGGTCCCACACCTCCTTTAAAGATGGAATGATGTGCTTTGCATCTCCGAGGTGAAGTTTTATCCGATCTTCCTCTGCTTCTTCAAAACAGGCCTTCGCTTTTTTAGCATCATCCTCCCTGATCTCGAGAGTGTGAAGTATTCCATCTTTTTGCAATCCTCTTACAAGCGAAAGCGCGCTAAACCCGGTAAATGTTCCTATCTCCAGCACGCGCGAAGGATTTATCATTTTGCTGAACAGCTCGAGTGCTTTTCCCTGAACGTGGCCGCTGTGCATTTTTGCCTGCGGGTGGCTGGCAAGCGTCACCCTTTCATTCTCTTCACGAAGGGCATCCAGCTTTGATGAATGACCTTTACAATATTGCTCAACTCTTTCAGAAATAACGGTCATACGGTTCTTGTTTTATGAGATATGATCCATAGCCCAAGGAAGGTTAATGCGCCGTTGATCACCAATAATTCCGGACCGAGTTTAAAACCGGGAATGAACCTGGGCGTTACAAATTCAAGAATAAGACAAAATACCGGTGCAATGATGCAAATCAAAGGAACGAGATGATCCGCAACCGCGCGCCTCGAAAGAATACCAAAGGTGAAAAGGCCCAGGAGCGGACCGTAAGTGTAAGCAGCCATCTTAAGAATGACGTCGATCATGCTCGGATCGTTAACCCAGTGAAATATGAGTACGAATAAAAGAAATACAAAGGCAATGGTGAGATGCACTCGTTGCCTGATGCGTTTTCTTTTAGCCTCTGGCCAGTCTTCACGCCGATTCATGCCAATGATATCTATACAAAAAGACGATGTTAGTGCAGTTATGGCTCCGTCTGCACTGGGAAACAGTGCTGATATCAATGCGATGATAAATATAACCGAAACGATCGGAGGCATATTATTCAACGCAAGGAAAGGGAAAAGGTCATCACCTTTGGCAGTTACACCCTGTTCTGCTGCATACAAATGAAGAAGGCCTCCTAAAAAAAGAAAAATGAAGATCACTACCGCCATTATAAAGGCCAGGGACACCATGTTCTTTTGTGAATCTTTCAAACGTTTAACAGAAATGGATTTCTGCATCATCTCCTGGTCGAGGCCCGTCATAGTGATGGTTATAAAAGCTCCCGCAAGTATTTGTTTTACAAAGAACAACTTATCTGATGGATCAGTGAAGAAGATCTTTGAATAAGCTCCCTTCTCTCCTCCCTGGGACCCCAATGCCTGAATGGCTTCACCAAAACCCAGATCCATCGCACTGAGAATATAAAATATACAAACAACCAGGCCACCAAGCATGAAGGTAGTTTGCAAAGTATCAGTGAACACTATAGTTTTTACACCGCCTTCATATGTGTAAATGAGAATCATAACAAGAATGATAACCGTTGTTAGCCAGAACGGTACGCCAAGGTCGCCCAGTATTATGTCTTGCAGAATCTTTACCACAAGAAAAAGCCTTGCAGTGGCTCCCAGCGTTCTTGAAAGAAGAAAAAAGGAGGCGCCTGTTTTGTAAGATCTAATGCCAAGCCTGTTACCGAGATATGTATAAATTGAAGTAAGATTCATTTTATAATACAATGGCAACAACACGAAGGCTATGGTGAGATATCCGAAAAAATAACCAATAACAATTTGGAAATATGCGAAGGAATTTGTGCCCACCGTTCCCGGAACGCTCACGAAAGTTACGCCGGATAAGGAGGTGCCAATCATTCCGAATGCAACCAGCATCCAATTGGAATTTCTATTGCCAATAAAAAAAGATTCATTGTTAGAATTCCTGCTGGTATACCATGCTACTGCCAACAACAACACGAAATAACCTATCACAAAAGACAGCAGCAACTGTGGAGACATAAGCAATTGTTTGGGTAAATATAAGATTGAAAATAGGAAAATAGTTTGCTTCTTTGCGTTCAAATACACATCATGCCGATAAAAGCGATCGCAGTTTTTTGTGGAAGTAAATCCGGTAACAACCCACTTTATGTTCAACATACGAACAGGCTCGGGACCATTCTTGCAAAAAAAGGGATCAATATCATTTATGGTGGTGGAAACAAAGGCCTGATGGGCGCTGTTGCCAATTCAGCAATTCACAACAAGGGAAACGTTATTGGCATAATGCCTGAATTATTAAAGGACTGGGAACATCACCACATGGGCTTATCAGAGCTTGTAATTGTTGACAGCATGCATACAAGAAAAAGATTGTTATATGAAAGATGTGATGCCGCTATCATTTTACCCGGCGGCTTTGGTACCTTGGATGAAGTGTTCGAGATACTAACCTGGAACCAGCTTAAAATTCACCAGAAACAAATTTTTATTCTGAATTCAGGCGGATTTTACGACCAAATGGTGAAGCACATCAATACCATGCATGAAGAAGGCTTTTTGTATGATGCAGCCGAATTAAGCATGACCATAATTAAAGAACCAGAAGATTTGTTGCCTTTTCTTTAGTGAGAAATGAGCAGGCCTGGAAGATGGTTTTGAGTTATGGGTTGTGAGTTATGGGAGAATTTTCCATTAGCAACTTGTGCTCACCTCCACACTCCAACAAACGCACATTTGCACATCCGCACATCTGCACATCAGTTCCGTTTCTTTCCCTGGAACAAAGGCACTTGCAACCCTGCACGAACAAGGGGTAAAATATTTACCGAGCCGCTTCCGGTCTGTTCAACATATGGCGATTTCGGATCTTTGTTCACGTCGAACAATAATGAAACGTAATAGAAAACGTTTCCGGAACTTTCCCGGCCGCTTGCATAGCCTGCACCTACAAGTAAGCTTGTTGCCGATGTGGTTTCTTTTTCACTTGGCAGACCATTGTCGAAAATAAGCTTGCGGCTTATAAAGTTATGCTCCACCTGGGCATGTGCGAAGAGGAAGCGCACAGGATACACTCTTACAAAGGCACCAGGACCATAGGTAAATTGCCGCAGCTTATCATCGCTTATATAATATTGGCCCGAACCCGGATTATAATAGGTGACATGCCTGATAGAATTAAAAACGAAATTGGCCACGATGCCCGCATCAAGCCAGTTAGTGATGCTGTACCCAAACACCGGGCTTGCTCCTAATACAGAACCATTATTGGAAAACGAAAGCGTAACACTGCCACCGGTAAATAACCTGTCTTTTTGAAAACCGCCTTTCTTTACATCATCATCCTGCGCACTCACCTGCAATGATACTGCGGTTACCAGGGCTATGAGAAGAATTTTTTTCATACATGCAAATTATCAGGTTTATTTAATCAAATATCTTCCCGGCATTTAAAATATTGTTAGGATCAAAAACCTTTTTTATTCCGCGCATTAAATTGATCGTTACTTCATCAAAAACAATATTCATAAAAGGCTTTTGAATCAGACCAATACCATGTTCGCCACTTATGGTGCCACCCAGGCTCTTTACCAATTCGAAAAGTTCTTTTAAGGCCGGCTGCACTGCGTGATTGCCATAGCTATTTTCATGCCCGGGATATTTAATACGAATGTGAAGATTACCATCTCCTGCATGCCCGTAACAAACCACTTCGAAACCATGACGGGCTGCAATATCTTTTACCCCTGTAATTAAAGCCGGAAGTGCGGCCCTTGGAACCACCGTATCTTCCTCAATTGAATAACCATCCGCCTTCACTGCTTCGGCCACTCTTCTTCGTAGTTTCCATAATTCAGCTTTTTGAACAGCATCATCGGCAAGAAAAATTTCACCGCAATTAAAGTTTGCCAGAAGTGTTCCGATCTTTTCCATTTCCTCCATTAATACTTCAACATCATTTCCATCCATTTCAATTATGAGATGTGCTTCCGTGCCTGGAGTTACTTTTACCACTGAGCTGTCAACATATCGTTCAACAATTCTCAATGAATTTATCTCCATCAACTCAAGTGCACTCGGACTGAATCCAGCCCGGAAGATCGCACTCACAGCAGCCCCGGCGTCTTCCAGCTTATTGAAGGGCACCAGCATCAGCAAATCATATTTTGGAAATGGAAGAAGTTTTAACACGATCCGGGTAACAATTCCGAGCGTTCCCTCGCTGCCAATTACCAGTTGCGTAAGGTTATATCCCGTAGAATTTTTAAGCACATTTGCACCGGTCCAAATTACGCTACCGTCTGCCAATACCATTTCCAGATTGAGCACGTAATCTCTAACAACTCCGTATTTTACAGCCTTTGGCCCCCCGCTGTTGGTAGCAATATTCCCACCAATGAAGCAGCTTCCCCGGCTGCTCGGGTCTGGCGGATAAAAAAGACCTTGTTCTATTACAGCATCCTGCAAAACTTCGGTAATCACTCCGGGCTCAACGGTCACCTGCAGGTTTTCTTTATCGATGTTCAATATGGAGTTCATCCGGTCAAGGGAAAGTACTACGCCGCCCTGATGAGGTAATGCACCGCCCATCAATCCGGTTCCGCCACCCCTTGGGGTTACCGGCACTTTATATTGATTGCAAACCTTCATGATAGCACTTACCTCTGCGGTTGTGCGTGGCCGGAGAACAACGTCTGGCTGAAAAGCGAGATGTTCTGTTTCGTCTATCCCATACCGTGAGCAATCCCCGGATACCGTGAGTACGAATTCTTCACCAATAATTTCTGAAAAAAGCAGGGATAGGTTGGAAGTTCCTGCGTGGAATGAATCTGTCATGTTTGATGCTGGTTCTGGTTAAAATGAAGGGCACATTGATTGCCTTACAGCGCCGTCGCTGTAAAAGCCTTTTTTCAAAATGCTTACCTCCAATGCGCCACGAGACCTGTTGAAATTTTTCAACTGCGATGAAGTGGCATCATAACTAAAAATAAAGCGCAGATTGCTAACTTCAAAACCGGCAGTAGGAATAAACGCATCTTTATAACGATAATACACACCGCCGATGAATTGCATATCACCCTGACCGGAAAGATTAAAGCTGCCATTTAAGCCAAATACCATCTCACTGGCTTTTGCCTGGTTGGTGTAATAAATATTTGGGTTGATGATGAGGTTTTGCCTCACTTTAAGCAATGCATTAAGAAAACCAATATGGCGCAGGGGAATGGTTCCGTCATTGGTTTCATCTTCAAAGAATGTTTCTCTTGGCTTGTTAACATGATGGATTGAATATCCTGCATTCACATAAATATCTTCTGTAGGAAAGTATGCATAGTTCATCCCGGCCTGCATATCAAAATAGCTTGTGCTGGTGTTACTCAGGGCCACCCCGGTTGGGAGCGTATTGTCAAAAAACTGGCCGTCGAACTGATCAGGAAACTTCAAAGATGAAAAATCTATTCTTTTATTTGCCCAGCCGAGGTTAAAGCCTGCACTAAGCAAACTGCTATTGCCCAGCATTTGATGATAAGCGAGGGAACCGTAAACTTTTGTAGACCTCAGCGAGCCACTTCCTGCCACATCACTTAATACAACGGCACCTAAACCCAGCCAACCATTTTCAAATTTTTCGCGAAACACCTGTGCATCGGCAAATAAGCTCATTGTTTTATATGGCTGCTGCATTATCGAGCTGTACTGGTTTCTATAGTTGCCGCCGATCCGGTAATCAGCATCGGGAATAAAACCTGTGTTCGCAGGGTTGGTTGTAAGAGGTGATTGATAAAATTGGGAAAAATGAAGATCCTGCGCGGCGACTGGCACCGTGAAGAGTGAAAAAATAACTGCTATAACTTCTCTCATTTTCATCGTAACAAACTTATGTCCCCGGTTTTACGGAGCGTTTGGCCATCTGAAAACTTCACGTCTAACGTATACGTATAAACGTCCATCGGCTGTAGCTTCCCTTTAAATTTTCCATCCCATCCCATCTTCATAGATCCTGAACTGAATACCATCTGCCCGAAGCGATTATATATTCTCCAATCCATCCGCGAAATTCCAAATCCCTTAACGCTTACAACCGCATTTTCACCAAATTTGCCGGGCGTAAAGGCATTTGGTACATCAAGCAGAGGTACAATGATCACTTGCACCCTCTCATAAGTAGTATCGGTGCATCCCGCTGCGTTAAA
>JAEZDA010000034.1 GCA_023433345.1 Bacteroidota bacterium | reverse complement strand
AGGCTAATCCCTTCAGCCTTGCAATCTGCCACTGCCTGCATGGTAAGTTTTTTAAAAATTCCTTTGCCCTGATGAGCAGGGTCAGTAGCAGTATCTACTGCGCGAACTGCTGTTATCCTCTTACCATTCCTAATCCACTCCCATCGCATGAATGCACGAAGGCCGACTATTTCGCCATCTTCCTTTGCAAGCAGTACCATAGATCTTCCAAATGGATTTTCATTGTGCTTCCAGTTGAAAAATCCTTCAGACTTAGGCATAAGGCTCTCACCTAAACTCCGCCTGAGGAGATCGATCATCCCCGGCATATCTAACGGTGAGGCAGAAACGATTTCCATTTTTCTATTTTGAAAGTAGTTTTTTATACAAGACCTCTGTTGCTTCCACCATGCCCTTCATGCTAAATGATTCTTCCACCCGCTTGCGTGCCGACGCTGCAAATTTCCCAAGAAGGTCTTCATCCCGTATCAAATTCACTACAGGCTGGTGAAGAGATGGCCATTCGTCTACAGGCAACAGAAAACCATCTATATTATTCCTTATCACTTCCCTTATTCCACCTGCATCAGTACAAGCCACAGCGCACTCCATACTCATCGCCTCCAGCAATGCGATCGGAAGGCCTTCAAACACCGAGCTCATCATAAAAACATCCATTGCCGAATACCATGGCTTTACTTCAGATTGTAACCCCGGGAGAATAATTCTTTCTTCCATGCCCTCTGCCCGGATATGTTCCTCAATTTCCCCCCGAAGTAGTCCTTCGCCAACTATGATTCCGCGTGTGCCGGGCACTTTTTCCTCAATCGCTTTAAATATCGACACCCATTCCTTCAGCCTTTTCTGGAAGCGAAATACGGCTATGGTTCCGATCACCGGAACACCCTCTGCAATTCCCAATTCCTTCTTTAACTTTTCCCCTGCCGGAATATCGCGCTTGAAGCTTTCTACATTCACACCATTCAGTATCGTGGTAACGGGAACGCGTGGACGAATATTCTTACTGATAGACTCGGCCACATCGGCAGACACTGCCACAACATGGCTTTGTGAATTGAAAGTGGCTTTGTTGATCGTTTTCGTAAGAATGTGGTAACGTTCCTGCTTATTGTGTTCGGAATATACAACCGGCACCCCGGTGAACCTATGTACGAGCCTTCCAACAAAGCCTGCCCACGGTAAATGGCA
This sequence comes from Bacteroidota bacterium, assembly GCA_023433345.1. Taxonomy (GTDB): domain Bacteria; phylum Bacteroidota; class Bacteroidia; order Chitinophagales; family Chitinophagaceae; genus Ferruginibacter. The sequence goes on along the minus strand of JAEZDA010000034.1, from coordinate 16,975 downwards.
ATGAACAAGTTGGATATTATGCTTCTTTATGTAGGCCGCGATCTTCTTTGCCTGCATCATGATCACCAGGTTGTTTTTTGCAGGCAAATTTTCAACCGTGCCACCATTCTTCCTGATACCTTCCACCATCTGGTTTTTCCATGGTAAGAAATATATGTAATGAAAGTTGAAGGTACTCAGATCATGATAAGGCAATGTTTCCTGCAAGAGCATCTCTGCGCCACCACGGCCCAATGATTTCACGATGTGTAATATGTTTGTCTTCTCTTTCATTATATTTTTAAGCCTGCAAGGATCTATATAATTCTAAAAACCTGTTTGCAAGTTCAGCATTCTGAAATTCTTCAGTTACAGTTTTAAAGGCAGCATCAGTAACCATTTGCTTATTATCAGAATCCATTTCAACCACGTCAAGGATTCTTTCGGCAAAGGCTGCCTCATCTCCCGGATTAACAAGCCAGCCATTTATTCCATCCTTGATCAAATCAGTAATTCCACCCACATTGTATGCGATCATCGGCACCCTGCAATAAAATGCTTCGGCCACAACTCCCGGCAAACCTTCTATTATGCTTGGCAGAATGCAAACGTCACCGGAAAAAATATGATCGAGTGGATTATTCACATGCCCGGTAAATATCACCTTTTCTCTCAAACCCATTTCCGCTACAAGGGTCTCTACCTTCTTTCTTAAAGGCCCCTCACCCACCAGCCAAAGCATCAAACCATTTTCTCTTGCCAGGCATTTCGAGAATATTCGCAGTATACCTTCATGGTTTTTTTCAAAAGTGAAACCACCCACATGAACAATATTTTTCATTCCATTATTGAAAATGGATAATTTGTTCAGGGAAACGGATTCAATGCCTATAGGAATTACCGTTACCTTTTTCTCATTTATCGGGAACAAACTACGGATGTCTTTGGCGGAAACCGTACTTACGGAAGCGATATGATCTGCTCTTCCTACCAAAAAACGGGTGAGCGCTTTTGATACAGGAGACTTGAGGTACCGGGAGATCACGCTTGCATTTCTGAAGACAACCGGGGCTTTCCATTTATACAACATCCGGGAGAAAATGGCATACTTCAATGTGTCGGCAGCATTCGCCTGAACGATATCAGGATTGAACTCCTTTATGATATTCCTCAACTTCTTCCAGGCAGGAATGTCGAATAGTTTTTTAGAAACATTTGCATTCAAACAGATTATTTCACCGGGGAAGGGAAGCTTCGCAGGTCCATCAACAAGAGCCACCATCATTACTTCGTGGCCGCCCAGCTTCATATGAGATGAAATCTGGGAGGCGAAGACTTCCGCACCGCGCAACTGCTTTTTTTGTATGAGCTGCAAAATCCTCATCGTTTAGTTGCAAGAATTTCGTCGTAAATCTGTTCGTATTTATCCGCAACGGCCTCAATATGAAAATGCTCCCGTGCATATTCTCTTGCAGCCTGCCCGTAACTATAGAATTCATTCGGAGCCGAAACGACTTTTCTAAGCCTCTCCACGAGTTCATCCACGTCTCCCTTCTTATATATAACCGCTGTTTCCCTGTTTACACATTCCAGGTTCTCCGCGATATCAGAGGCGATGATAATTTTTCCAGCCATCATGGCCTCTATCAAAGCGCCAGGCAGCCCTTCATAATGAGAAGGAAAAACAAACAGGTCGGCATCGCTGAGAAGTTCCGGAATATCATTTCTGTTACCCAACAGCCTTACCACTTTTTCCAGATGCAGAGATGAAATAAGCGATTGAAGATTCATACGGTTGGGGCCTTCACCGGCAATGTTCAAAGTAAGGTCAGGGAAATCATTATGAAGTTTTGCGAAAGCTTTTATAAGGTCTGCATGCCCTTTACTTGAAAGCAATCTCCCTACTGTAAGGATCTTCTTAATCTTGTTGCCTCTATCTATATCACCCCGAGATTTTGAAGGAAGAAATTTATTTATATCTCTCCCTCTCGGAATGATCCTTACCTTGCTTTCCGGCACTTTCAAAGCCCCGGCATTGTTGATCATTATCGAGCGGGAGTTGGAGAAAAAAAGATCGACTTTGCCGGCAGTGATGCGGTCGCAAAGTTGATAGTACAATAAAGCTAGCTTGCCCGGAAGACCTATCTGGCCATAGCGTTCTGCAGTGTACCTGTTGTTCACAAAACTATTTACCAGCGGTATTTTTGTTATCGTTTTCAGCCGGCGCGAAATTATTTCTGATCGATACAGTGTGGCGTGGATAAGTACTGGTTGATATTTTTCGATGACGGGCATCAACCGCCTGATCGCCTCTCCAAAATTTTTTTTCCCCTGCACGTTAAGTGAAACGACAGGAATGTTCCGCCTCTCAAATTCTTCTTTCAACTGGTCGCCGGGATATATGTAACAAACAACCGGTTTGTACTTCTTTAAACGCGAAAGAATATCAAGCAAACTCTTTTCTGCCCCTCCGGTTTTAAGTGTATCAATTAAGAATAAAACGTACATAACAACATTTAAACTCCCTGCAGTTCCACCATCTTGCGAAACATTGGCGATGAATTCATTAATTCCTGGAATGTTCCCGCAACTTCCACGCGTCCTTCATTCAAAACGATGATCCGGTCTGCATTACGAACCGTTGAAAGGCGGTGTGCAATAATGAAAATGGTATACTTTCCTTTAAGATTTTCGATATTCTCCCTGATCATTCTTTCCGTTTCAGAATCGAGAGCTGAAGTTGCTTCATCCATGAAAAGAAAGTCAACGTCTTTGTACAATTCCCGGGCAATTGAAAGGCGCTGTTTTTGCCCGCCGCTTAAATTGATACCATTGTTGCCGATGATTGTGTCCTCACCATTTTCCTGCGCGGCGACAAATTCATCAATACTTGCTTTCTTCAGCGCTTCATTAAAACGGTTGATATTCTTCTCGTTTTTTTCTGCCCAAAAACTGATGTTGTTGAATATTGTATCGTTAAAGATCACGGGCTCCTGGGTGATATACCCAAGCTTTTGTTGAAATGTTTCGTTTTTGTAAGCAGATAGATCCACTCCATCAATTAGTATCTTTCCGCCGCCCGGCTTTAGCAAACCTGCTAACATGTTTATCAGCGTGGTTTTACCGGAACCGCTTTCACCAATAATTGCAATGGTCTCATTTTTCTTAAAGGTGAGGTTGATGTCTTTTAATATATGCCTGTCGTTGTAAGAAAAGCTCAGGCTGTTTACCTGAACCTCACGATTGAATCCCGGAAACACTTCTGTTCCCGTTTCCTCCTGTCCGGCGCGAAGTTCTTTCCAGAACGAATCCATATTTAAAAGGGAACCGGAAATACCAAGGAAAAGATTCCAGAAATTTTGCACGCCCATGAGAAAAGTAAGAGCCCTGTAAAAAAGCATCAGGCTTAATATGATGATAGCAATGCTTTGAGAAAAATAGAAAACCTCAACAAGAATCACAACTACAACAACGAATATTATCAACGGCTCCCTTATTGCAGCCATCAAAGCGTTTATCATGCCCGCTTTTCGCTGTGAAATTTCAATGGCATTATTTGTATCCTCCAGTTTTTTGGCGTAACTGTTCATTAGGCCGGTAGCTTTAAGATATTTGAAAAATGCCACTTTTTGAATGAGAAGCCCCTGGAAAGAATGACTGTCTGTTGTGATCCTTTTTGAAAGACTTTTTGTACGCTTGTGAAACCTGGTAAATAAAACGCCCGACAAAGCGCCGCCAACCAGAACAAACAGCGCAAATTGAGGGTTGGCGAGAAAAGCGAGGAATATATAAACCGCAACGGACACGCTGTACTGCAAACAAAGAAAATAATAACGGTATCCCTGGTTAACTTTTACAACTTCTGCGGTGAATGTATTTTGAATACGGCCCACATCAGAATTCATGAAGTTGTTGAAGTTGAATTTAGCCAATGCACGGATGTTCCTGTACCTGACACCTTTCATGAATGACTGCTCATTCTTCACCTTTACATATCCTTCAAAAAATTTCAGGATCCCCTTCATTGAGAAAAAGAAGAGAATGATAAACAATACCACCGAAAGAGTTAATGGAATGTTGAAGACGGCAAGGAAATCTCCAAGGAAGGAAAGATTGCCCATCTTCTCGGGATCTGCAGCCTGGTCAGTGCTGTCGATCATCTGCAACAACGGAATGAACATGGCCAATCCAAATCCGTCCATCAACCCCACAAGCACACTGAGTGTAAGGCTGACAAATATCTTGTACTTCAGGTGAGAATAGAAGTAATAGAAATATTGGAAGTATTTTTTTATTATCTTTTTCACAACTCTGTCTCTGTTTCAATAAAACAAAAGGCCCAAGGGCCTTTTGCAAAGTTTATTTACCTTCTCCGGAATAATAAGTGTAGCCGTACTTACGCTTATAATAGTAGTTGCCGTACTTGCTTCCAAAATATCCCTTATTCTTAACACCATTAAAAACGATCGCCATACGCTTAAACACCTTTCTTCCCTCCCATTCATTTATTTCCGCCACCTGATCTTTAATTGTTTGCTTAAAGCGCGTAACGATGAGCGTTACATCAGCCCATTCACCCAGTATTTGCGCATCTGCCACAATACCGTACGGTGGCGTATCAACCACCACTATCTCGTAATTCGAATCCAGATGGGCTTTAATATTGTTGATGTAGGTGCCCGATAACAATTCCTGCGGGTTAGGAGGAATAGCTCCTGCAGGGAAGAAATCAAGCCTGCCCTGCTGTTGACCTTCGATAGGAACAATGATATCTTCTATTGCGCTCTTTCCTATTAACACAGATGAGAGCCCGGGCTTATCACGGGTAACGCCCACCGCTGAACTTATTTTCGGCCTGCGCAGATCGAACTCTAATAAGGCAACCTTTTTACCCTGCAGTGCGTAACTTTTCGCAAGGTTCATAGAGATGAAAGATTTTCCCTCGCCACTTACGCTGGACGTTAGCACGATGTATTTGCAACCCGGTTCGCCAGAGGTATAGAAGTTAATATTCGTTCGTAAGGCACGAACCTGTTCGCCAAACATCGATCGCTTGTTTTCCTCCACTACAAATGGCATGTGCGCAAAATCGTCAACATGCTCCAGTTCGGCTATTACAGGAATCGCCGTCATTGATTGCAATTGCTTCTTGCTAACAATCTTATTGTTCAACAGTTCTTTTATGATAAAGAAGATCAGCGGCAGGAACAACCCGCTCAATACTGATATAAGTAAAATGTTTCCTTTTGTGGGTTTGATCGTTGCATTGATGCGGGCTGGAGGAGAAAGGATCTTTGTATTCACCGTAACCGAGGCCTTCTGAATACTTGCTTCCTCGCGCTTTTGCAGAAGAGTGAGATAAAGCGTCTCTTTAATGCTCTGCATCCTGAACTTGCTTATCAACACCTTTTCATCCATTGGTGTATTACGGATAAGATTGTTGGCAAGGCCTATGTTCTTCTCATATTTATTTTCCGCTACCCTGAGATTGGCTTTATAATTATTCACCTGTTGATCCATGTTGCCACGCATTGCGGCAAGTTGATCATCAACCTGTTTCAGGTTAGGATTATTATCAGTCATTACCAGGGCCATTTTATCGCGAAGAGCCCGTGTTTCCTGGTACTGTTTCAACGCCGTTTGCAAGCCTTGGTCAACAATTCCAACGAATGCAAGATCCTCTTCTTTCAGGCTTGGATTTTTTATGAAAGCTTCCACATTTGAGATGGTCCCTTTCATTATGTCGATCTCGTTCTTCTCTCTTTCAAACTCACGCATTTTTTCGAGGTACAACTCACCATTGGCAGATACTCCAACAAAACCGCGTGAGGACTTGAATTGAGCAAGAGATGTTTCGATTGAGTCAAGCTCACGTGCGAGGGGTTCAATTCTGTTGCCTATAAAATCAATTGCCTGCGAGAAAGATTGGGTTTTATCTAACTCCAGTACGTTGTTATACAACTTCACGAGACCATTTAGAATATCTATCGCGCGATCGCTTGAAATATCAGCATAGCTTATATTAAGTATGTTGCTTTCCTTGGTTGAACTGATGTTTAATTTCCTGCTGATCTCAAAAGCAGTTGCAAGCCGATTTGTGCTGTAACAGAATACGGGCGTTTGACTGGTAAAATCTTCGAGTTTATAAACTACAACTTTGTTATCACCTACCATGAAAGGCTCGCCCCATTTCACCGTGCCTGATTTATCCGCTGCAATAAATTTGAAATTATCTTTTTTCGCCTCGATGGTAAAATTGATCTCAGGAACATCCTCTTTTTCCTTATTGATGATGAACCACTTTATCAGGCTGTAAAAGTTCCTGTCTTTCAAACGCCCCTTGGCCTCTGCCTTGTACTGTAATCCCAGGCTGTCAACTAACTTCAATGCAAGTGTCGGAGATTTGAAGAATGCGATCTTATCATTGAAGGGATCACGCGTGGTTCCAAAAAGCGCCTGACCGATAGACACTTCCTGCTTCTCTTCTATAGTGATGCTCGTGGATACGTGGTAAATATTTTCAACGTAACGGAGGTAGATGCTCCCGCCCAGGAAACCTAAAAATGCAAAGAGCAAAACATAAGGCCAGGCAGATAATATTCTCCTGAAATCTATATCCATTCCGCCGCCTTTAACTGCCGTTGTTGAGAAATCATCCTTCTCCGTGAGCATGGTCTTACCTTCCCAAACGTTGTAATCTTCTTTCTTCATGTTATCCCTTTAGCGCTATGTAAAGTGTAAGTAAAACACCCGATAAGGTTAAGATGCTCCGAGCGGGACTGTTCGGGCTAAGGAATGTGCTCATTCTGCCGGGCTGCAGGTATATAAGGTCGTTGTTTCGCAAATAGTAATATGGAGAATTGAAAATCTCTTTGCTGGACAGATCGAGTTGGGCAAAATCTCTTTCGCCGTTTTGTTCTCTTACGAGCCAGACCTTATGTCTTTTATCGTAAGGGTCCTGAATGCCGGACTGTGCCATTGCTTCAAATATTGTAAGCCTTTCGTTGCGCATGGGAATGTTGGTGCCATTCCGGCCACTCATAAAATAGACGCGACCCGTAAGGTTAACATCAACAAAAATTTCCTTATACCAAAACGAGAGTTTCGAACTGATCATTTCCGCAGCTTCCCTGGTGGTCATGCTGTCAACCTTCACCTTTCCCACTTGTGGAAAATCTATCATGCCTTCCTGGCTCACTAAATATCCATTGTTAGATTGTTGCTCGAAAGAGCCGCCGCTGGCCACCCCAAACGGATTCAGGTAAGTAGTAATTGCGGGGTCGGGCGAACTGACTGTGATCTGGAGTCGGTCACCTTTCTTTATCCTGATGAGCTTGTCCTGCTCAAGAGAATCCAACCGTTGCTTTGTAACTTGTTGATCGTGAAAGTAATAGAGTTTACTGGGCGATAAACATGATTGAAAGAAAACCAGTAAGAGCACACAGATTACGCCCAAATAACATTTCTTCATATGCCGTTAAATTGCAAAGAAAAGGAATAATTATAAAACAGTTATAAAAGAATAAGCGGTGAAGGCCTTTCAGCATCCACCGCTTACCATATTCAGAAAGATATTTTTAATTATTGTTTGATCACCTTGCTCACGGCCTTTCTGCCATTCTGCAACACTTCAATGAAATAAGTTCCTGTTTTCAATTCTGAACCCAGCGCAATTGTTTCATTTGAACCGATCACTTTGCGAGACATCTCTCTTCCCATCATATCCAGCACCCTTATCTGCACTTTGCCTGATTCCGGAGTTTTGATCTTTACGCGGAATTCATGCTGCGACGGGTTCGGATATACGGATACAGAAAGAGCTTCTGCTATTGTTGTTTTGGTGATGAGCCTTGGCTCAGCGCATGGTGCAAGTTTCACGGCAACGCTCCTGGTGCTTGATGATGCACAGTTATTGAACGGTGTAGCCGTTACCGCGCCTGTAACTGCAGCACTTGTATAAGAAACAGTGATTGATGTTGTTCCCTGGCCTGATACTATCGTTCCACCTGCAGGAATCGTCCAGCTGATACCGGTAGCATTTGCAGGCAGTGCAGCCATTGTATAGGTAAGCATCCTGCTCGGGCAGCTCTGAATTTCAGCAACTGCAACTCCTCCGGGAGACATAGGCTGAAGTTTCACAACGTTAAGCGAACGTGCAGAACTGTTGCCGCATCCGTTAGACGATGTAACTGTTATTGCACCTGATGTGAACCCTGCGCTGTATATCACCTGAACCACGGTGTCGTTTGCTCCTGCACCATTAGGATGCGATACAATAGTAGCACCTGCCGGAGCAGTCCAGTTGTATGATGTAGCGCCCTGTGCTTTACGAACGGTGTATTCTGCAATTGTTCCTGCAGGGTTTCCTGTAGAAATCATGTATTCGCAAACGTTAGTAGGACCTGTGAGAATTCCAGGCATGCCCGAAGAGGCAGATCTGAACACCTGTATACTGCTCGCCGCAGTTGTGATGCAACCTGTGGCCTGAACAGAAATTGAACTTCCATTCACGAAGCTGTTATTAAATAATACTTCAATGATGGTGTCATTAACTCCTGCACCGCCCGGATGAGCAGAAATAGTCACTCCTGCAGGAACTGTCCAAAGGTATGCAGGCGCATTTGCCACTTTGTTTATCGTGTAGGTTGCCACTGTTGCCGTTCCGATATAAGAACATGCAGAGGCTGGTCCGCTGATCAGGCCCGGTGCACTGTAGGTTGCATTTGCCACTGAAATTGCACGATATCCGCTGTTGTTACAAGCTGATTGAGCACGAACCCTGATCTGGCCGCTGCTGTAGTTTGCATTGAATGTTACTGTAAGGCTTGTTGTGCCTTGTCCGCTAACAATGTTGCAATTTGCAGGAACCACCCATTCGTAATTCGTTGCATTAGCTACTGCATCGATTGTGTAAGTAGCAGTGGTCAGGTTACCCAGGTATGGACATGCATTTGTTGGTCCTGTGATCGGGCCAGGTGCCTGTGCACCTTGTTTGCCGAGGGCGAGGCTGCGAGCAGCCCTTGAACCGCAATTTGCATCTGCACTTACCCTGATGCTTCCACCAAGGAAGGCTGAGCTGAAACTTACTTCTACCTGCGTTGTTCCCTGACCGCTTACTATTGAAGCATTTGGCGGAGCTGTCCACGTGTACCCGGTAGCGTTAGCAACAGGATCAATTGAATAGGTTACCGTAGTTGGCTGACCAACATATTGGCAAACATTCACCGGTCCGCTGATCGGGCCTGCAATTGCAGGTATGATCTTAAGAACTTCATGGTCGCTGAATGCACTGCTGCATGGGAAAGAAGAATTCGTTCTAACCCTGAAGTATTGGTTCGTTAAAGCAAAGTTGCTTTGGAAAGTAACTGTGAGGCTGGTTGTGCCTTGTCCGGATACATAGGTTACGCCATTTGCAGGATAAACCCATGTGTAATCAGCCACACCCGGTACAGGATCAATAGTGAAAGTAACAGGTATGTTAGTGTCGGTATAAGGACAAGCATCTGTAATACCTGTGATAGGGCCCGGTGCTGTAGGGATCGGGCTGATGCCAACAGTGATGCTGTTAGATGTTGCCGGATTCTGGGTTGCGCAAGGCGTAATATCTGATGTAAGTACCACTGTAACAACATCTCCGTCTTCTAAAAATTCAGGGGCGAAGGTAGTGTTGGTTGAATCAGTGATCGCGATTCCATTTACATACCACTGGTAAGAAGGATTAGGTCCTTCGTTTGTTGGAACAAGTGAAAAGTTGATCACTGAGCCTGCACACACTGCTGCTGCATCAGAATAGATCACCACGCTCACAGGCTGATTGGCATTCACAATTGTTGCGATGGAATTGCTTGTTGCCGGATTGCCGGTTGCGCACGGAGTAATGTTTGATGTAAGTACAACCGAAACAACATCACCGTTAGCAAGAGCGGTGGTTGTATAAGTATCCTGGTCTGTTCCCACCGGGCTGCCATTCAATAACCATTGGTATGATGGGTTCAAACCTCCATTTACAGGAGTTGCAGTGAAGGTAACGCTGGTTCCGTCGCAGATCTCATTGTCATTTTCTGAAGAAACGATGCTTACAGATACAGGTTGAAGTGCATCAACCACGGTAGCAATAGCATTGCTTGTTGCAGGGTTTGTAATAGCGCATGGAGTGATATCTGAAGTAAGAACTACAGAAACAACATCGCCATTTACAAGAGCAGAGGTAGTATAAGTTGTTTGGTTAGTACCAACCGGGTTGCCGTTAAGCAGCCATTGGTAAGAAGGATTAGGCCCTTCGTTTACCGGCGTTGCAGTAAATGTTACAGAAGTTCCATCGCAAATTGTATTATCAAGGTCTGAAGAAGCGATAGTTACAGAAACAGGCAGTAAAGGATTGATGGTAACCGTAGCCGATCCGCTCATGTCTCCGCCGTTAGCTGTGCAATTTTCATCTGACAGGGTTGCGATGGTATAAGTTGTTGTTAAAACCGGGGTAACATCAACGGTGATAGTTGGAGCGGTTCCGCTGAAAGGCGTACCGTCTGAAAGCGTACCGCTGATGGTGCCGCTACCCGTAACCGTTAGTGTAAGTGTAGTTGTGGTAACATCACCGTTACAATAAGATGCACCGCCGCTTAACACTGCTGTAGGGCGGGCATTCACCGTTACTGTCGCGCTGCCTGTTCTGTCTGTTGCAATTGAAGTACAATTTGCATCAGAGAGGGTTGCAATAGTATAGGTTGTTGTAGCCACCGGCGTTACGTCAACAGTGATTGTTGGTGCAGTTCCGCTGAAAGGTGTTCCGTCGCTCAATGTACCGCTGATCGTTCCTGCACCTGTAACTGCGAGTGAAAGTGTTGTAGTGGTTGTTTGCCCGTTGCAATACACCGCTCCGCCGCTCAAATCTGCCGTAGGCCTGTCATTCACCGTGATGGTTGAATTTGAAGATGAAGCACAGCCAGTAACCGGGTTGGTTGCAGTAAGGGTGTAAATGGTAGTTGCAGACGGTTCAACCGTGATATTTTTGTTGGTGGCTGATGGAGTTCCCACACCAGCAGGCAATCCGTTCACACCTGATCCTGTGTCGGCAGTCCATGAGAACAATGGTGCTAATTGCCCGTTGATTGAAACATCATCAATAGCCCACCAATATGCATGTGATGTTGATAGAAACCCTGATGAACTACCGGTTGCAACATAAGTAAAGCGAATTCTAAGTGCAGGTTGATTCAAATATGCGTTGCTCAAAGCAATGTTATCTGAAACAAATGAACCCTGCGATCCCTGGTTGGTCGTAAAAGTTTTGATTGTAGTAAAGGATACTCCATCAGTTGAAACTGCTACTGTTCCCGAGCCCCCACCGTTTGCTTGCGCATATGTATGATTGTAGGTTAAGTTCACAGAATTAAAACCAACTGTGCTCACCTGAACTATTGCACTTGTGTTGGCAGACGAATTAGCAGTTGCCGTAGGAAAGCCTGATCCTGATGCGGCACTAATTGCCATAAGAATTCCCGAACCGTTCGGGCTTGTATATGTGCCGGTAGAGTTTACGTTTTGCCCGCTTGTCTCTCTTTGAAAGATCTGGCTCCGGTTGCCTGATACAGATCCCGAAGTTGTCACACCAGCTGAAAAATTATTGTTCACCAAAACCGTCTGAGTTTGAGGAGTTGTACCATTTGCAATAAGCGCTTGTGTACCACCGTTGCAAATTGTAGCCGATGATGGCGTGATACTCACTGATGCCGGCAGCGGATTTGTAGTTATCACTGCAGAACCTGTAAGGTCGCCTGCAATTGAAGTACAGTTTGCATCAACAAGTGCGGTTAATGTATAGGTGGTATTCGAAGCAGGATTAATCGTAAAGCTGAATGCTCCGTTTCCTGTTCCGGTAGTGGTTTGGTTATCACTTAATGTAAGCGTCCATGCTCCTGATGCTGTTACATTACCGGAGATCGTTGTCGGGTAAGTGCTGCAAATTGTTGCATTTCCGCTGGTGATAACTGCCGTTGGACGGTTATTAACAACAAGTACTGCAACTGCAGATGTTGTTGATGAACAACCAGAATTGGAAATAACTACATCATAATTCCCGGCATCACCTGAAACTGCTGAAGCAATAGTATAAGATGCCGAAGTTGCGCCACCTATGTTTGAACCATTTTTCCTCCATTGATAATTGAGATTAGTGCCGGTTGCAGTAACTGTGAAGGTTACAGGCTGGCCAGCGCAAATAGTTTGTGAAACCGGATCAACAGTTACAACAGGTGCAACGTTCACAAGAAGCGTAGCAGCAGTTGATGTTGCTTCTCCGCACACATTGGTTGCAACAATCCTGTAGTTTCCGTTATCTGCAGTTGTTACATTATTAAGTGTTAGAGATGATGAGTTTTCACCTGCAATATCTGACCCGTTTTTCTGCCACTGGTAAGATGCTGCGGGAACACCTGATGCAGATGCAGTGAAAGTTACATTTGAACCTTCGCACACAGTTTGAGAAACAGGGTTCAATGTAATAACAGGAGCTTCATTTACAGTTAGTACCGCAACCGCTGAAGTTGCATCAGTACATCCTGTATTGGAAACAACTACATCATAATTTCCTGCACTTCCTGTAACCACAGATGCAATCGTATATGAGCTGCCGTTAGCTCCGCTGATATTAACGCCGCCTTTCCTCCACTGGTAATTCAAATTAGTACCAGTTGCAGTAACAGTAAAGGTTACAGGCTGTCCCGCGCAAATAGTCTGTGAAACCGGATCAACAGTTACAACAGGTGCTTCATTCACCACTATAACTGCGGCAGATGAGGTTGCTGTATTGCAAATGTTCGTAGCAACTATTGTATAGCTTCCATTGTCTGCAGTTGAAACACCATTGAGAGTTAATGAAGAAGATGTTTCCCCTATAATGTCTGACCCATTCTTCTGCCATTGATAAGTTACTGAAGGAACGCCTGAAGCGGAGGCAGTGAGTACAATGTTTGATCCTTCGCAAATGGTTTGCGAAACCGGATTCAATGTGATCACCGGCGATTCGTTTACAGCTAATACAGCCGCGGCAGAAGTGGCAGATGCACAACCTGTACTTGAAACAACCACATCATAATTACCCGCGTCTCCAGGTACAACTGACGGAATGCTGTAAGAGGATGAAGTTGCTCCACCAATATTTCCACCATCCTTTCTCCACTGGTAGGTAAGGTTAGTGCCTGTTGCAGTTACGCTGAACGTTACAGGTTGGCCGGCACAAATTGTTTGTGATGCGGGATCAACAGTTACAGCCGGAGCCTCGTTTACCACAACAACTGCTGCGGCAGACGTTGCCGTGTTGCAAATGTTTGTTGCAACCAAACTATAGCTTCCGTTATCTGCAACTGTTACTCCTGTAAGTGTTAGTGAAGAAGAAGTTTCACCGGAAATGTCAGATCCGTTCTTCTGCCACTGGTAAGTAACAGCAGGTACGCCAGACGCAGAGCCCGTGAGCACTATCGTTGCACCTTCGCAAACAGTTTGCGAAACAGGATCTAACGTAATTACCGGAGATTCATTTACGGTTAAAGTTGCAGCAGCAGATGTTGCAGATGCACATCCTGTATTTGAAACTACCACATCATAGTTACCTGCACTTGCAGGAGTTACAGAAGGAATCGTATAGGAAGATGCATTCGCACCGCCAATGTTCACGCCGCCCTTTCTCCATTGATAGTTAAGATTAGTGCCTGTGGCCGTAACAGTGAAGGTAACCGGGAGCCCCGCACAAATTGTTTGCGATGCGGGATCAACCGTAATTGCAGCACTTTCATTCACCACAATAACTGCCGCCGATGAAGTGGCAGAATTACAAACGTTGGTTGCAATCACCCTGTAACTTCCGTTATCAGCAGTTGTTACGCCGTTAAGAGATAAAGAAGATGAAGTTTCTCCAGCTATATCAGATCCGTTCTTCTGCCATTGATATGTAACGGCAGGGACGCCTGAAGCCGACCCGGTAAGCACGATTGTTGCGCCTTCGCAAACAGTTTGTGAAACAGGATTTAAAGTTATCACCGGAGATTCGTTTACAGTTAAGGTTGCTGCTGCAGAGGTTGCAGAAGCACATCCTGTATTTGAAACTACCACATCATAATTGCCCGCGCTCGCCGGAGTAACTGAAGGAATGTTATAAGAAGATGCATTCGCACCTCCGATGTTCACACCACCTTTCCGCCATTGATAAGTAAGGTTCGTGCCTGTAGCCGTTACGGTAAATGTAACCGGGTTGCCGGCGCAAATCGTTTGAGAAACCGGGTTAACGGTTACTGCAGGAGCAACATTTACCACCACATTTGCCGTGGCAGATGTTACTGTTGCACAACTGTTCGTAACATCAACCGTGTATGCGCCACCGTTAGCAGCGAGTGCAGACGGTACGCTGTAGGTTGAAGATGTAGCTCCACTGATATTCACACCATTTCTTTTCCATTGGTAGGTTGGGGCAGGTGTACCCGAAGCAGTAACGCTAAGGTTCAAAGCAGCGCCTTCGCAAATAGTTTGCGATTGCGGCTGAACGCTGATAACCGGAGTAGTATTTATAGTTACAGTAGTACTTCCTTCTGCACCCCAGCATCCCGTGGTGTTGTTGCGCGACCGGAAATAGTATGTACCCGATGTTGTAACAGTTTGAGAAGTTGAGGCAGTTGCAGTTGAAGTTCCGCCGCTTGTTGTTCCCTGGAAATAGATCGTTCCGCCTGTGCCACCTGAAGCAGTGATCACACGGCTGTTACAAAATGTACCGCCACCGGAAACTGTAGTTGCGCTGGGCTGGGCGGCTTTTGTGATTGCGGGAGATGTTATAACGGTATTTCCCGGCCCTACAAAACTATTATTGTTTCCAAACCATGACACAGCTTCATAAACTACGTCGGCAGTAAGGTTCTCAGTTCCTGTGCCTGTTGGAGGAACAACACCGGGGAAAGTATATGTAGCAGTAGCGCCCGGGGCTAAACCCGCTGCATCCTGACGAGTGATGAAACTAGGTTCACCGCCATAATCACTGTCTACATTCCACTTCAAACCGATATTAATGTCTTTCCCAACATCATCCCATGCAAGGTTTCCGATGTTTTTAATGGTTACGGTAACATTCCGGGCTTCACCGGCACACCATGTATTACTTCCGTAGCTCAATGAAATCATTTGACTGCGGTATCCATTTGGGATAAAAGTGAAACTTCTCCTGCTGCCATCAGATGTACTTGTTAATCCCGCGATCGCACCCGTTGTATTGATTGTATTAATTATCCGGGTTCCTGTGGTACTTGTTGCGTAGGGCGCATCTATATCTACACTAAACTGGTTGTCGGCACCGGTATTCTCTGAGAAACCTACAGCATAGTTCCTGTTGTTTGTTGTATTTGTTGCCACATTTCCCACAGACATCCCTCCATAAACAAACTCGATTATTCCATTTTCGTATAGCCGTGCCTGGTAAGTGCCGTTTGCCGAAGAACTGTTATAATTGATCTCCATGTTCAGAAACTCCACAATCAGCACACGATTGGGTGAAGTTCCCTGAACCTTATAATGCACTTTCCCGTTTGAAGCGGTTGCCAGATCTCCCCAAAACGGAGCAATGATCTGCTGACTGGCTACAGGAAAAGAATTACCATAAGCTGAGGTTGCGATCAGGCTACCTCCCAAACGAATTGCCCCGTTTGAAGATGCAGAAAATTGCGTTGCATTACTTCCCATAAATGGAAAAGTAAAGCCGATATTTATTATGCCCGAACGCCCATCATCCTGGCTTGCACCCACAAGCGTAGTGGTTCCCGTGCCCATGTTAACTGCAGCGCCGTTGCGGTCAACAACAAGGGACGCAGAGCCCGAGGTTTGAAATATGTACTTACTCGCCTGTTGGGCAGAGGTGCTATTCGCTGCGAATAGTGCAGCCATAAGTAGTACGGTTGAAAGCATGAAATTTAACGACCGGACAAAAACAAAGTTCTTTCCGGTAGTTTCAGGTAAAGAGGATCGCATAAACGATGGTTTAGGTATAATAAATGACACAACAGATTTATTGCTTTGGGGAAGGTTCACTACTGCAGGCTCGCAGTGATGTGACTTTTGCATGGTTCAGTTAGTTTGGTTGTTTTTTCCGTGGTTAATGGAATCTCAAAGGATGTGCTTAGGGGCGTTGGAGGTGCTTCAGGGATAGTGGCCAGGGTTTAACCTGTGAGGGGTTTGTCGGGGATACTGCTTAATAAAGCCGGTTAGCACCCGGTCTTCCGTGCAGCTTCGTAAAAAGGCGCAGTAAAAAAACGGGTAAATGGTAAAAATACGGCTGCAAAATAGTCGCAGATTTACTTTTATCCAAATTTTTTAATGTTTTTTTACAATACAATCTATATTGGTTATATATACCATTGAAAGTCAATAAAACTTTATTACCCATATAAGCCCTCTTATTTCGCGTGACGTTTAATTTCAATATGCACGCAGTCTTATTACAGATAGCCGGGGTTACACACATAGCCGGAAAACCTAATTTTCACGCGACATCCGTAATTATTCTCTGAAATTCTGAAAAAGTTGTGTCGCCCTCCGCTGGTTTCGGGGACTGTGTCGGCCCCCGCTAGTTCCGGGGATTGTGTCGACACACGCTAGTTTGGCAGCGGCACCCGCCACAGGCCCCGTGAGCTGATTTCAATATCCAAAAGGGCCCGATTCCAGAAAATAATTTGGTTTTATATAAAGAAGGCCCCGGGCTTATAATAGCTCCGGGGACCTGTTTTTATTGGTTCAGATACGCTATAATTTAATAGCTCTCAAGCTCTTGCGCCTTTTTCCCTGCTGCACTTCTATGATGTAATTTCCGGGCCTTAACTTTTCACCGATCATTTTTAGCTCTCCGGGTACGACCCTGTATTCCGCCAAAACCCTTCCCTGCATATCCAACACCCTAACTTTCGCCACTGATTTATCGGATGATTTCACCAACAACCTAAGGTGTGAAACCGAGGGATTGGGATAC
>JAEZDA010000125.1 GCA_023433345.1 Bacteroidota bacterium | reverse complement strand
CAGGGAAAACATTGGGATTGTCGGTAACTGAATTAATCTCTTTAATGAAAACAGATTTCACATATTCAAATGTATCACGCGTGGCTCCATGCACTTGCGGGATGCAGCGGAATGAATACGGGTCTTGCACCTGCTCTTTTTTCGAACTGAGGATCCCGCTGCCTTTGAGAAGTTCATATAATCTTGCTGCGGTATCAACCTGGCCCTTGTGCGACCTAACTCTATGAATGTTTTCGTTTAGCGGATCAGCTACGCAGCCAAATGCATCAAAACTTATAGCGGCGATGATATCGGCCCATTGCAACAAACGATCCGCCTGTACAAGATTATATAATCCATAGGCGCTCATGAATTGGGTGCCATTTATCAAGGCGAGGCCTTCTTTGCTCTGAAGAGAGATGGCGTTCCAGCCAAATTTCCTCAATATATCTGCAGCCGGATAATCCCTGCCTTCATGCATCACCTCTCCTTCGCCAAGCAGCGGCAGGCAAAGATGACTTAGAGGAGCAAGATCCCCGGAGGCTCCGAGTGAACCCTGGGTATAAACTATCGGAAACACATCGCTATTATACATATCCATCAGGCGCTTAACCGTGTCGATCTGCACTCCTGAATGGCCATAGCTCAAAGATTTTATCTTGAGCATCACCATCAGCTTAACTATATCCTTCGGAACACGCTCACCCATTCCGCATGCATGTGAGCGGATAAGGTTCTCCTGCAATTCTTTTAACTGTGAATTATCAATGCGAACATTTTGCAAAAAGCCAAAGCCGGTGTTTATCCCATAAAAAGGTTCGTTAGACGACGACAGCCTTTTATCAAGATACTCCCTGCACATGAGAATTTTTTCGTGCGCAGCAAAGGTTATTGAAACTAATTGATCAAAAGCCAGCAGGTTTTTTACCTGCTTGAAATCAGTATGGCTCTTATCAAGCGGCAGATAATTATAACTCATGTTTCAAAAGTAGGGCAAAAGATGTAAAGGAAGCCACAGGGTGAAAGGTAAAAGCTAATGGCAAAAGAAGAGTAAGTTGAAATGCTCATTTTTCTTACATTGTGAAAACACTTTGTTCTATATGAAAGCCACATTAATCTTTATATCAATCATACTTTACGCATCCGTCAGTGCGCAATCAGTTGAGCTTTTAACAGAGGGAACCAGGTCATCATTTCGAGGTTTGAGTGTAGTAAACGACAACACCGTTTGGGTGAGCGGTAGTAATGGCATGGTGGGCCGTTCCTTAGATGCCGGCAAAACCTGGAAATGGATGCCGGTAAAGGGATTTGAAAAATCGGAGTTCAGGGATATTGAGGCCTTTGACAATGTTACCGCTGTCATCATGTCAATAGCCTCGCCAGCTTATATTTTACGTACGGTGGATGGCGGAGAAACATGGAAGGAGGTTTTTCGCGACACTGCTTCGGCGATGTTCCTGGATGCGATGGAGTTTTGGAATGAACAAAGCGGAATTGTTATCGGCGACCCGATCGGCGGCAGGTTTTATGTGGCAAGAACATTTGACGGCGGAAGATCGTGGCAGCCCATCCCTTACGAAGGAAGACCACTGGCGAGCACGGGTGAAGCCTGTTTCGCGTCAAGCGGCACGAATATTCGCAAACTAACCAAAAGCGAGGCGGCATTTATAACCGGCGGCTCCACTTCAAATCTGTTCATTCGCAACAAAAAAATGAACATCCCTTTTGCAAACCCCAAAGAATCGGTCGGGGCAAATTCCCTCGCTGTAAAGAGCCGCAAACACATGATGGTGGTTGGAGGAGATTTTTATGCAAAGGATGATACGATCAATAACTGTTTCTTCACTTCAAACGGAGGTTCAACCTGGGAGACACCTTCCATACCTCCCCGCGGCTACCGCAGTTGTGTTGAATTTATCAAAAAAGAAACATGGGTGACCTGCGGATTGAACGGAGCGGAAATTACTAACGACAACGGATATACGTGGAAGCCCCTTACCTCCACAGGCTTTCATGCTGTGCGAAAAGCGAAAACAGGAAATGCCGTTTTCTTTGCAGGAGGAAACGGCCGGATCGGGAAACTTCTGATGCCATAACGGTTAAGGATACCCGAAAATCCCGGTTAAAATAAACTATTATCTTTTGCTCTTCTCGCGGATCGCCTTAAATTCTGAATTCGCTTTCCACTGCGGCCATCTTTCTTCAAAAGCCATGCGCCTTCCAAGTAGAAACAGAAGTTTGAGATCGCTGATGGCTCCTTCCATCGTCCATGTTGCAGGGTCATAATTATCAGAGGGCTGATGATAGTTATTTGCAGTGTATTCATCTTTCAGCTGCTGGCCATAATCTTTGCCCTTGCCTATCACATCAATACCATTTCTTGTGTACAGGGCCGGCACACCAGCCTTTGCAAAATTGAAATGATCAGACCGGTAATATGAACCAGCTTCAGGATGGGTGTCGAAAGAAATGTAGCCCCCGGATCTTTCAACTTCCTCTTTAAGGTAGTCTTCAAGCTCCGACTGACCTTCACCAATAACAACAATATCCTTCGTTGAGCCGAACCTGTTAAGGCCATCCATATTTATATTCGCAACTGTTTTGGTGACAGGGAAGATCGGGTTTTCCGCATAATACTGCGATCCTAAGAGACCTTGCTCTTCAGCAGTTACAGCCAGGAAAACGATCGTTCGCTCCGGTTTGCTTTTCATACTTTTAAATGCCCGCGCGAGCTCAAGGAGTCCGGCTGTACCGGTGGCATTATCCAAAGCGCCGTTGTTAATTGAATCTCCTGAAGCATCAGGCCTGCCGATTCCCAAATGATCCCAGTGAGCAGTGTATATAATAACTTCATCTGCACGGTTAGATCCGGATATTTTCGCAATGACATTATTTGATGTATTGTAATCAGCCTTCACCTTCATAGATGTGGATGCAGAGAGGCCTAACGGAACTGCCCGAAAACCACGCTGGTCAGCTTTTTTCAATAATGAGGAATCGAAACCTGCTTCAGTAAATAATCTTTTCGCGGAAGACTCAGTGATCCAACCAATCACATCGCAATCCTGCCTGCCCTTCCCGCGGTTGTCAAGTTTTAATCTTGAGGTATTAAAATTCTTTTGAGGAACAGTGAAAGGATAGCTGGCAGCTCTCGTATTGTGAATGACAAGGCAACCTTTAGCTCCCTGCCTCGCGGCTTCTTCAAATTTATAGGTCCACCTTCCGTAGTAGGTCATCGTGTTCCCAAAAAATAAAGTTGTATCGCCAGCCCAGTAGCCGGGATCATTAACCATTACCATTACTATCTTTCCTTTCACATCTATTCCTTCATAATCATTCCAGTTATGTTCCGGTGCAACAACGCCGTAACCTGCAAATACCAATTCACTATTCTCCACCCGCACGTTTGAATCGGGCTTGTCTGTCCATATCACATAATCATCAAATGCTTTAAGAGAAAACTTGTTCGAACCAGATCTTATTTCCATCCCCGGCGCTGCCTCTGCAAGTATGTTAACCATGGGCACCTTTTGAAAAAAACTGTTGCCATTGCCCGGTTCAACACCGATCGATTTGAATTGCTTTTCTAAATAATCAATTGTGAGTGCTTCGCCCTTCGTGAAAGGCTTGCGACCCATAAAAGAATCAGAGGCAAGGATGGCAACATCATTCTTCAGTGTTTGCGCACTGAAAGAAGCCAGGCCGTCTGTCGATTGTGAAGTATGCTTTTTCTCCTTACAGGCTCCGAAGAAAATTGTGGTTGCAGAAAGAAGAAACAAAGTGAATATTCGCATAGTCAGTTTCGGTATTTAAAGAATATAATTTTCGAACTAATTTCAAAGTAAGCAAATTCCCACATATAACCAGCGACCCTAACTGTGCCGCATACACGAAGTACGACTTTTCACCTTCAACGGATATCGATGACGCATTAAGACGCTGAACTATTATTTACAGCAATTCCATTTTATAAATCATAAGTCCACCAGGTAATCGTCAGTAATTGTTTAGGCAAGGGGATAAAAAAAATCCCCGGCGAACCGGGGACTTTCTATCATTTAAAGACTATTTCTTAGAAATTACGAACAGTCATTTCTGTTCTTCTGTTCTTCGCACGACCTGCAGCAGTGTTATTGTCTGCAACCGGCTTGTCTTCACCATATCCTGTTGCTTTCAATCTGCTGGCATCAACTCCTTTCTTAATCAGGTATTCTTTAACAGCACCTGCACGATTATCAGAAAGAACCTGGTTGCTTTCAGAAGATCCCTGGCTGTCGGTATGACCATCGATGTCGATTTTCAAAGACTCATCTTCTTTCATCAACTTAGCTACCTCGTCCAGAGACTTGTAAGATTTTGGCAACAGTTTGTAGCTTCCTGTAGAGAAGAATACATTCTTTGCTGCAAAATTCACTTTTTCAATAACTGCTTTTGCAATTTCAGGGCAACCGCTGTTAGATGCAGGGCCAGGACGAGTAGGACATTTATCTTCTTCATCATTTACTCCGTCACCGTCTCCATCAGGAATAGGACAACCCTGGTAGCGGGCTAGACCTGCTTCATTCGGACACTTATCTTCTTCATCATTTACACCATCACCATCTGTATCAGGTATTGGGCAACCTTCGTATTTAGCGGTTCCAGCCTGGTCAGGACATTTATCCTGGTCATCAGCAATTCCGTCTCCATCCCTATCCGGGCAACCTTCCAGTTCTGCAAGACCCGGAGTATCAGGACATCTGTCTACGCTATCCAAAACGCCATCATTATCGCGGTCAACAACCGGTGGTGGCGGTGGAGGTACTACAACATCCGGAACATCTGGCCCCATTCTTTGAAGGAAACCGATAGAGAACATCAGGTGATCTTTCAGATCATCCTTTGAAAGACTCCAACGATAGTTCGCCTGAACGGTAAAGTATGTAGAACTCTTCACATTGAATTGCAACCCCAAACCAGTTGGTACAAAGGCAGCAAATTCCTGTGCATAAAGTCCGCCGCCGATACCTGCAGTAAGGAACGGATTTACAACTACATTATCGTTGAAAGGACGAAGATGCAATGAAGGTTCAAGCTCAAGACCGAAACCTGTTTTATTGGTTGTACGGTTTACATCTTCAGCATAATCATGAAATGCGCCGCTTAGCCTAACGGAGAAATCAAGTTTGTTCGTGATCCCTTTCCAGTAAGCAAGCGATGCACCGAAAGACATGTCTTTTAACTTCGTAATGTTCCGGAAATTAGAATTATCCTCTTTAAAGGATTCAATCGTGTTAAAATCCAGTGCATTGGCATGCAAACCGAATAAAGCAGGTTTTTTTGTTGGACGCGTATTGTTTTGTGCAAACGCCCCAAAACCTAAAACGGCAAAGGACACAAACAACGCAATTTTTCGTTTCATATATGCTTTTAGTTTTTGTGAACAATCAATGCCTGCTGATGAACTGATTATCAAACAGGTTTTTCGATTTTTAACAAAAGTAATATCTAAAAACGTACCAATCAAACCTATTTTAACAAAGTCGGTGGAAAGTTTCCGACCTTTCTATACAAATTTTTTCGTATATAGAATGATTACATTGTACAATTCCGATGTACGAGATAAAATATACAATGTGCGAAATACCAAACCGAACTTCGAAACAAAACCTGTTTATTGTCCCTAAGATCCTAAAATCCCGCTACTATTTACGATTAATGGTTTGCAGGGCGTTGCGCCCGACCCTTCGGCCGGGCGCCGGGCTATCTGCCCTACACGGTAGGGCTGCCTATCCCTAACGCAGAAAGGAATGCGCGCGCATATTTCGCCGGGCCGGTGTCCTTAAATTAAAAAGTAAAAATTTAAAATTAAAAAAAGATCTCTTTGTGGATCTCCGTTCCTCCGTGGAACTCCGTGGCCTGGAAATTAAAAATTAAGAATTAAGAATTAAGAGTTAATCAGAATAGTTCTCTCAGTGGACCTCCGTTCCTCTGTGTAACTCCGTGACCTAACAAAACTGATCACCCATAATCAGCGTGCAGTTCAATTTGCGGAAATCTGCGGGAAACTTTCGCGCAAAGCCGCAAAGAGACAAAGTTTGTTACAAATTCAACGTATAGGAACATTCACCCCGCCAACATTTCCTCCAGGCATTTTTCCTGGTCGGTAAGTAGATCAATGTAATGCTCAAGAAATCGTTGTTGATCGGGCGAAAAGATCCTAAGCCTCGCCTGCAGCTTTTCTATTCCTTCATTAAGCAGATCCACGCACGCATCATTTTCGGGAACCCTCATCTTCACGCTTAACAGGTGGTTGAGATGCGCCGAACCTGCCCGCCAGTTTTCTTTTATGTATCTCAACGAATGTGAAAGCCTTTCCCTCTCCTTTTTAATATGAACCAATCTCGATTTGAGGTGGCGGACGTGGTTTTTTAACACCAGCTCATTGCAGTTGAGCATACCAAATGGAAATCCGCTTTCCCTTTCCACACTTTCAAACGCAACAGACAAAGGCGAAAGCTTTACAAGCGCTGAAGTGGTCAAACTTCTTTGACGAACCTCCGCCTTAATATAGGTATCTGTAGAAATGTTCAGGAATTCTGCCATGCGGCGGTGGCAGGAGTTTATTGCCTTTCTTAGCCGCGCGAGATGGGTATGGCGTTTCATGATCCTGCTTTACGCATTTGACTCGCATAAATGCCAAAGGTTTTATTCGCCCTTGTTAATGATCTGCAAATAAAGGAGGCCAAACGGTTTTAGTTTGCACGTGCTTGCACAAAAAAATTTCTTTCGTTTCGGCAACCTGTCGCTCATAAATGAGCGGGTACATGTACACGCTCAAATTTGAGCGGGGGTTTGTACAGCGGATGACTTTAAAATAAAGTGGAAACAAATATGCGAAAAGCTCTTTTGTTCCCAAAGATTCTGCGTTCTTAGGAGATACTTGACTGCGTTGATCCTTTGAGGGCGTCAATAAAAATTGGTTTAACTGCGTTGATCCCTTTAGGGGCGTCTACAAACAAAAAAGCCCCAAAAAGGGCTTTGATGCAGTGTACGTTGTGATCCGGATTGGATTCGAACCAATGACCCTCAGCTTAGAAGGCTGATGCTCTATCCAGCTGAGCTACCGGACCTGGAAAAGCGGCTGCAAATATAGCAATTACTTTGAAGCAGGCTTTAATTCAAAAGTCAAAAGTTAAAATTCAAAATACAGAGTTTACCCTATCCGCTTCCCAGAATTAAAAAGATCACGAAATCCGGAATTTTTAAGGTCTTTCCTCAAACACAGTTCCTTTAGCTTGCACCATGAACCTTGTGGCCTCCACCCTGTCGCCTGGGCCTTTTCACTTTTATTTTTTACTTTTCGCTTCTTATGGACGTACACATCCACCCTTCCTGGAAAGAAGTTCTTAAGGAGGAGTTTTCTAAAACATATTTCTTGCAACTCGCCACATTTTTGCGAATGGAAAAGATAAATGGCAAAACGATTTATCCTCCAGGGCAACTTTTTTTTAATGCGTTTGATCAAACCCCATTCGACAAGGTGAAGGTGGTGATCCTTGGCCAGGATCCGTATCACGGTGCCGGGCAGGCACACGGACTGTCATTTTCCGTTCCGGATGGTATCAAGCCGCCTCCGTCATTGATAAACATTTTTAAAGAATTGCGCTCAGATATCGGCCTGCAGATCGATGCTCAAAAAGGAAATCTTACACATTGGGCTCAGCAAGGTGTCCTTCTTTTGAATGCCGCACTTTCTGTTCGTGCGGGTGAACCTTTCAGCCACGCAAACCATGGCTGGGCCGATTTTACAGACCGCGTGATACAAATTCTTTCCGATCAAAAAGAAGGTCTCGTATTTCTCCTGTGGGGAAAATTCGCACAAAATAAACAGGAGCTCATCGATGAAACCAAACATCACGTGCTGAAAGCAGCCCACCCCTCTCCTTTCTCAGCAGATAAAGGGTTTTTCGGCTGCAGGCATTTTTCTAAAACAAATGAACTTCTTCGAAAACAAGGAATGGCGCCGATTGATTGGAGGGTGTAAGGATTTACGATGTACGATTTACGATGTAGGATTGCTGCAACTGCTTGCAGTCGCCAAAGCCACCACTCCAAAAAGTCATCCCGAACGTAGTGAGGGATCGGACGATCTACGATTATAGCGACTGCCTCTAGCCAAAATAATACCTGCAATTGTAATTCGACCGGAGGCAGAAAACCCACCGATTTACGATGTACAATTTACGATGTAGGATTGCTGCAACTGCTTGCAGTCGCCAAAATAAAACCTGCAATTGTCATTTCGATTGAAGGGAGAAAACCCTCCGATTTACGATGTACGATTTACGATTTAAAGATTATTGCGACTGCCTGCAGTCGCCAAAACAGAACCTGCAATTGTCATTTCGACTGAAGGGAGACAACCCACCGATTCACGATTTACGATTTACGATGTGCGATTTACGATGTACGATTATTGCGACTGCTTGCACTCGCCAAAACACTATCCTGCAATTGTCATTTAGATCGAAGGGAGAAAACACTCCGATTTACGACGTACGATTTACGATGTAGGATTGCTGCGACTGCTTGCAGTCGCCAAAGCCACCAATCCTAAAAGTCATCCCGAACGTAGTGAGGGATCGGACGATCTACGATTATAGCGACTGCCT
>JAEZDA010000076.1 GCA_023433345.1 Bacteroidota bacterium | reverse complement strand
AATCAATATTGGCTGCCTGGGTGGTTTGATAAAAACCGCGGGCATAGTTAGTTGCGGTGGTGAGGGTGGCATCGCCATCAATTGAAATGGTGTTGTGGTAGATCAGCACATTGTCGGAACCCGTATTGTTTATACCTACCACATCACCACTACCTGTCAGGTTGTAAATAAGGTTGTTCACGATCCTGTTTTCCAGGCCCGAGAATCCATCATTACCTGTAAAGAAGATACCGTTAAAATCATTGGTTGAACCATTGTCTCCACCGAATGGATTCGAGATCCTGTTCTTGGTGATCTCCGCGCTTACGCTAAGATTAGTGAAGTATATACCATAGGCTGTAGCTGCAGAAACGGTTCTCGTAGGTCTTTGAATATTGTTTCCTTCTACGATCGTTCCGAAAGAGCCCAGCACATAGATACCATAGGTATGGAAATCGTTGATCGTATTTGAAATGATCACGTTGTTCCTGTTAGCTTCAGTCGCGCTGCCTACAAGGGAGATACCTAACAGACCACCATTGATGGTATTATTGGCGATGATGTTATCGTCGCTCAATGTTGAACCGGTACCGGTAGAAGATGTGTTGGATCCACTTACCACGATACCTGCATAGTTCGCAGAAGTTGAAGTAGTATTCAGGTTGATGGTACATCCTACAATACTGTTGTTGTTCGCATCATTCATCAGGTGGAAACCAAAACCATATTCTGAAGTGGTTGTTCCCGGGGAATTAACCACAAGATTATTGAAGTGAATGTGATCGGCCCCGTTTAATTTAATGACGGCCCTTTCATTTGTATTTATAGAAACGAATTCTATCACCTGGCCATTACCATTAAATGTTACTGTTCTGTCTATCGCCGCATTCGGCACTTCGGTCATTATCAACTGCTCATTGTAAGGTCCGTTTGCCACATGAAATCTCACATGGCCCGAAATACCGCAACGGATGAAATCATAAGCTGCGTTAAATGACTGGAAGTTAGTGGCGCTCGCCGGTAGCAACCTGTCGATTGTGTAATCGCCCTGTATCAAAGCAGGTGAATTCACCGTTACTGCAGCAGAACCCACAGAAACACCGCAGGTAACCAATACCCTGTATTGCGTGGTAGCTGTTTGGGTTGTATTTAAAGAAAGACTAGTAGCACCAGGAATGTCCGTCCAGGTAACTCCATCAGGAGAGCTTTGCCATTGAATAGTTTGACCCGTGCCAAAGGTTCCTCCTGAGTAGATCAGCGTAAACGGAACACCGTGACAGGTGTTAACTGTAGAACTTGTAACCGTACCAGGTGATGGCGGATTAGTACAAGGGCCAGGTGTAAATTCAACCGCACCCATATCAGGTGTGGTGGCGCTTCGAACGGCGTTATCAATATCGTTCGTAACTCCTACCGGAGTACCCAGGTTATCGAGGCTTGCGTTTGTGGGCGTAAAGTTTCCGGCCACTGCTCCTGCAAAGATCGGGGCTACAGAAACAGAATTTGCATCCTGGGAGGTGGCTGTTTGCCAGTTTGCGAGCGTGGCTTGATTTGCGCCTGCTCCGAAACCTACGAAAGCATTTGTAACAGTAGGCTCGATGTATATATTATTATAGTTGGAGGTGATGGAGCTTGCAGGGGTATTGAAATAAAATCCATGCTTATTTGAAGCGCCGCCGCGGGTAATGCTGATAATATTATTCTTGATATCAATACCAAATGCCGAGGTGGTTTGATAGATACCTCTTGAATAATTGGAGTTGCTTGTTAATGGCGCATCACCATCAAGAGAGATTGTATTGTGATAAATGAACAGGTTATCGGAACTGGTATTATTGATACCTACTACATTCCCGCTTCCGGTAAAATTGTAAATAGCATTGTTCACCACCCTGTTTTCTAAACCGGGCTGCGCATCTACACCGGTAAAGAATATTCCATGGAAATCGTTGGTGGAACCGTTGTCGCCACCAAAGGGATTAGAGATCTTATTTCTGCTTACCTCTGCACTTACACTGAGGCTGGTGAAATAGATTCCGTAAGCGGTTGTTGCTGAAATTGAACGTGTCGGGCGCTGGATGGTGTTGCCTTCAACGATGGTTCCGAAAGTACCGTTTACATAAATACCATAGTTATGGAAGTCATTTACCGTGTTGCCGGTGATCACGTTGTTCCTGTTGGCTTCCGTTGTGCTTCCCACCAGCGATATACCAAGGTATCCGCCATTGATAGTATTATTTGCAATTATATTGTCATCACTTAAAGTTGAACCAGTTCCGGTTGATGAGGTTGCAGAGCCGCTAACAACAATACCCGCGTAGTTTGCGGATGTTGAAGTGGTGTTCATGTTGATAGTACAACCAATGATGCTGTTATTGTTTGCATCATTCATCAGGTGAAAACCGAAACCAAAATCTGTGGTGGTGGAACCAAGCGTATTTACTACAAGGTTGTTGAAGTTGATGAAATCGGCACCGTTAAGTTTTATAACCGCCCTTTCGTTGGTGTTAGCTGAAATGAATTCAATTGCCTGTCCGTTTCCGTTGAAGGTTACCGTTCTATCGATCGCCGCTAGTGGAACTTCGGTCATAATGAGTTGCTCATTATAAGGGCCGTTGAATACGTTAAATATCACATTCCCTGAAATACCGCAGCGGATGAAATCGTAGGCCGCGTTGAATGACTGGAAGTTTGTGGCGCTGGGCGGCAAGGTTTTATCAATTGTAAAGGTTCCCTGCACGGCCACGGGTGAATTCACAATAACAACGTTTGAACCTACTCCAACACCGCATGTAACAAGAACCCGGTATTGAGTGGTTACAGTTTGAGATGTGGTGAAGAATGCAGAAGTGGCACCCGGTATATCTGTCCATGCAACGCCGTCAGGTGAACTTTGCCACTGAATCGTTTGCCCGGTACCGTTAGTACCGCCGGAATAGGTAAGGGTGAATGGAACGCCAAGGCAGGTATTTGCAGTTGAACTGGTGGCAGTACCAGGTGTTGGAGGATTTGTACATGGACCGCCTGGTGTAAAGGTTAACTGTGTTAATGGCCGGCGGTTATCAATGTCTGAAATTGAATTACTCGTAGAAGACAAAGTTCCCGCATTTGCGAGAACCGTTTGACCTGTACCGTAAATTCTGTCTGTAACCGTATTCCACAGCCACTCGAAAGTAGCCGTTGTTGCATTACCTGCAACAGCATTAATATCCCACTCTGTCGATATCTCCAGCGATCCGCCGGTGTAGGTGAACGGAGTATTTAAGGTGAATGGTATAAATGCGGGTGCTGTGGTAGCGGGTATTGTTTGCGAAAGATTTTCATATACCATGGTAGCACCGGTAATAAGGTTCGCCCAGGTTTCTGAAGCAAGCGCAAAAGTAGTTGCCGTTGAATTCTTCATGAAAACCCTGAAGATCGCGCCGCCGTTAGTTGTTGCTGAATTATTTTTCGCCCAACCCACCTGCGAGATCATTGCGCCCGGGGTGATACCCACCGCCGCGAGTTCATCTTGCGTGAAAAGGTAAGTGTACCTGCTGGCATCATAAGCACTGCCCGCAGTGGAACGATAAATAGGACCGGCATTATAAGCCGGAATACCGGGAGTACCGGTGTTAATTACCACTGTCTGCGCCGTTACAGGAACAAGAAATGATAATCCGCAGAGAACCAGGAACGTGATTTTACCAATAAATGCAGACATGTACATTTTTTTCATAAACACCTTTATTTGAAATAATTAATACTCACAACTTATAGTCACTGCAGTTTAACAGCAGTGTTTTCGCACGTTTACACGGGTGCAGGGGTCTTAGGGAAAAATTGGATCAACAGTGGGTTGGGATCAGTTGGTTCGCCTTTAAGAGATATTTACCTAACTCATTGGTAACAATAACTTAAAATCGCCGCC
The DNA here is from genome assembly GCA_023433345.1 of Bacteroidota bacterium. Taxonomy (GTDB): domain Bacteria; phylum Bacteroidota; class Bacteroidia; order Chitinophagales; family Chitinophagaceae; genus Ferruginibacter. The sequence goes on along the minus strand of JAEZDA010000076.1, from coordinate 5,685 downwards.
TCAAACTTAATCATTATTGTTAAAAATAACTGAAAGATCACCCTCTTTTGTTAGATTTTTTTTTACCCTATCTATCCCCATACATTACCGAATTTGCTTATTTTAATTTTTTTCAAACCCCTTTATTTTGATAGATAGCATTTTAACCCGGATTGCTGCGCTATTCTATGGTTCTCAGAGCTTGTGAACGGAATTTCCCGATATTTGTGTAATTCTTAAATAATGAAGGTTCTACTAAAGCAGGTAAAAGTATTCTCCGAGAACTCCCCCTTCCACCTTCGTTCTGCTGATATCCTGATTAAGGATGGCAAAATTGAATCCATTGAAAACGAGATAGATAGTATTGGTGGTATAATGGAGATCTCCCAGCCGGGATTATGCGTGAGTGCAGGTTGGGTTGATGTGTTTGCCGATTTTGCCGGGCCCGGTTTTGAATACCGCGAAACCATCGAGTCTGGCGCCCGCGCAGCCGCTGCAGGAGGCTTTACCGCCGTGATGGTGCTGGCCTCTCCTTATGCCGGTTCCGGCAGCAGTGCCATAGAGTATCTCCTTAGAAAGGATGTTCCGGTGACCATCTACCCGATTGGCAGTATCACCGCCAAGTCAGAAGGTAAGGTGTTGGCCGAAATGTACGATATGCATGCAGCCGGCGCGATCGCATTTTCGGAGGGTGCGAAAGGTTTGCGCGATCCCGGTATCATGCTGAAAGCCCTGCAGTACGTCCTTCCTGTGAATTCGCGTCTCATCCAGGTGCCGGGAGATCAGGCTCTCAATCCGCAGGGCCTGGTTAATGAGGGCCTCCACAGCACAAAACTGGGACTTCCCGGAATTCCCGCTCTTTCCGAAGAGTTAATGATCTCCAGGGATATTGAGTTAGTCAGATATACTGGCTCGCAACTCCATATCACCGGCGTTTCCACAAAAAAGGGAATCAACCATATCCGCAAGGCAAAGGAAGATGGGTTGAAGATCACCTGCTCGGTAACGCCATATCACTTAACATTTACAGATGCTGATCTTGCATCATATGATACGAATCTCAAAGTTTACCCTCCGCTCCGTACCCCGGCAGATGTGGCAGCCCTTGTGGAGGCAATAGAAGAAGGGTTGATCGATTGTGTCGCTTCCCACCACATTCCATGGCACAGCGATGAAAAAGACTGCGAATTCGAATATGCAAGATTCGGAATGGCAGGCGTTCAAACTGTTTTTGGAGCTGTTGGGAAAAAGGTAACAGATCCGGAGAAACTTGTAAAGCTGCTTACAAACGGGCGTCGAATTTTTGGTCTTCCTATTCCCAAAATACAAAAGGGCGAGCCTGCCGACCTTACCCTTTTTAATCCCGCCGAAACTTATACTTTTGCGGTCGATCAAAACCGCTCGCTGTCCGCTAATAATGTCTTTATTGATACCGAACTGCGGGGACGTGTTTATGGCACTATCCATCAAAACCAAATCCTCCTGAGCCAATGATAAATCTCAGCCCAACTTTAAAAGGACTGATCACCGGTATTCTGATGATTGCCGTTTCCATTGGCATTTATGCAAGGCTCGGCAATTTTGAAGGGCAGTTGAAGTTCATCACCTATGCCATTTATATCGCTGGCATTGCGTGGACGCTCATTGCGTATAGCAGAATGGAAGTGCTCAAAACATTCAAAACCTATTTCTCGCAAGGTTTCAAATGTTTTATTATGGTAACATTTTTAATGGTCGCCTTTACATTCGGATTTTTAAAGATGACACCGGCCATGAAAGAGGAAATGGCGCAAAACTATCGTGCAGAGCTTGTGAAAGCTGGTGATAAAACACCGGCGGAAATAGAAACGATGGTTCTCCAGGCAAAGGAATATTATGTAACACTTCAAACCTCTATGACGATCTTTTTCTACCTTTTCGTTGGTGCCGTTGTTACCATTCTTATTTCAATGATATTGATGGCCATACATAAAAGCCACCACCAACGCACCATCAACACCTAAAAACTTTGCATGCAGATATCTGTTGTGATACCATTGTTTAATGAAGATGAATCTCTGCCGGAACTTGCAGCATGGATAGAACGCGTGATGCTTGAAAATAATTTCAGCTACGAGATAATTATGGTTGATGATGGCAGCACCGACGAATCGTGGACCGTGGTGGAAGATCTGAGCAGGAGGAATTCAAGAATAAAAGGGATCAAATTTCAACGCAACTATGGCAAGAGTGCGGCGCTTAATGAAGGCTTTAAGGTTGCCTCAGGGGAGGTTGTGATCACGATGGATGCAGATATGCAGGATAGTCCGGATGAGATCCCCGAGTTATACAATATGATCATCCGGGATAAATTCGATATGGTAAGTGGTTGGAAGAAGAAGCGTTTCGATAATACACTTACAAAGAATCTTCCATCAAAATTATTCAATGCTGCAGCAAGAAAAAGTTCGGGCATTAAACTCCATGATTTCAATTGCGGGTTGAAATCGTACCGGAACAAGGTGGTGAAAACAATTGAAGTGTATGGTGAAATGCACCGTTACATTCCTGTGTTGGCAAAATGGAGTGGCTTTAAAAAGATCGGCGAAAAAGTTGTTGAGCACCGCCCGAGAAAATATGGCGTAACAAAATTTGGCTGGGAACGTTTTGTGAATGGCTTTCTGGACCTTGGTTCCATAATGTTCGTTGGCAAATTTGGCAAGAAGCCGATGCACTTCTTCGGGTTGTGGGGCAGTATTGTTTTCTTTGGCGGTCTGCTAATTTGGATCTACCTGTTCGTGGCAAAGTTTGCTTTTCAGAAGTACAATATGACGGACCGGCCATTGTTTTATATCGGCATTATTTCAATTGTTATAGGTGTGCAGTTGTTTCTCGCAGGTTTTCTCGGGGAACTTATTGCAAGAAATTCTTCCATCAGGAACAACTATCTCGTGGAAGAGAAGCTTGGGCTGTAACTTTTTTTTAATAACCTTACGCTGCCTGTCATTCCACTAACGGAGAACCATAAACGAATTTACATTATAGGTCCTGCTTACCCCTTGCGTGGCGGGCTTGCAACTTTTAATGAAAGGCTTGCACGGGCTTTTATTGAGGAAGGTCATAAAGCTGAAATAGTCACGTTCTCCCTTCAGTACCCGGGTTTTTTATTTCCCGGCACAACGCAATACTCTTCTGAGCCGCCACCTCAGGATCTGAGGATACGTGCAATGATAAATTCTGTCAATCCCATTAATTGGTTGAGAACGGGTTTACGCCTGAAGAGAGAGAAGCCGGATATCATCGTGGTTCGTTACTGGCTCCCTTTCATGGGTCCGTGCCTGGGCACGATTCTTCGAATTGTAAGAAAGAACAATCATACCAGGGTTGTGTGCATTGCTGATAATATCAGGCCACATGAAAAGCGTTTTGGGGACATGGCTTTTACCAGATATTTTATCGGGTCGGTTCATGCTTTCATCACCATGAGTGAAAAAGTAGCCGCCGATGGTCGGGAGCTAACGGATAAGCCTGTACGAACTGTGGCACATCCGCTGTACGACAATTTCGGGAAGCACATTTCGAAGGAAGCGGCAAGAGTTGCACTGAATATTGGCAGGGATGAAAAGATTGCTTTGTTCTTTGGTTTTATACGGGAATATAAGGGGCTTGATCTTTTGTTGGAAGCAATGGCAATTCTTAAGGCGCGGTGGAATGAGAAGGATCTGCCACTTCCCAAACTGCTTATCGCCGGTGAGTTTTATGAGAGCCGTAAAAAGTATGATGAGTTAATTGAGAAATTGCGTATATCCGGTAACGTTATACTTCATACAGATTTTATCCCTGATTCGCAGGTGAAGAACTATTTCTGTGCTGCAGATGTTGTTGTTCAGCCGTACAGGAATGCCACTCAAAGCGGTGTTACGCCCCTGGCCTATCATTTTGAAGTGCCTATGATAGTGACCAATGTTGGTGGGTTGGCAGCGCTTGTTCCACACGGCAGGGTCGGTTTGGTTTGTGAAGCTGATCCTGATTCGATTGCGGATACGCTTTACCGTTATTTTAAGATGGGCAGTGAGGGGTTGATTGCCGGTTTGCGTGAGGAAAAGGGGAAGTACAGTTGGGGGAAGCTTACGGATGCGGTTTTTTCGGTTTGAATGTGTTTCGGGATTGGAAAAGTGGGCGGTGCAGGTTTAAAAAAAGCGAGATGCAATGCTTAAGGGTTTTTAATGTCCGACTTTCCATTTCAACGCCCGTAGCCGCACTGTACGTGGGTTTGATAGTTCTAATCAAATTTGTAACCCACAGGTTGACCTCAAATTTTGAGAACTTTTACCCCAAAAAGGTGTGCAATTGTCCTATATTAACCTTGCTGCACTCTAAAAAATGCGTGTCAGAACCTTTTACAAGCATCCGTAAAGATTATGGTGGAATATGAATTCTAATGAAGCCCGCATTTTTCCTCGGTTACGGGGCTGTTATGGAAAGCCGGGGGAAAAAATTATCCTGTTTGTTCATGGAGTTCCGATAGAGGATTCGTCAATTCGGCCCCATTTTGCGCGTTCATTTCCAGCAAAGGAAACTCCCGGTCTTAACTACTCCCGTCCCCTCAATATCCTCAACCCCAAAACTCCCGCATCCTTCTCTCAATCTCATGTTCAAAAAAGAACAACAAATTCAAAAACGATTTCCCGAATCAGACTTATAATTTTGCAAACAAGGCATTAACATTTACCTGAATCAGAGGAATAACACCTCACTGTTCAAACCTATTGATCAAGCATAGAAAATATGGCAGCGGTCAAAATACATTTTTATTTTCGGCATAATCCGAATTTCCATTCATCTTTGTCGCAAATATTAATAAATGATATACCGGAGTAAAGCTCCACTGCGCATCGGGCTTGCAGGAGGCGGAACAGATGTGAGTCCTTATTGCGATCTCTACGGCGGCGCAATTTTAAATGTAACCGTTTCGCTTTCGGCCTATGCTACCATTGAAGTTTTATCGGAGCCGGTAATTATCGTTGAAGCGCTGGACAGAAACGAACGTGAGGAACATCCGCTCTCCCCGGCTCTTCCAATAAACGGAACGCTCGACTTGTTGAAGGGCGTTATAAATCGCGTGCAAAAAGATTATGGTGCATTTACGAAAGGCTTTCGACTCAGCACCTTTGTAGACGCTCCTGCCGGATCAGGATTGGGAACTTCCTCCACCCTGGTAGTTGCAATAATCGGAGCATTTGTGGAAAAACTCAAACTTCCACTCGGTGATTATGATATCGCACATTATGCTTTTGAAATAGAACGCAACGACCTTAAACTCGCGGGCGGAAGACAGGATCAATACGCTGCAATGTTCGGCGGTGTGAATTTCATGGAATTTTATGCTGATGATAAAGTGATTGTAAATCCTCTTCGCATTCGTCCTCAATACATGCATGAACTGGAAAACAACCTGCTATTATATTTTACCGCATCCTCGCGTGAAAGTGCATCCATCATTAAAGAACAGGTGAAAAACGTGAATGAACAAAATGAACAGAGTATCGAAGCGATGCACCAGTTAAAGGAACAGGCGAGAATGATGAAAGAAGCTTTTCTTAAAGGCAGGCTTGATGAACTTGGAGAGATCCTGGACTATGGGTTTCAGCAAAAGAGAAAGATGGCAGCCAACATCAGCAATTTCGGCATTGAGGAAATGTATGATGCAGCAATGAAGTCCGGAGC